>DASSSH010000029.1:0-6146 GCA_035708525.1 Candidatus Methylomirabilota bacterium
TCCGCGATCGCAGTCCCGGCACCCAGCGCTGGCCCGCATGGACCACGGGATAGAGGAGGTAAGCGAAGAAGACCGAGAAGGCCAGCAGCAGGAGCACGTATCGGAGGATGTAGAGCAGCGCCAGAACGGCGCCGATCGCCAACAGCGTCCACGCGACGCGCACCGTGGCGGGATCGAGGCCCAGCCATGGCGCCCGGTGCCGGCCACCATCGTGGTTCGCCAAGTCGAGTGTCCTCCTCCGGCGAGGCTAGGCGCCGCGCCCTGATGTGTCAAGCCCTCGGCGTGCTCGCATTGCGGCGAATCGCCGCGGGCCACAGTGCGTCGAGCCGCGGAATGGGGAACTTAGCCGTTGACTTCTCCGGCACCCTTCAGTAGAAAAGTGCTCACCCGGAGCCGGACAGGAGATCCGCGTGCCTCAGTCCCCCATTCCCCGCCCGTCGGTCGCGCGCCGCTACGCGCAGTTCGTCCTCGGTCTCGGGCTGGACACCATCCCCGCGCCGGTGGTCGCCAAGGCGACGCTGTTGGCGCTCGACACCATCGGCAGCTGCCTCGCGTCGTCGCGGCAGGACTTCGGGCGGGCGGTGCTGCAGGCCGCCGAACGTCTCGGCGGTCCGCCGGAGAGCACACTCATCGGAAGCAAGGCGCGAGTGGGCGCGGCGAGCGCGGCGCTTGCCAACGGCACCCTCGCCCACGGTCTCGACTTCGACGACACGCGGGAAGACGCCATCGTGCACACGGGCTCGGTCGCCGTGACCACGGCGCTGGCCGTCGGCGAGGCGCTCGGCGCATCCAGCCGCGCCGTGCTCGAGGCGCTGATCGGGGGGGTGGAGGTGATGTGTCGGGTCGGTCTGGCGGTCCCGGGTCACTTTCACGCGCGTCACTATCACCCGACGGCGCTCACCGGAAGCTTCGCCGCCGCGGCCGTGGCGGGCCGGCTCTACAATCTCACCCAGGATCAGCTGGTTCACGCCTTCGGGATCTGCGGGAGCCAGGCGAGCGGGATCATCGAGTATCTGACCGACGGCTCGTGGACCAAGCGACTGCACCCCGGCTGGGCCGCTCATGGGGGCGTGGCCGCGGCGCTCCTCGCGCGGTCGGGATTCACGGGACCAGAGACGGTCTTCGAGGGCACCCACGGCTTCTACGAGGCGTTCGCCGGGGGATTCGAGGCGGCGAAGCTCGACGCCCTGCTCGGAAGCCTCGGTCGCGACTGGGAGCTCGAGCAGCTCACCTTCAAGCCGTATCCCTGCGGCTCCATCGCTCACCCCTACATGGATTGCGCGCTCCGCATCCGGGAGCGGCATGGGATTCGACCGGAGCAGATCGCCGAGATCCGCTGCCGCACCGCCGAAGGTCCCCTGCCGCGGCTGTGGGAGCCGCTCGCCGCCAAGCACCGCCCCCCCAACGGCTACGCCGCGAAGTTCAGCCTCCCATATCTGCTCGCGGTGATTCTCGCCAAAGGGCGGGCGACGCTCGCCGAGTTCACCGACGAGGCGGTGCGCGATCCGGCGGTGCTGGGAATCGCGGCCAAGGTGGGCTACGAGATCGACCCGACCATCGACTACCCGCGCCAGTTCATCGGGCATGTTGCCGTCCGCCTGACCGACGGCCGCGTCCTGGAGGAGCGCCAGGATCACTATCGTGGCGGCCCCGACTCGCCCCTGACCCGCGAGGAGCTGGAAGCCAAGTTCCGCGGCAACGCCGCCCTGGCGCTGCCCGACCCGCAGGCGACACGCATCATCAAGATGGTCGGCGCCCTGGCGGCGCAGCCCCAGATCTCCGAGCTCATGGATGCTCTCACGACCTGAAGGAGGCAAGATGACACACGGCCGACGAATCGCCGTCCTGATCGGACTCCTGCTGGCCTTCTCCGCCGCGCCGGCGCCCGCCCAGGATGCGCGGGTAGAGGCGGCGAAGAAGGAGGGCAAGGTCGTCTGGTACACCTCCCTCGCGCTGTCGAGCTCGGAGAAAGTCGCCAAGCTCTTCGAGGCGGCCTACCCGGGGATCAAGGTCGAGGTCCACCGGACCGGCTCGCAGCGCATCCTCCAGCGCGTCATGCAGGAGCTCGGCGCCAACATCAAGAACGTGGACGTGATCCACACCTCCGATGCCGGTCACTACGTGTTCTTCAAGGAGAAGAAGCTCCTGACGAAGTACACACCGGCCGGCGTCGAGGGCTTCCCGGCGGCCTTCAAGGACAAGGACGGCTACCACTACGCGCTCCGCGCAACCGTCAACGTCATCGCCTACAACACGCGGATCATCCCGGCCGCGGAGGCGCCCCGCACCTGGAAGGATCTGCTGGATCCGAAGTGGAAGGGCAAGCTGGTCACCGCCCACCCGGGCTACAGCGGAGTCATCTCGACCCATGTGCTGGCGCTCGTGCACCTCCACGGCTGGGAGTACTTCAAGCAGCTCGCCCAGAACCGGCTGATGCTGGTCCAGTCGGCGGTGGATCCCTCGGGCGTCGTCGCCTCCGGCGAGCGGCCCGTCGCGGTGAACGGCGGCGACTACTCGTTCTACCAGATCAAGAAGAAAGGTAACCCGGTGGAGATCGTGTACCCGAAGGAAGGCGTCCCGCTCGTCGTCTCGCCGACCGCGATCGCCAGCTTCGCACCCCATCCCAACGCCGCCAGGCTCTTCACCGACTTCACCTTCAGCCGCGAGGTGCAGCAGGTGCTGGCCGACACGGAGGGCCTCTACGTGGGCCACCCGGAGGTGAAGTATCCGGCCGACCGCCCGAAGCTCTCCGAGCTGCGTCTCCTCCAGGTGGACCCCGAGGAGCTGGAGAAGCGCAACGAGGAGATCAAGGCGCGCTTCGTGGAGTTCTTCGGGGCCTAGCCCCGGGGCCATGGCTCACGAGGCGGCGGCCCGGCCTTCCCTCTCGCGCCTCGCAGGGATCGACCGCTCCGCCCCCGTCTGGGTGCTGGCCGCCGCCGCCCTCGCCCTGCTGATCCTCCTGCCGCTCGGCTGGCTCGGCTATATCAGTGTGAGCGGCGAGCGCGGCGTGACGCTGGCGCACTATGTCCGGGTGTTCACCGATCTCCAGCTCCAGAAGGCGCTCTGGAATACCGTGGTGCTCGCCTTCTGGTCGGGGCTGGGCGCGCTGGCGATCGGCGCGCCCATGGCCTGGCTCACCGCCCGCACCGACCTGCCTGGCGCGCGCGCGATCCGCAGCCTCATCATGGCCTCGTTCGTTACGCCGCCCTTCCTCGGCGCCTTCGCCTGGGTCATGCTGGCCGGTCCGAACGCGGGCTATCTGAACAAGCTCTATCGGAGTCTGACGGGCGCCGAGGAGCCGCTCGTCAACATCTTCACCATGACCGGGCTGGTGTTCGTGGTGGCGATCTACTCCTTCCCCTACGTCTACATCATGATCGCCAACACTCTGGGGCTGATCGCGTCCGATCTGGAAGAGGCCGCGTCCATTCTCGGCGCCCGTCGCTTTCACGTGGCGCTGACGATCACTCTGCCCATGGTCGCGCCCGCCATCCTGAGCGGCTTCATCCTGGCGGTCCTGCAGGCGCTGGCGCTGTTCGGCTCGCCCGCCATCCTCGCCCTGCCCGCGGGCTTCCACACGATCACGACCCAGGTGTGGGCGCTCTTCCAGTACCCGCCCAAGGTCGAGATGGCCGCCGCCCTCTCGGTGCCGCTGCTCGTGGCGACGGCCCTGCTGCTGCTCGTCCAGAAGCAGCTCCTCGGCCGGCGCGGCTACGCCTCAGTCGGAGGCAAGGGGGCGCAGCGCCGGCGGATCCCGCTCGGCCCGTGGCGATACCCGGCGCTGCTCGGCTGCCTCGCGGTCCTCGCCTGCACCGTGTTCCTGCCGTACGGCATCCTCGCCAAGGCCGCGTTCTCGCGCGCGTGGGCCCAGCCGCTCACCTGGGACAACTTCACGCTGGCGAACTGGTCGTTCACCTTCCTCTACAGCTCGACCCAGGGTGCCATCGTCAACACGCTCGAGCTGGGCGTGCTGACGGCGTGTGTCGGCGCGGGGCTGGCCGCGCTGCTCGCTTACATCGCCAACCGCAAGCTCATCGTGGGTCACCAGCTCCTGGCCTTCCTCGCGCTGGCGCCCGTCGTCATCCCCGGCGTCGTCCTGGCCGTGGCGCTCTTCGTCGCGTATACGCGCCCGCCGCTCCTGCTCTACGGCTCGCTCTGGATCCTCTTCCTCGCCTACCTCACCAAGGAGATGCCGGTCGGCTATTCGCAGTCCGATGCCACCTTCCGCGCGATCCATACCGAGCTGGAGGAAGCCGGCCGGATCCTCGGCGCCGGGCGGCTGCGCGTGCTGCGGGAGATCACCGCGCCCCTGGCGAAGAGCGGCATCATCGCGACCTGGTGCTTCGTCTTCATCGGCGTGATCCGCGAGCTGTCGGCCTCGATCATCCTCTTCACGCCCAACACCAAGGTGATGTCCGTGGTGATCTTCGACCTGAAGGAGGAGGGCCAGTTCGGTGCCATCGCGGTCCTCGGCCTCTTCATGCTGGCGATGACCTTCGCCACCATCGTCCTGATGCAGACCCTGCTCGGACGCGACGTGCTCGGGGGACGGTCCGAAACCGCCACAGGCTAGCCACCATGCCGGGCGTGACGATCAAAGGGCTGACCAAGCGCTACGGCGACGTCGCCGCCGTCCAGGGGCTCGATCTGCGGATCGAGCCCGGCGAGCTCGTGGCGCTGCTCGGCCCCTCGGGCTGCGGCAAGACGACGACCCTGCGGCTCGTGGCGGGCTTCCTCACGCCGGAAGCGGGGGAGATCTGGGTCGGCGATCGCTGCCTCTCCTCACCGACAGCGGTCGTCCCGCCCGAGCGGCGCCGGATGGCCATGATCTTCCAGAGCTACGCGCTCTGGCCCCACATGACAGTCGCTCAGAACGTGGTCTACGGCCTGCGGTTCAACGGATCGGCGAAGGCCGACCGCAGCCGGCGCGTGAAAGAAATGCTGAAGGCCGTTCAGCTCGAAGGCTATGACTCGCGTTACCCCGGCGAGCTGTCCGGGGGCCAGCAGCAGCGGGTCGCCGTCGCGCGGGCCCTGGTGGTGGAGCCCGAGATCCTGCTGCTCGACGAGCCGCTCAGCAATCTCGACGCGAACCTCCGCGAGGAAATGCGCTTCGAGATCCGGCGGCTGCACGAGACGTTCGGGATCACCACGCTGTACGTGACCCACGATCAGGCCGAGGCCATGGTGATCTCGGACCGGGTCGCGGTCCTCCAGAACGGTCGCGTCGCCCAGATCGGCAGCGCCGAGGAGCTCTTCGAGCAGCCGCGGACGCGCTTCGTCGCCGAGTTCGTCGGCAAGACGAACCTGCTCGACGCCGTCGCGGATGCGCCGTGCACCGTCGCGCGCGGCCCCCTCCGCCTCCGCGTCGCCGCCGATGACTTGGTTCCCGGCGCGGCCGTGGTCGTCTCCATCCGGCCTCACCAGATCGAGCTGGCGTCGGGCCCGACGACGCCGAGCGCCGCGGCTGGAAGAAATCTCCTGCGAGGCACGGTGGTGCGTGCCCACTATCTCGGCGACGCGGTCGACTACCAGGTTCGGCTGGAGGGCAGCGACGTGGTCCTCCGGGTGACCGGGCCGACCCCGCCGCGGGTGCGCGTTGGCGAAATCGTCACCATGAGCGTGGCCGCCGGCGCGTGCATCCCGCTCTCGGCCGGCGACGGTCGCTAGTGCGGGCCGGCGTAAGCGCGACGGCAGCAGCCGCCGTCAACTAGTGGACGAGCCAGCGGCCTTGATGGCACCCTGGAGCTAGATCCAGAACCAAACAAGGAGGGCCGCGATGAAACGATTGCGACTACGTCGTACGCTCCTGGGAGCTGGCGCCGGTCTTCTCCTGGCGGGCTGTGTCGTCGCCGAGCCGGTGCCCGTGGTCGTCAGGACGCCGCCGCCGGCTCCCCCGCCCCGTGTCGAAGTCGTCCCGGTGCAGCCACAACCAGGGCATGTCTGGGTGCAGGGCCACTGGACGTGGCGCAACGGCGCTTATGTCTGGGTGCCTGGGCACTGGGAGCCCACCAGGCCGGATTTCGTCTGGGTACCTGGACATTGGGCACCACGAGCCGGTGGATATGTGTGGATCGAGGGACACTGGCGGGGCCGGTAGTCTGCGCTGAGTAAGACGCTCGCTCCCGACATGTCCAGATCCGCGGGCG
>DASSSH010000030.1:0-3188 GCA_035708525.1 Candidatus Methylomirabilota bacterium
CAGAGCCTCTCGGTCCTCATCCTCACCTATGGCCTCCTCGGCGGCCTCGGGTTGTCGGGCCTCGGCAGCCAGGCCAATATGACGGTGGCGGCGCTCTGGTACCCGGGGGCGCGCGGCCGCGCCATCGCGGCGGTGGATCTCGGCACCGGCTTCGGCGCTTTCGCCTTCATCCCCCTGGCTCAGTTTCTTCTCAACTGGATCGGCTGGCGGGGCGTCCTCCTGGCCTGGGCCGCGCTGCTGGCCATGCTGATCATTCCCGCCAATGTCTTCCAGCGACTGCCCGGTCATCTGGAGGCCCCCGCCCCAACGGCGCGGAGGCGGGAGGGCCAGCCTCCGTGGAGCCTGGGCGCCGCGGTCAGAACCGGCGCCTTCTGGAATCTCGCGGTGGCGCGCTGGCTCTCGGCCATGGGCTTTCCGCTGATGAATGTCCACATGGTGGCCTTCGCCGTGGGCGCGGGCGTCCCGGCCGTCGAGGCGGCGGCCGCGCTCGGCAGCGTCAGCTTGGTGAGCCTTCCCGGACGTCTGGCCACGGGGTGGCTGGCCGATCGCATCGGTCGCGCCCAGACGCTCGCCGTCGCCTATGCGAGCGCGATCGGCGGAGTCGCGTGCCTGAGCATGCTCGCGTGGCACGGCGCCCACGAATGGCTGATCGGCTACGTGGTGCTCTACGGTCTCGCCCAGGGGTCGTCGGGCATCGTGGCCTCGGCGCGGACGGCGGACATCTTCGCCGGGCCGACGTTCGGGACGATCTACGGCTGGATGTCGCTGGCGGTGGGACCGGGCGAGGCGATCGGCGCCTGGATCGGCGGGGCCATCTTCGATCGGACGCAGAGCTATCTGGCCGGCTTCGGCTTCGTGACGGTGGCGCTGGCTGCGGCGGCCGCGCTGATGTGGCGCGTCCGCGCGCCGGCGCACCTACGCTGAGGCTTCGACGTAGAGCTCGATGGTGTGGCCGTCGGGATCCTTCACGCAGAAGGACGGCGTGGCGCCGGCCACTTCGCCGAAGGGCGCGAGGCCGTGGCGCTCGACCTCGCGCCGCGCCGCCTCGAGTTCCTCGCGGGTCGTGCCCACGCAGAAGGCGATGTGGTAGAGACCCGGCGCGCCCTTGACGGGCTCCGGCCCTTCCGTCCGCGCAATCTCGAGAGAGACATCGTGGTGGTGAACACCCGCGGAGAGGAAGGCGATCCGGCCGCCCTTGCCGCGCCCGGTCTCCTTGAGGCCCAGCAGATCGCGATAGAAGCGCAGCGAGGCCTCGAGGTCCCGCACGAAGAGGGAAACGTGGCCGAGCTCGCTGACCTTCACGGCGAAGTTAGTGTAGCATAGGGCGATATGACCCCGGACCCGACCGCTCCGGCCGTCGCGCTGCCGACTTCCGTTCGCGCCGCTCCAGCAGACAGGGTGCGGCCCAACATGCGCCTGCTAACCCTGCTGGCGCTAGGCCATCTCGTGATCGACACGAACCAGGGCGCGCTGCCGGCGATCCTGCCGTTCCTCAAGTCGGCGCTGTCGCTGTCCTACACGGCCACGGGTGTCATCGTGCTCATGGCCAACGTGACGTCCTCGCTGATCCAGCCGCTCTTCGGGTATTTCGCCGACCGAACCTCACGGCGGTGGCTGCTGCCGCTGTCGGTGCTCCTCTCCTCCCTCGGACTCGGGCTCACGGGGCTGGCGCCGTCCTATCCCGTGGTGCTCGCTCTCGTCATGATCACCGGCTTCGGTGTCGCCGCGTATCACCCCGAGGGGTATCGCACCGCGACGGTCGTCGCCGGGGATCGCAAAGCGACCGGCGTGAGCGTCTTCTCGACCGGCGGCAATATCGGGATCGCCGTGGGCCCGCCGCTGATCACCGCGCTGCTCACGAGCTCGTTCGGCCTGTCGGGAACCCTGGGCATGCTGATCCCGGGCATCCTCGTGGCGGGGCTGCTCACCGCCGTCCTGCCGATGCTCTCGGCGCCCGCGGCCGCGCAGGCGAAGGCGTCCACCATGACCGGCGGCCGGACCATGGTCGGCGCCATGTCCCTGCTGATCATGATCATCGCGGTGCGCTCGTGGACTCAGCTGGGGTTCACGACGTATGTGCCGTTCTACTACCTCGAGGTCCTGCACGGTGACGCGCGGCTGGTCGGCACGCTGCTCGGCGTCTTCCTGGGCGCGGGCGCGGTGGGCACGCTGGTCGCCGGACCCATCGCCGACCGCGTCGGCGTGCGCCGCTACGTCGTAAGCGTCTTCCTGCTGGCGACGCCCATCGCGATCTCCTTCTTCTTCGTGAGCGGGCCGCTCGCCTTCATCGTGTTGGGCGGTCTCGGCTTCGTGCTGGTCTCCACCTTCACTGTCTCGGTGGTGCTGGGCCAGGCCTATATGCCGCGGAATCCCGGGATGGCCTCCGGGCTCATCGTCGGCTTCGCCATCGGCGCGGGCGGGCTCGGCGTGACCGTGCTGGGCTGGGTGGCCGACCACTTCGGCCTGATGACGGCGCTCTGGATCTCGGCGGTGATGCCGCTGCTGGGTTTCGTCTTGGCGTTATTCCTGCCTGAGCCGCGCTCGCGATAAGCCGAGCTCATGGGCATCGCCGATCGGTTCCAGGACGGTGAGCAGGCGCTGCTGATCGATCAGCGTGGCAAGCGGCATCTGCTCTTGCTCCGCAAGGGCGAGACCTTTCACTCCGACCGCGGCTGGATTCCGCACGACACCATCATCGGCCAGCCCGACGGGTCGTGGGTGCGGACCTCCAAGGGCATGCGCTATCTGGCCCTCCGTCCCACGCTGGCCGAGTACGTGCTGGACATGCCGCGCGGCGCCCAGGTCATCTACCCGAAGGACCTCGCGATGGTCATGTTCTGGGCCGACATTTTCCCGGGCGCGCGCGTGCTCGAGGCGGGCATGGGCTCGGGCGCGCTCACGCTGGCGCTGCTCCGGGCCGTGGGGCGCGAAGGCAAGGTGATCAGCTACGAGCAGCGCGAGGACTTCGCGCGCCGCGCGCTGGCGAATATCCATCTGCGCATGGGTGAAGTCAACAATCTGGCCGTCAGGCTTCGGCCCGTGGAGGAAGGGCTGGCCGAGGAGGAGCCGGTGGACCGCGCGGTCTTCGATCTGCCGGAGCCCTGGTCGCTCGTGGAGCCGGTGGCGCGGGTGCTGCGCTCGGGCGGGATTCTTCTCTCCTACGTGCCGACCATCATCCAGTCCCATCA
>DASSSH010000031.1:0-3567 GCA_035708525.1 Candidatus Methylomirabilota bacterium
AGGCCTTTCAGCTTCTCGATACCAAGCAGGTCTTCGTCGGCGTCGTGACCTTCGGCCTCCTGGGGGTCGCCTCGACCTGGCTGCTGCAGTGGCTCGAGCGGCTCGGCTGCCCCTGGATCCAACGCTCGAACTGAAGGAGCGCCCATGGCTCAGAGCCTCACCGCCTATCTGGATCTCCTGAAGCGGAAGAAGCCGGACGATCTCGTGACCGTGTCCCGGGAATTGGACCCAGCCTACGAGATCACCGCCCTCGTGGTGAAGCTCGAGCGCGAAGGTAAGCGCCGACCCGTGCTGCTCTGCGAGCGCGTCAAGGGCACGCAGTTCCCGCTGCTGACGAATCTCCACGCGAGCCGCTCGCGGCTCGCCCTGGCCATGGGCTGCGCGCCCGAGGAGATGCTGCGCACCTATCTGAGGGCGATGGAGAAGTCGATCCCGCCCCAGGTCGTCAAGAGCGGGCCCGTGAAAGACGTCGTCCTCACCGGCGGCAAGGTCGATCTGCTCGCGCTGCCGCAGACGCGCCATCACGAAGGCGACGCGGGCGCCTACCTCACCGCTGCCATCTCCTTCGCCAAGGACCCGGCGGCCGACACCTGGAACTGCGCCTACAACCGGCTCATGATCAAGGACCGCGACACCACCTCGATCCACCTCACCGCCGGCAAGCACCTCTGGGAGTTCCAGCGCATCGCCGAGTCCCGCGGTGAGGCGCTGCGCGTCGCCTTCGCCATCGGCGTCCATCCGGCCATCGCCCTCGGGGCGCTGGCCATCGGCTCCATCGACGAGGACGAGCGCGCCATCATGGGCGCGCTGCTGCGCGAGCCGCTGGAGCTGGTCAAGTGCGAGACCTCGGACGTCCTGGTGCCGGCCCACGCCGAGCTGGTGATCGAGGCCGAGATCCTGCCGACCGCGCGCACGGCCGAGGGCCCGTTCGGCGAATTCACCGGCTACAGCTTGGGCGAGCGCCAGCGTGAGATCGTCAAGGTCAAGGCCATCACCCATCGCGCCGGGGCCTGGTTCCAGGACATCTCGGTCGCCCATCTCGATCACCTGCTGCTCTCCACGATTCCGATGGAGGCCAACCTCTACCGCGCGGTGCGGGCCATGGTGCCCTCGGTCACAGCCGTGCGCGTGCCGGGGCCGTTCACCTGCTACGTCTCGATCGAACAGCGGCTCTTGGGGCAGGCCAAGAACGCGATCCTCGCCGTCCTCGGCGCCGATCTCTACATGAAGCGCGTCGTGGTGGTGGACCACGACGTCGATGTCTTCGACGACCGGCAGATGACCTGGGCGATCGCGACGCGCTGCCAGCCGGATCGCGACATCACGATCATCACCCACGCGCGCGGATCCGACCTCGATCCCTCGACGGCGGAGGACGGCTATTCGGCCAAGTGGGGAGTCGACGCCACGGCCAAGCCCTCGCTCGCGGCCTACACGCCGCGCCACCGCGTGCCGCCCGACGTATGGAAGCGAATCAACCCGAAGGACTTCGGGCTCTAGCCGGGATTATGCGCGACGCCGTGCTCCACCCTCACCCCGGCCCTCTCCCTCCCGAGGGAGACGTTCTGATTCCCTCTCCCCCTTCGGGGGAGAGGGTCAGGGTGAGGGGGAGGCGTACGACAGCAGACAGCTGCTCATAATGTCCGAAAGTTTCGCCGCACGCCTCGACGCGGTCGCCCGCCTGCGGCCCGACAAGCCGGCGCTGGTCTGGGCAACCGGCGCCCTCAGCTGGCGCGAGCTCGACCTGCGCGCCGGCGGCTTGGCCCGCCGGCTCTCGCGGCGAGGGGTGCGGGCCGGCGACACCATCGCGCTCTCGCTGCCCAATTCCTGGGAGCTCGTCGCGGCGCTCTGGGGCGGCCTCAAGCTCGGCGCTACCGTGGCGCCGCTCAATCCTCTCCTTGGGGCCGACGAGGTCGACCGGGTCCTGGCCCATCTCACCCCCGCCCTGATGGTCGATGACGTCCGTGCTGAAGAAGCCATCTGGGACAGCGCCGCCGCCAAGAGCCCTGCCCTCATCCTCTATACGTCGGGCAGCACGGGACAGCCCAAGGGAGCCATGCTCTCCCACCGCGCGGTCATCGAGGCCAATGAGTCGTGGGCCGGCCCCGTGATGCGGCTCACCGGCGATGACATCGTGCTGGCGGCGCTGCCGCTGGCGCATTCCCTCGGTCTCAACGGTGCCCTGCTCGCACCCCTGCTCGCGGGCGCGACCGTCGCGCTCCTGGACCGCTTCGCTCCCGAGAGCGTCCTCCAAGCCATCACGCGCCACCGTGTCAGCATCTTCCCCGGCGTCGCCACCATGTTCCGCCGGCTCCTCGACTCCCCGGCGCTGGCGACCGCCGATCTCGCGAGCCTCCGCCTGGCGGTCTCCGGCGCCGCGCCCTGCCCCTGGGAGCTGGCCGAGGAGTGGAAGCGCCGCACCAGCGTGCGGATCCTCCGCGGCTACGGCATGACCGAGCTGTTCCGGCCGATCTCCTATCTGGCCGACGACCCGCGGGATCTGCCCGATGCCATCGGCCGCCCGGTTCCCGGCGTCGAGGTGCGCGTGGTGGACGCTGAGGGGCGGACGCTCGCGAGCGGTGAGACCGGCGAGCTCTGGATCCATTCGCCCGCCGCCATGGACGGCTATCTGAACGCGCCGGAAGAGACCAGTGCGGTGCTTCAGGGTGGCTGGTTCAGGACCGGCGACCTGGCCACCCTCTCACCGGATGGCTTCGTCAGGATCATCGGGCGCAAGAAGGAGCTGATTCTCCGCGGTGGCTATTCCGTCGTTCCGGGGGAGATCGAGATCGCCCTGCTGGCTCACCCGGCGGTGGCCGAGGCGGCGGTCGTCGGCATTCCCCATGCCGAGCTGGGTGAGGAGGTGGCGGCCTACGTCACCTTGCATCCAGGCATGCAGGCCCTCCCGGAGGAGCTCATCGCCCACTGTCGCGAGCGGCTCGCCGCCTTCAAGTACCCGCGCCAGGTCGTGATCGTCGCCGCGCTGCCCAAGAGCGCGACGGGCAAGATCCTCAGATCACGCTTGACTTCGTAACACCGCCCCGGTCCCGGCGTTTCACGATCGCCACCTGCGGGCCACGAACCCGCCGTCGAGATTAGTCGCTGCTGAACAGGCGCGTGAAGAAGGTCTTTACACTCTGTCCAAAGGACTTCGCGCCGTCCTTGACGTTCTCCCAGGCGCTCTTGGCCTTGGGCTCAGCAGCCTCGCCGGCCTCCTTGAGCTTGTCGCCGGCTTTCTCGGCGCCGCCCTTCACGGTCTCCCCGACGCCCTTGGCGGTCTCCTCGACGCCCTTGCCGATCTCCTTGGCGCCACTCTGAACGCGCTCGGTCCCCTGCTTCACCTTGGAATCCTCGGTCGCGGCCGCCGGCCACGCGCCGAGCAGACTCAGCGCCAACAGTGCGGCGGCGAGACTTGCTAGAACTCTCATCGCCTTGCCCTCCTCGGCACCCGCTATTGGGACACGAGTGCCCGCCTGATCCAGCGGCAACCTGCGTGCCAATGGCGCGCGAGCCAGAGGCCGGGAGAACCGCTGGATTTCCAAGGCATTCCAGGAGGAAGAAATTGGC
>DASSSH010000032.1:0-5627 GCA_035708525.1 Candidatus Methylomirabilota bacterium
GACGTTGTTGTTGACCATGCCGACGTCCACCGTGCCCGCGGTAAGGAACACGAGCAGGTGATCCTCGGCGAAGCGCTCGCCCGCGGCACACTCAGTGCCGGGCGAACCCGTGCTGATCGTGCAGTAGCTGAGGAGCATTTCCTCGAGCTGGAGCGTGTTGTTGGGCTGCATGATGATCGCCGAGCCCCGATACGTGATCGGGCGATTGATCGCACCGAATCGCGAGAAGGCGATGTTTCTCGGCCAGTAGATCAGCACCGGATTGTTGGGCGGATTGGGGTTGGCGCAGGTCGGGATGCCGAATTCGATCGTGTGATCGGCCTGGTTGTAGGCCGGCGGAACATTGTTCGGCTGGGCCGGCAGGTTCACACCCTGGCTGGCTACCGTGAGCGTCGTCCGCGCGTGGCAGATCTCAGCCGTCGTGACCACGCCAGCCTTGTTGGTGAAGGTGAACGTATGGCGGAACGCTGGGCTCGCCTGGGTGAAGGAGCCGAAGGTCGGGTCGAAAAGCGTGCCCAGCGTTTGGCCGCCAGCCGTGCACTCGGCGGCGCCGGCCGGCACGCAGTTCGCTCCGTTGGGCACCACGTTATCCAGCCGCGCGGCGTTGACCGTCATGAAGTTGGCCGAGTAGGAGGCGTAGACGGTCCCATTGATGATCGTCGGATTGTCGAGCACCGGATAGCTGTTCCCGGCGATGTACCAGAGCGGCAGACGGGCCGGCTGGTCGGGGTAGGGCTTGGTGTAGTTGTTGTAGTCCACGTTGAGCGTGGCGCCGGAATCCAGGATGAAGGCCTGGGTGAGACACGGCAGCGCGCAGCCCTTCCCCTGGTAGATCCCGTCGAGTCTCCCTTTGCCGGCCCGGGTGTTGCCCGCTTGACCGTAGGCCGCCGTATTGCTGCTCTGCCCCGCCGGGGTGTTGTTCCCCAGATGGATCATATTGTGGGTGGTATTGCCGACCACCCGCATCTCGGCGCCCAGCGACTCGACGAGGTTGGCGCCGCCGGTGCAGTCGGCCTGGGGCGGGCAGACGAGCTGACGGCGGCGGATGCGGTCCAGCTCGTAGGTGCCGTTGAGCGTCGCGTAGTTGTTCCGCTGGCCGTCGCTCGCTCCGCCGGTGATGTAGATCACGGGATCCGTGCTGATGAACCCCAAGGCCTGGATGGTGCCGGCCACCAGGACGCGCCCATCGATGGATTGATTCGGGACGTTGCCCTCCCCGGCGGTGAGCGCGGCCGCGAACGGGGAAGTGGGGGCCGCCTTGACCAGGGTCTGCAGGGTGGCCGCGCTGGTGACACCCGGCGGGCCGTTGGCTGTGCCCGTGCTCCGCAGGAACACCAGGTTGGCGCATACGGTCGGGGTCGCCGTGTCGGGAATGCACTCCTGCCCGTAGGGGTAGGTGTAGGCTGCGCCCTGGGAGATCGGATTGTTGGCCTCAGCCACGAGCACCAGCTTCAACTGGAGCGCATAGGTGCCGCCCGGATCGGTCCCCGAGGCCGGGACCGTCGTGTTGAGAATCGTCATCGGGTTGTACTGGGCGGCGGAGCAGGCTGGCGTGCAGATGGGTCCGTTGACGAGGTTGGCCCAGGATTCGGTGCCGTAGCCGCCGACGGCCGTGGAGTCGGCCATCCAGCCGTTGCGCAGCTCGCGGATCCCGCGCTCGAGTCCAGCCTGAGCGATGTACAGCGCGCGCGCGTCCGACTGGCTGGTCCCGGCCATCTGTCCCTCGATCTGGGCCAGATCGAACAGGGCCAGCCCGAGGATCGTCATGGCCAGGATGAGCACCATGGCGATGAGCAGCACGCTGCCGCGCTGGTTCCCCCCGAGCACGTTCACCCGAGCCATGCCGTCTCCATCAGTTCCGCGCGGTCACGCTGAAGCCGAACCGCATGCCGAGGAAGTTCGTCGCGCTGAATGCTCCGCCGTTGTAGTTGGGGTTGAAGATCGTGCCATCCGTGAGGTCGAACGTCACGTCCACCAGCGGGGACACCACCCATCGCCCCACGGGGTTGGCCACGCACGTCCCTCCAGGCTGCACACACGTCACCTGGGTGAAGGTGAGGTTCCGCACCTGCAGCTGGGCGCCCAGCCTCGCCGCCACCTCGCTCTGCATGAGGGTGAGCATGTTCTGGGCGGTGTCCGAGCAGATGGCGCCCACCGAAAACCCGCTCGCCTGGCAGAGCATCAGGTTGGCGTTCGTATCGGCGGCCGTCGTGCTCTGATAGATGCAGAACGGCGTCCCGCCGCGGTCGAGCACGAGGATGCTCGTGCCGTTGGTCGTCCCGTTGGGTCCGCAATCCACGACCTGCACCGCCTGCGCGTTGCCTATCAGCCGCGCAATACGCTCCTGGATCAGGGTTCCCTGACGCTGGACATAGGCCTGGGAGCTGCCCAGGTCGAAGGCCTGCTTGGTGGACACGTAGAGGGAGGCAAGCGCGCCAGCGATGACGAAGAAGATGAGCGCGGCCAGCATCAGCTCGGCGATGCTGAAGCCCCGGCTGTCGCGCAGGATGCCGAGCACCGCTCGCCGGCTCATCGACGCACCAGGATCAGCTGCAAGACGGCCGGCTGGGTCTGCGGGTCGAGCGTGCCGCCGACCTGGCCGTTGTTCGCCCGCACCGTGACCACGACGCGCTTGGCCTCCACGGTGGGCAGGGCTGGGGAGCAGTCCCCCGAGTTCGCCCAGGTCACGGTGAAGTCGTTCGGGCACACGCCGGTGATGATCGTGGTTCGCTCGTAGCCCGGGTTGTTGGGGATGCCGGCGAAGGTGGTCTCCTCCCTGAGGTCGGGAAGCGCCTGCGGCCCGAACCCGCCGGCGCGTATCTGCTCGATGCGCTGCTGAGCGAGCTGGAGCGCCGCTCGGTTCGACCCCTGGGCCTGGACCAAGGCCTGACCCGTGCTGTACATGACGGAGAGCCCGATGGCGGCGATGGCCACGACGACGGCGGCGACGATCACCTCGAGGATGGAAAAGCCGGCCTGACTCCGGAGAGCGGCGAATTTCGTCAGCGACCTACAAAATTTGGGAAGGGCCACCGCCATGCTTCCCCCCCGTCCCCGGCTGGGCCGGCCTCGGCCGGCTGCCTCGAACGCCCAAGAAGGAACGAACAAGCCAAACAAATTAAGCAGTTTGATAGCGCACCAATCTACCCGTCGGCGCTCTTTCTGTCAATGGCCGAACGACCCCCATCTCGCCTAGAGAGCCCCGGGATCGTCCCTACAAGAGGCGTGCCAAAGTAGAAGGCTAAGTGGGGATATTTCTTGGCCGAACTGGCTCTGGGGAGAGCTTGGGACGGAGGGGTCACCCGGCCCTTCTCGGGGTCCGGATGTCGTAGGCGCTGTCGATCCAGAGGGGGATGGCGAGGATCGTTTCGCCACCGTAGGTGACCACCGGCTGGGACCAGTGCAGGGTAACCCGGATCGCCGACTTCTCGGAGGCCACGTTGAGGTTGCGGGGATCGAGGGGAAGCCCGGCGCGCTGGGCGCCCAGCAGGATGCCTGCACGCACATCGGTGACGTACTCCGGCGTCGCCGTCTCCGGCATGGCGCCGGTGCGCAGCTGGCGGCTCGTCGCGTCCGAGAAGGCCTGATCCACCAGGGACCGCATCTGGAAATACACCGACCCGGCCGAGACGAGACCGTAGCCAGCGTATCCGAGCACCACGATCCAAAACACCAGCAGAGCGAAGGTGCGGAATCTCATCGAGCGCGCTCGCTCCGGGCGGCGGGCCGCATGCGGTAGTTTAGGCTTTTCGGCTCGCCGAGGGCAATATCCGTTGTGCTAGGCTGGGCGCGGTGAGACTCATCTGGCCCTCGTGGCGCGTGCTCCTGGCGGGAAGTCTGGCCGGCCTCGCGATCGTGCTGCTGGCTGCCGCCGACCCATTCCACTTCTTCGAGATCGCGGAGCTCAAGACCCTGGACGCCCGCTTCGCCCTCCGCGGCCCGCGGGTCCCGGCGGCGCCCATCGTGGTCGTCACCATCGACGAGGATTCGTTCGACGACCTCAACATGGCCTGGCCCTGGCCCCGGGCCTTTCACGCCAGGTTCATCGACATCGTCAGCCGCGGCCGGCCCGCCGCCATCGGCCTGGACATCCTGTTCACGGAGCCTTCGCCCCGTGGGGCCGACGACGATCGTGCGCTCGGAGCGGCCGTGGCGCGTGCCCGCAATGTGGTCCTCGGCGCGGCAGTCACCGACGTCGACGCCGCTGCCTCGGAGAAGAACAGCATCAATCCGCCCATCCCCGAAATCCGCGAGGGCGCCGCGGGATTCGGGTACGTCAACTTCGACCGCGACGCCGATGCCTTCGTCCGGCGCGCGGTGTTGGAGCGGGATTTCGACAGCCCGTTCCAGGCGCGGTATCGGGAAGGCTTCGATCTGCGGCTTTATCGGCTCGCGGCCCAGGCGGGGCTGGCGCGAAAGACTCCGCCCCGGACGCGGGAGGTCATCATCAACTTCATCGGCGGCGCCGGCTCATTCCCCCGGGTCGCCTACCACCGCGTCCTCCGCGGCGAGGTGCCGCCGGAGGCCTTCGCCGGCAAGATCGTGCTCGTCGGCGCGACCTCGCCAACGCTGCACGACGTCTTTCCCACGCCCTTCGCGCTCGAGGGGATGCCGGGCGTGGAAATCCACGCCCACACCCTCGAGACCCTGCTCCAGGGCATTCCCATCCGCCGCCCTCCGGCGGTCGTCGGTCCGCTGCTGACCGTCGCCGCCGGGATCGCCGCGGCGTGGGCTGCGACGGCGCTGCGCCCGCTCGCGGCCTTCGCCCTCGTGGCGGCCGCCTCGCTCGCCTACCTGGCCGGCTGCCACGCCGCCTTCGTCTGGGGCCGCTGGTGGGCGGACGTGGTGCCGGCGCCGCTGGCGCTGGGGATCACCTACGCCGGGACGGTGGCCAAAAACTTCGCCCAGGAGCAGCGGGAGAAGCGCCGCCTCTCGCGCTTCTTCTCACCGTCCGTGGTCAAGGAAATCGTCCGCCACAAAGACGACGCGAACCTGGAGGCCGGCCGGCGGCGGATGACGGTCCTCTTCTCGGACATCCGGGGCTTCACCTCGATGTCCGAAAAAATGTCGCCCGAGGACGTCGTGACGTTCTTGCGCGAGTACCTGACCGTGATGACCGAGGCCGTGTTCACGCACGGCGGCACCGTGGACAAGTACATCGGCGACGCCATCATGGCCCTCTACAACGTGCCGTTCGAGGCGCCGGACCACGCCCTGCGCGCGGTGCGCACCGCGCTCGAGTTCCAGGAGCGGCTGCAGCCGTTGGCCGAGCGCTTCGCGGCACGCCACGGCGGCACGCTGGCCTGCGGGGTGGGCATCCACACCGGGGATGCGGTCGTGGGCACCATCGGCTCCGAGCAGCGCCTCGAGTACACCGCGATCGGCGACACCATCAACCTGGGGGCGCGGCTCGAGGGTCTCACCAAGGAGTTCAGCGTCCCCATCATCATCAGCGAGGCCACCCACGCGGAGGTCCGCGATCACTTCGCGGCCCGCGACCTGGGCGAGGTCACCGTCAAGGGCAAGGCGATCCCGGTGAAGATCTACGCGGTGCTCTCCGAGCTTCGCGAGCTGCCCGAGCTTTCCGAGCTTTCCGAGCTTGGCGAGGCGCAGGCCGCTGGGCGAGG
>DASSSH010000033.1:0-4365 GCA_035708525.1 Candidatus Methylomirabilota bacterium
CGCGTCAGTGTCCGCCCGCCCGATTCGAGGAAGGCGAGGTAGCGATACCAGCGCCCGTCGGCCTTCCACTTGTCCTCGAGCCCCACGGCGCCCGCCAGCCCTTCCTCGACCGAAGCGAAGCGCTGGATCTCGCGATCGAGCTCGATGGCCTCCGGGATCAGGCCGTGCCTACGCAGCGTCCGGTCCATCCGCGCTTCGTCATAGGCGAAGCGCGAGATCTTTCCCGTCTCCTTCCACTGGTCGACGTGGAAGGCGACCAGGCCGAGGCACGCGCCACGCGGAAGGGCCCGGCCCGCCCGCTCGACGATGGCATCCGAGGCGCAGAGATGCGCCGTGATGAGATCGGGAGCCCATCGCTCGTACTCCTCGCGTTCGACGTCCGCCTCGTGGAACTGGACGTTGCTCAGTCTCGCCCGAGCGGCGCGCTCCCGGGCCTCCTTGATCAAGGCCGGCTCGCGGTCGAGCCCGACAACATGGCCGCACGCGGGGGCAAGGAGCAGGGTGAGCCGTCCCCAGCCGCAGCCCAGGTCGAGGACGCGTTTGCCGGCGAGCTTTTCCTCTCCCAGCAGCGCCAGAAAGCGCGGGCTGATGTCTGATTTAGCTTGCTTGAACGTCGAAGCCATCACGTTGCGGTAGGGCCTCTTCGCGCCCTTCGGCGCTCATCGGGGCGCCCGGGCTACGGTCCAGCCTCACCGTCACCGTCGGCCTTGAAGTACTTGGCCTCGGGGTGGTGGAACACGAGCGCGGATACCGAGGCTTCGGGATCCATCATGAAGCCTTCGGTGAGCGCGAGCCCGATCTGCCCGGGCTCGAGCAGGTCGAAGAGCAGGCGCTGGTCGGCCAGATTGGGGCACGCCGGGTAGCCGAAGGACACGCGGATGCCGCGGTAGCGCGCCTTGAGCTTATCTTGAAGGCTCAGCTCCGGCGGATCAGGGAAGCCCCACTGGGTGCGCAGCCGCGCGTGGAGCATCTCGGCGAAGGCCTCGGCGCACTCGATGGCCAGGGCCTGCAGGATGTGGGAGCGGAGGTAATGGCCCTCGTCCTTCCACTTCTCGGCCAGCTGCCTCACGCCGGCGCCGCACGTCACGGCGAACAGCGCGACGTAGTCCGTCTCGCCGGACGCCGCGTCACGCAGATAATCGGCCAAGCAGAGCCGCTCGCCGCGTGGCTGACGGGGAAAGCGGAAGCGCGCCGCCTCCCGCCCGCTCGCGGAGAGGATCACGTCATCGCCCGAGGCCACCGCCTCGTAGAAGCGGTAGAGCCCGTCGGCCCGGATCAGCCCGCGCTCCGTCGCCTCGCGCTGGAGCGCTTCCACCGCCGCGTACACTTCGCGGGCCTTCGCGTCGCCGTGCTCGAGGAGCCGAGTCACGGCTCCCTTGACGCCCAGATGCTTTCCCAGGAGCATCTGGAGGTTCAGGTAGGGATAGATGTGCGTCAGCGGGACGTTGCGGAGAACGTGGAGCTCGAGGTCCGGCGGCTTCGGGATCGGCACGGTCCTCGACACGGCCGACCGCGCCCCTGGCGCGGTTGCCGGGGTAACGGCGGCTTCGGGCACCTCGCCCCCCACCCGGAGCGACTCCTGCTCGGCGCGGATGCGGTCGAGCAGCGCCTCGCGCGTCGTGGCGCCGAAGAGCCGATTGGCCAGGTCGAGGCCTTCCATGGCGTCCTTGGCGTAGATCGTGACGCCACCGTACTCGGGCGCGATACGCGTCGCCGTGAACTTCCGCGTCAGCGCGGCGCCGCCGACGAACAGCGGGATCTCGATTCCCGCGACCCGCAGGTCCTGCGCCGTCACCACCATCTGCTGCGCCGACTTGACCAGCAGCCCCGACAGCCCGAGGGCGTCGGGCTTGTGGGTGTGGTACGCGGCGATCAGGTCCTCGGGCGGCACCTTGATGCCCAGGTTCACGATCCGGTAGCCGTTGTTCTTGAGGATGATCTCCACCAGGTTCTTGCCGATGTCGTGGACATCGCCCTTGACCGTGGCCAGTACGACGGTCCCGCGGCTCGCGCTCTCGTCCTTTTCCATGAACTGCTCGAGGTGCGCCACCGCCGTCTTCATCGCCTCGGCCGACTGCAGCACCTCGGCCACGATGAGCTGGTTGTCGTTGAAGAGGCGCCCGACCTCTTCCATGCCCGTCATCAGCGGCCCGTTGATGATGTCCAGGGGCGCGGCTTCCTTGAGCTTGAGCCCGAGGTCCTCGATCAGCCCGTCCTTGGAGCCTTCGACGATGTAGCGGGCCAGCCGCTCGTCGAGCGAGAGGCGTGCCCCTGTGGCCTTGGGCGCGCGGGACTTGCCCCGGAAGTGGGCGGCGAACGCGGCTACCGGGTCGCCCCCCCGCCAGTAGATCAGGTCCTCAGCCAGCCGCCGCTCGTCTTCGTGGATCGAGGCGTAGCGCTCGAGCCGCTCGCTGTTGACGATCGCGTAATCGAGCCCGGCCTTGGTGCACTCGTAGAGGAACACCGAGTTGAGCACCTCGCGTCCGGCCGTCGGCAGGCCGAACGAGACATTGGAGATGCCCAGGATCGTCTTGGACTCGGGAAAGCGCGCCTTGATAGCCCGCACGCCCTCGATGGTCTCCACCGCGGAGCCGATGTAGTTGGCATCGCCCGTGCCCACCGGGAAGACCAGGGCGTCGAAGATCAGATCGCGGGCGGGGACGCCGTACTTCCGCGTGAGAAGCCCATGGGAGCGCTCGGCGATGGCCAGCTTGCGCTGGCGCGTCACGGCCATGCCCTGCTGCTTGTCCTCGTCGATGCAGCCGACGATGACGGCGGCACCGTACCGCTTCAGGAGCGGCACGACCTTCTCGAAGCGCTCCTCGCCGTCCTCGAGGTTGATGGAGTTGACGATGCTCTTGCCCTGGCACTTGCGCAGCGCGATCTCGATCACCCGCGCATCGGTGGAGTCGATCATCAGCGGGACCTTCACCTTGCGGGTGATGAAGTCCATGAAGCGGTCCATGTCTACCGCCTCGTCGCGGTCGGGGTTGGCGAGGCAGACGTCCAGCACCTGCCCGCCGCCCCGCACCTGGGCTCGGCCCAGCTCCGAAGCCTCCTCGAACTTCCCCTCGACGATCAGCTCCTTGAACCGGCGCGACCCGATCACGTTGGTCCGCTCCCCCACCAGCAGCGGCCGCAGGTCTTCTGCGGGGTAGACGACTTCGATGCCACTCACTGCCGGGGCCCGCGAGAGCGCGGGCGAGCGGGGGGGCCGCCGGTCCACCAGGCGCGCCAGAGCGCGGGTGTGAGCCGGCGTCGTCCCGCAGCAGCCACCGACCAGATTCACCCAGCCTTCGTCCACGAAGCGGCGCATCTTGAGTGCCAGGCTCTCGGGCGTCTCCTCGTAATGGCCGTGCTCGTCCGGCAGCCCGGCGTTCGGGTACACGGTCACGAAGCAGGTCGCGATGCCAGCCAGGGTGCGGAGGTGGTCGGTCATGAACTCGGGCCCGGTGGCGCAGTTGAGCCCGATGGAGAAGAGACCGAGGTGCTCGAGCGAGGCGTAGAGAGCGTCCACGCTCTGGCCCGCCAGCATGGTGCCCATGGGCTCGATGGTGCCGCTCACCATGAGCGGGAGCTCGACCTGCGCCTCGCTCATGGCGCGATTGACGCCGATGGCCGCGGCCTTGACGTTGAGCGTGTCCTGGCAGGTCTCGAGCAGGAGCGCGTCCACGCCGCCCTCGATCAGTGCGCGGGTCTGCCTGTAGTAAGCCTCGCTCACCTCGTCAAAGGTCACATTGCCCGTCACCGTGATGGTGCGCGTGCCGGGACCCATGGCGCCCACCACGAAGCGCGGCCGCTCGGATGTGGACCAGCGCTCGGCGGCCTCGCGGGCCAGCTCGGAGGCGGCGAGCGTGATCTCGTGGCAGCGCTCGGCGAGCCCGTATTCGCCCAGCACGTAGGGCGCGCAGCCGAAGGTGTTGGTCGAGACCAGGTCGGCGCCGGCTTCGAGGTAGGCGTCGTGGATCGCGCTGATCACATCGGGGCGCGTGAGGTTGAGATGCTCGTTGCAGCCTTCGTACTGCGCACCGCCGAAGTCGCTGGCCGCGAGATTTCTCGCCTGGATCATGGTGCCCATGGCCCCGTCCAGAACCAGGATGCGACGGCGAAATGCCTCGGCGAGACGCGCGGTGCGCTCGGGCGG
Source organism: Candidatus Methylomirabilota bacterium (assembly GCA_035708525.1). Classification (GTDB taxonomy): domain Bacteria; phylum Methylomirabilota; class Methylomirabilia; order Rokubacteriales; family CSP1-6; genus DASSSH01. The sequence continues at coordinate 4,145 of DASSSH010000033.1, forward strand.
TTTCATGCGGTCATTCTAGCATCGCGCGCCCCCTCACCCTGCCCTCTCCCCCTGCGGGGGCGAGGATCCGGAAACTCCCTCTCCCCTCTGGGGAGGGTTTGCGAGCCAAGGGGCGGCCGAGTTGCCGGAGGCACGAGCGCGTGGCATTTCGAGGTGAGGGCCGAAGGCGCGAGCCGAGAGCTGGGTGGACCGTGAGCGGTGAGACGGTTCGAAAGCAGGGG
>DASSSH010000034.1:0-10906 GCA_035708525.1 Candidatus Methylomirabilota bacterium
GCCAGGGGCAGGGCGCCCAGCATGGCGGCCATCGTGGTCATGAGGATCGGCCGGAAGCGCTGGAGACACGCGTGATGAACCGCCTCCAGCGGCGACCGTCCCTCCCGCCGCTCGAGGTCGAGCGCAACGTCGATGACCAGAATGGCGTTCTTCTTCACGATGCCGATCAAGAGGATGATGCCGATCAGCGCGATGATGGTGAAGTCCATCCTGAAGGCCATCAGCGCCAGCAGCGCTCCGAGACCGGCTGACGGCAGCGTGGAGAGGATCGTCAGCGGGTGGACGTAGCTCTCATAGAGCACGCCGAGCACGATGTAGACAGCGATGAGGGCGGCGAGAATCAGCAGCGGCTGGGTGGATAGCGCGGCTTGGAAGGCTTGAGCGGTGCCGGAGAAGCTCCCACGGATGCCGGCCGGCAGGCCGATGCGCCGCTCGGCGCTCTCGATCGCCACGACCGCGTCGCCCAGCGCAACGCCGGGGGCGAGGTTGAAGTAGATGGTCACCGCCGGGAACAGCCCTTGATGATTGACCTGGAGCGGCGCGGGGCTGGGCTCGAAGCGCGTCAGCGCGGTCAGCGGCACGGTGGCTCCCGTTGCCGATCGGACGTAGATGTTGCGGAGCGCCTCCGGACTCTGCCAGAAGTTCGGCGCGACCTCCATGACGACGTGGTACTGGTTCAGGGCGGTGTAGATCGTCGAGACCTGGCGCTGGCCGAATGCGTCGTAGAGCGTCTCGTCGATCAGCGCGGTACTCACCCCGAGCCGGGACGCGGTGCGACGGTCGATCGTGAGCGGCACCTGGAGGCCGGCATCCTGCTGGTCGCTGCTCACGTCTCGAACCTGTGGCAGGCCGCGCAATGCCTCCAGGACCTTCGGCGCCCACGCGCTCAGCTCGGGGAGATTGTCGGCTTGGAGCGTGAACTGGTACTGCGCATTGGCGATGCGACCGCTGATCCGGATGTCCTGCACCGCCTGCAGGTACAGCGTTGCGCCTGGAACCCGGGCGAGCTTCGGCCGCAGTCGAGTGATGATCTCGTCGGCGGTCGCGTCTCGCTCCCGCCGCGGCTTGAGCGACACGAACATCCGTCCGGTGTTGACCGTGGTGCCCCGACCGCCGCCGCCGCCGGTGTAGGCGGTGACCGTGGCCACGGCCGGATCCGACCGGACGATCTCGACGAACCGGGTCAGCTTCCCGCGCATGGCCTGAAAGGAGGTGTCCTGGGAGGCCACCGCGATCCCGGCGAAGCGGCCGTTGTCCTGCTGCGGGAAGAAGCCCTTGGGGATCACGACGAAGAGGTAGACGTTGATCGCGAAGGTGACCGCGGCGACGAGCAGCACGGTGCCCGGGTGCTTCAGCGCCCAGCTGAGGCTGGCATTGTACGCGCGGAGAAGGCCGCTGAAGGCTCGCTCGCTCGTCCGATCGAATCGGCCACGTGGGTGCCCATGACGCGCGCGCAACAGCATGGCGCACATCATGGGCGTCGTGGTCAGTGAGAGGACGAGCGAGATCAAGACCGCGATGGAGAGCACCATGGCGAACTCGCGGAACAGCCGCCCGATCAGCCCGCCCATGAGCAGGATCGGGATGAAGACCGCCACGAGTGACACGCTGATGGAGAGCACCGTGAAGCCGATCTCGCGCGCGCCCGTGATGGCCGCCTCGAGGGCCGGCATGCCGGCTTCGAGGTGACGCATCACGTTCTCGACGACCACGATGACGTCATCCACGATGAAGCCCGTCGCCACCGTCAGCGCCATCAGGGAAAGGTTGTTCAGGCTGTAGCCCATCAGGTACATGAAGGCGAAGGTGCCGATGAGGGAGACGGGGACCACGACACCCGGAATCGCCGTGGCGCGCGCGTCCCGGAGGAACAGGAAGACCACGAGCACGACCAGCCCCACGGCGATGGCCAGCGCGATCTCGACGTCGTGGATCGAGGCGCGGATGGTGACGGTCTGGTCGAGTACGACGGTGAGCGTCACATCAGCGGGCACCAGCGCGTGCAGCTCCGGTAGCTCCGCGCGGATCCGGTCCACCGTCGCGATAATGTTGACACCCGGCTGGCGGAAGATGATCAGCAGGGCCGCCGGTCGCCCATTGGCGAGCCCGATGGAGCGGAGGTCCTCGACCGAGTCCACCACGTCGCCGAGATCGGAGAGGCGCACCGGGGCGCCGTTCCGCCAGGCGACCACGAGCGGTCGGTATTCCGCGGCGTAACGTAGCTGATCGCTGGTCCGGATCTCCCAGGCCCGCTCGGGCCCGTGGATCTGTCCTTTTGGGCGGTTGACGTTGGCGGTGGCCAGGACCCGGCGCACGTCCTCGAGCCCGATGCCGTACCGCGCCAGCGTCGTGGGATTGAGCTCCACGCGGACTCCCGGAAGCGACGCCCCGCCGACGAACACCTGGCCAACGCCGTCGATCTGGGCGAGCTTCTGCTGCAGGATCGTCGAGGCCACGTCGTACATCCGGCCGGTGTCGACCGTGGCCGAGGTGAGCGCAATGATCATGATCGGCGCGTCGGCCGGGTTCACCTTCCGGTACGTCGGGTTGACCGGCAGGTTCGACGGCAGCTGCCCGGCTGCCGCGTTGATCGCCGACTGGACGTCGCGGGCCGCGCCGTTGATGTCCCGCGAAAGATCGAACTGCAGCGCCACGTTGGTCGAGCCGAGAAAGCTCGCGGAGGTCATCTCCGTCACCGCGGCGATCCGGCCGAACTGACGCTCGAGCGGCGTGGCGACGGCCGAGGCCATGGTCTCCGGACTCGCCCCGGGCAGTGCGGCGGATACCTGGATGGTCGGGAAGTCCACCTGCGGCAGGGGCGCGACCGGGAGCAGCCGGTAGCCGAGAACGCCCGCAATGACGAGCGCCAGCGTCAGCAGCGTGGTGCCCACGGGCCGTCGGATCGAGAGGGTCGAGAGATTCACGGCTGGCCTTCGGTGCGGGCCGGCGCCGCCACCGCACGGCGCCCTACGCGGCGGGCCAGCCGATCGAAGGCGAGATAGATGACGGGCGTCGTGTAGAGCGTCAGGAGCTGGCTCATGATGAGCCCGCCGACGATGGCGATGCCCAGCGGCTGGCGGAGCTCGGACCCGACGCCTCCGCCCAGCGCGAGCGGTACGGCGCCCAGAATCGCGGCCATGGTGGTCATGAGGATGGGCCGGAAGCGGAGCAGGCAGGCCTGGTAGATCGCGTCCTGAGCCGGCTTGTGCTCGGTCCGCTGAGCGTCGAGCGCGAAGTCGATCATCATGATCGCGTTCTTCATGACGATGCCGATGACGAGGATGATCCCGATCAGCGCGATGACGCTCAGGTCGAGGCGCCACATCAAGAGCGCGAGCAGGGCCCCGACCCCCGCGGAGGGCAGGGTGGACAGAATGGTCACGGGGTGGATCCAGCTCTCGTACAGCACGCCGAGCACGATATACACGGTGATCACGGCGGCGAGGATCAAGAGCGGCTCATTGGCCAGCGAGGCCTGGAAGGCGCGCGCCGCCCCTTGAAAGCGGGCCTCCACGGTGATGGGCAGGCCGACCTCGCGCTTGGCCGCCTCGATGGCGGCGACCGCATGCCCCAGCGAAGCATCCGGGGCCAGGTTGAAGGAGATCGTGACGGATGGGAACTGGCCCTGATGGTTCACGGCCAGCGGTGTCGCGCGCTCCTCGATGGACGTGATGGCCGACAGCGGCACCTGGCCGGCGCTGGCCGAGCGCAGGTAGATCTGCTGGAGCGCGCTCGGATCCTGACGGAAGTCGGGCTTCACCTCCAGGACGACGCGGTACTGGTTGAGCTGGGTGAAGATCGTCGAGATCTGGCGCTGGCCGAACGCGTTGTAGAGGGCGTCGTCGATCATCTGAGGCGTGATTCCCAGACGAGAGGCGGTGGCGCGGTCGATCCGGACCGAGGTCTCGAGTCCCTGGTCCTGCTGGTCGCTCGCCACGTCCCGGAGCTCGGGCAGCGAGCGCAAGCGGGACACCAGCCGCGGCGCCCAGGTTAGGAGCTCACCGAGGTTGGGATCCTCGAGGCTGTACTGGTATTGGGTCCGGCTCACCCGATCTTCGACCGTTAGGTCCTGAACGGGCTGCAGGTAGAGCGTGATGCCTTGGGCCTGCGCGAGCGCGGCGCGCAGGCGGTCGATGACTTCCACGACGCCCACCCGGCGCGCCTCGAGCGGCTTGAGCGTGATCAACATACGACCGCTGTTGAGCGTGACATTGGTCCCGTCCACCCCGATGAAGGACGAGAGCGTCTCAACGGCGGGATCACGGAGGATGATCCGAGCGAGCGCCTGCTGCCGCTGTGCCATGGCGGGAAACGAGACCGCCTGCGGGGCGTCGGAGATCCCGAGGATGATTCCCGTGTCCTGGGTGGGAAAGAGCCCCTTGGGGATGAAGACATAGAGCAGGATGGTCAGGACGAGCGTGGCGATCGCCACGAGCAGCGTGGCGGGCTGGCGGTCGAGGACAAGCCGAAGGGTTCGCGCATAGCCCTCGCGCAGGCGCTCGAAGAGCCGCTGGGCGGTGCGGGCGAAGCGGCCCGGCCGCTCCTCGCCGCGCCGCCGCAGGAGCGTGGCGCACAGCATCGGGGTCAGCGTCAGCGAAACCAGCGCCGAGACCAGGATCGCGACGCTCAACGTGATGGCGAACTCCCGAAAGAGACGTCCCACGATGTCGCCCATGAAGAGCAGGGGAATGAGCACGGCAATCAGCGACACGGTCAGCGACAGGATCGTGAAGCCGATCTGGCCCGAGCCTTTCAGCGCCGCCTCGAGCGGGGAGTCGCCCGCCTCGATGTAGCGCGCGATGTTCTCGATCATCACCACGGCGTCGTCCACGACGAAGCCGGTGGCGATCGTGAGCGCCATCAGCGAGAGGTTGTTCAGGCTGAAGCCCAGCAGGTACATGACGGCGAAGGTGCCCACGATGGAGACCGGCACGGCCACGCTGGGGATGAAGGTGGCCGCCGGGCTTCCCAGGAAGAGAAAGATGACCAGGACCACCAGGACCACGGCCAGCATCAACTCGAACTGCACGTCGCGCACCGAGGCGCGGATCGTGGTCGTGCGGTCGGTGAGCACGGACACGCTGACCGCCGCGGGCAGCGTGCCCTGCAGCTGCGGCAAGAGCCGCTTGACTCGGTCCACCACCTGGATGAGGTTGGCGCCGGGCTGGCGCTGGATATTGACGATCACCGCTGGCTGGTCGCCCATCCACGCGGCCTGGCGGACGTTCTCGGCATCGTCCACGGCGTCGGCGACGTCCGAGAGGAGGACGGGCGCGCCATTGCGGAAGGCGACCACCAGGCCGCGGTAGTCGTCGCTCCTGTGGAGCTGATCGTTCGCGCCGATCGTGTAGGCCTGCTGGGAGCCGTCGAGACTACCCTTGGCCTGATTGACGTTGGCCGCCACGACCGCCGCGCGTACGTCGTCGAGTGTCAGACCGTTGGCGGCGAGCCGCGTCGGATTGGCCTGGATCCTGATCGCGGGTTTCTGCCCGCCGCTGAGCGTGACGAGCCCGACGCCCGGCAGCTGGGAGATCTTGGGGACGAGGCGCGTGTCGGCCAGGTCCTCCACCGTGGTCAGCGGCAGCGTCGCTGAGGTGAGGCCCAGGGTGAGGACGGGCGCGTCGGCCGGGTTCACCTTGCTGTAGACGGGCGGGTTCGGCAGATCCTTGGGCAGGAAGGCCATGGCGGCATTGATCGCGGCCTGGACCTGCTGCTCGGCGACGTCCAGCGCGAGGCTGAGATCGAACTGCAGCGTGATCACCGAGCTGCCGCTGGAGCTGGTGGAGGTCATCTGCTTGAGACCCGGCATCTGTCCGAACTGACGCTCGAGTGGCGCGGTCACTGCGGAGGCCATCACGTCGGGACTCGCCCCGGGGTAGAACGTCTGCGCCTGGATCGTCGGGTAGTCCACCTGGGGCAGCGCCGAGACGGGCAGCAGGCGGTAGCCGATGGCGCCCGCCAGGAGGATGGCCGCGGTGAGCAGGGACGTGGCGACCGGCCTGAGGATGTACGGCCGGGACAGGTTCATGAGGCGGGGCGAGGGGCAGGGCGATCCCGGCTGGTCGGCTCGACTCGCGAGCGATCCTGGACCTTGTCGGCGCCGTCGACGATCACCGCCTCGCCGGGTGCGATCCCGCTGCGGACCGCGATGACCCCACCCTCGCTCGGCCCGGCGGTGACCTTGCGCAGCTCGACCGTCTTGTCGGCGCGCACGACGTAGACGAACGGTCCCTGGACTCCACGCTGGATCGCCTCGACGGGGACGAGGACGGTGTCCTTGAGGGTGTCGATGAGGACGCGGGTGTTGACGAACTGGTTCGGGAACAGCGAGCCGTCGGTGTTGGCGAAGGAGGCCTTGAGCTTGACCGTGCCCGTGCCCACGTCGATCTGGTTGTCCACGGCGAAGAGCACGCCCGAGGCCAGCTTGGTCCGACCCTCGCGATCGTAGGCGTCCACGGGGACGGGGGCCCCGGTTCGCATTCGCGCGAGAACGGGCGGTAGGTTGTCCTGCGGGATCGTGAAGACGACGGCGATCGGCTCGACCTGGGTGATGACAAGCAGTCCACCGGGGTCGTTGGCGTGCACCATGTTGCCGGGATCCACGAGCCGCAGTCCCACGCGACCGTTGATCGGCGCCAGGATGCGACAGTACACGAGCTGGAGCTTGATGCTCTCGACTTGCCCCTGGTCGGCCTTGATGGCGCCCTCGAGCTGCTGGACCGTGGACGCCTGGGTGTCGAGCTGTTGCTGAGCGATGTAGCCGTTCCTGACCAGCGTCTTGAATCGCTCGAGGTCGAGCCGGGCGTTCGCCAGGCTCGCCTGATCGCGTGCGAGCTGCCCTTCAGCCTGAGTGAGCTGGGCCTCGAACGGGCGCGGATCGATCTCCGCCAGGAGATCGCCCTTGTGCACGGTCTGCCCCTCGCGGAACAGCGTCCGCATCAGTTGGCCGTCCACGCGGCTGCGGACCGTGACGGTATTGAGCGGCGTGACCGATCCGAGCGCGGTGAGATAGACGCCGAGGTCGCCCTTGGTAGCCGTGGCGGTCACGACGGGCACCGCCCGGGCCTGCGCCGCCTGGGAGCCGCTGCGGCCGGGCGTTTGAGCCCGGCTCGGTCGGATCACCACGAAGTAGGCAGTCGCGATCAGCAGGCAGGCGAGGGCGAGACAGATCGCCCAGATGCGGCGCGAAGAGGGCCGCGAAGAGCCGACCGCGGCATCGCCCTCCTCCCCGGACCCGCCTTTCTCGCTCACCATCCCTGCGCCTCCTTGGACCCGCTTGTAACATACTTCGACGCGTCCCTCACGTCGATCATTCCCGCCATCGGGTTGCCCGCTGGCCCGGGACTTCTCCATGCTGATCGTCAGATCCGCCTCGGCGGCGCTCGTTCGGCTGGTTCAGCCACCGGGCGTCGCGCGAGGTCCAGACCGACTTTGAGCGGGATCGCGTGCGCCACGTGCAGGCCCGCGTCCTCGCTCACGGTCGAGCGAAGAGCTGGCCGAATAGGCCGAGCGGGTTCCCAGGAGGAGGTCAGCGGTCGCGTCGTCAGCGAGGGGCAGCCCGACCTGCCGCCGCTCCGGGCGGCACCCGCCTGGGCTCATCGGGGTGACAGGCGTGACGCACGATTTCCAGTCACCTCCGGTCCGCCGTGCTAGGGTCTTCTCTTTTCTGATTGGCCCTTAGCCGCGGAAATCGGCTGGCAGTGCTTTTGCTGGTACTCTTTCTCCATGCTCTCCCTCTTGCGCCGCGGTCTCCCCTCCCTCCTCGATCTCCCCCTGATCATCGTCCTCGCGACCGTCTACCTCATCGCCGCCAAGATCGGACTCAAGCTGGCCTTCGTCCATGCCAGCGCAAGCGCCGTCTGGCCGCCGGCCGGCATCGCCCTGGCGGCCGCTCTCCTGCTCGGGTACCGGGTATGGCCTGGGGTCTTCTTCGGCGCCTTCCTGGCCAACCTGACGACGGAGGGCACGGTCCTCACCTCGACCGCCATCGGCCTCGGGAACTCCCTTGAAGCGCTCCTGGGTGCCTTCCTCGTCAACCGCTTCGCCCGAGGTCGGGATGCCTTCGAGCGGCCGCAGGACATCGTCAAGGTCGTGCTCGTCGTCGGCGCAGCGAGTACGGTCAGCGCGACCTTCGGTGTGACCAGCCTTTCGCTCGCCGGGTTCGCGCCCTGGGATCAGTACGGGAGCATCTGGCAGACCTGGTGGCTGGGGGATACGGTCGGCGCGCTCATCGTGACGCCCGTGCTGCTGCTCTGGAGCCGACACCCCCGCGTACGCTGGGACAGCGCTCGGGTCGCGGAGGCTGTGCTCTCGCTCGCCAGCTTGATCATCGTCGGTCAGCTCGTGTTCGGCGGACTCCTCCCGCTCGCGTTCCTAGCCACGCCGGCGCTCGTCTGGGTGGCGTTTCGCTTCAGTAAGCGAGAGACGGCGACGGCGGCGCTCATTCTTTCCGCGCTCGCGATCTGGGGGACCCTGCGGGGCGTCGGGCCGTTCGGCGTGGGGCCGCCGAACGAATCCCTGTTGAGGCTGGAAGTATTCCTGGGCGTGACGACGGTGCTCGCGATGATCTTCGCCGCGGTCGTTGCCGAGAACCGGCGCGGGGAAGAGATGCGCTCGCGGCTCGCGTCCATCGTGGAGACGTCGAACGACGCCATCATCGGGGAAACTCTCGATGGAACCATCCTGAGCTGGAATGCCGGCGCCCAGCGGCTCTACGGCTACGCCCCGGAGGAAGTGATCGGCCGGCGGGTCGACATCCTCGCTCCAGCCGACCGCCAGGACGAAGTGGCGCGGAATCTCGAGCGGCTCCGGCGAGGCGAGCGGGTCGAGCCGTTCGAGACCATGCAGGTGAGGAAGGACGGGACCGAGATCGCCGTCTCGCTCACTATCTCGCCGGTCATGGATGGCCGCGGGCGGATTCTGGGGGCGTCCGCCATCGCGCGCGACGTCACGGAACGGAAGCGCGCCGAGGAAGCCGCCAGACGTACCGAAGCTCTGCTCTCGGTCACGCGCCTCGCCAACTCGGCCGCCCACGAGATCAACAACCCTCTGATGGTGATCAGTGGCCAGCTCGAGCTGCTCGCGTTGGGGCACGACGACGCGTCTCAGTCGCGGAAGCGCGTGATCCGGGCCCTTGAGTCCGCCACCCGGATCCACGAAATCGTGGACCGGATGAAGCACATCACCAAGCTCGAGCGCGCCAATCAGCCGGCGGACCTGCCGGAGCGGCTGGATCTGGGGAAGTCGACCTCGGAAAGCGAGAAAGAAAAGTCGGAAACCCCGCGCTGACTCGGTTGCGTACCGCCCGCTGACGGTAAGACCTTCGGCGTAATTTCTTCGCCCCTTGAAAAATCTTTACGCCGGAGACTGCGTCGTTTTGAAGAGCGTGTTGCTTTCTTCATGGTGCTGCGCCAGAAGACGGGACCAAGAGGGCGAGATTGCAGAGCGTGTCGAGTTCTTGACGCTGTCGAGGCGACTGGCATGTCCGATGCTGCCCTTCGTGCGGGGGGAATCCCCCAGTCGCAAGAAACCTTGGGAAATCCCGCGAGCGGAGAGTCGAACGCTGCTCACGGTCCCGCAAGGAGGTCGACATGATGAGAAGGATGACATGGGCGGGTATGGCGCTCGCGGTCGCTGTCGCGATACCCGTGGGGATGGCCTGGGCCAATCACGTCCGGATCGAAGTCAGCGGTGAGGCCCAGCCGGGCGTGATCTACGCGCCGTCCGGAACCACGGTGGTCGTGCCGGGTCAGGCACCGGCGGCGTTCCCGCCGACACTGCAGGCGGACGAGATCAGGGCCCACCAGGTTCGGGCCAGTACGATCTACGCGAACAAGATCTCGGCCGATGAGGTTCGCGGCGTCGTCTATCAGACCCGCGGGGTGAAGATCCATGACACGCGTGGCGATATCCGAGCGCCCGAGGTCACTGCGTCGGTGATCTACGCCGACGAGATCAAGGCGAACTCCGTGGTGGCCGATGCCATCTACGTCCGTGACCTCCACCGGAGGTAAGAGCGGAAGGACGCCGGCAGGACCGGACTGACGGCGGTGCAGCACAAGACGCGCGGTGTCGAATCACGGCACCGCGCGTCTTGTCTTCTGGGTCCGGTCCGCCGCGCTAGGAGCTACCAGCGGCGACCGTCCCACCGGTGGTCGTCCCACCGATGATGATGCCGCCGCCATCCGGGATAGCCGTAGTAGGGGTGCCCGTAGACCACCGGCGGGGCGGGATAGTAGTACGCCGGGGGCGGGTACCGGTAAGAGTAGTACGCCGGGGGCGGGTACCGGTAGACGACCGGCGGCGGAGCCGGCGCGACGAACGCCGGCGCAGGGGGGGCGACGACAACCGCGGGCGGGGCAGCGTGTCCGAAGACCCCGACGCCTCCGAGGATCTGGTTGAAGACGGCGAAGGCGCCCAGCCCGAGGGCCGCGTCGGTCGCTGAATCGGCCGAGGCGATGGATGGGGCGAGCAGCGTGACGATCAGCCCGAGTGCGATGACTGCTCCCGCAATGTGACGTTTCATACTTGCTCCTCCTTGCCCCTTCGTCGGCTGGGACTGACGATCTATTCAATCGGGTCGGATCGCGGAAGGGCCCGATCGCCACCATCATCACAACCGCGTCCGCCTCGGACTCCTCCCCTTCTCGTTCATGCCCTCCTTTGGCGTGCCGTCGCCGGTCGCGACCCGTGGATCACACGCGAGCACGAGATGCCGCGGCCGCCCCGCGCTGACGCGCGAGCCATGGGGTCGCGCATCCGCAAGCGCTCTGAGCGGAAAAGGTTACATGCCTCGAGTGTAAGTTTTTCCCTGACCGCCTGGACGCGCCGGGCCGCCGTGTCGCGTAAGTGCCTTGAGGGAGCAGGACTATTGGTGGTTCTGGCCGCGATTGGCATGGAGGGTGTA
>DASSSH010000035.1:0-4214 GCA_035708525.1 Candidatus Methylomirabilota bacterium
TTCGGGTTCCAGGTCGCCCCGCTGGTGGCCGGCATCGGCGTGGCCGGGCTGGGCATCGGCATCGCGCTGCAGGGTGTGCTGAGCAATGTGGTCGCGGGGCTGTCCATCATCATGACCAAGCCCTTCCGCGTCGGCGAGTACATCCAGCTGCTGAGCGTTCAGGGACAGGTGAGCAAGGTCGAGCTCTTCTCCACGACCCTGGTCAACCTCGACCGCTCGCGCATCGTCATCCCGAATCGGAGAATCGTCGGTGAGGTCCTGCACAATTTCGGCGCCGTGCGCCAGCTCGCCTTGTCGGTGGGCGTCGCCTACGGGAGCAATCTCAGCCAGGCGCAGGCGATGATCCAGGAGGTCCTGGCCGCCAACCCCCGCGTGCTCAAGGATCCCGCCCCGGTGGTGGGCGTCGTGGCGCTGGGTGACTCCGCGGTGACCATCAGCATCGCTCCGTGGGTCGCCATCACCGACTACCTGACGGCGCAGGCCGAGATCTACCAGGCGGTGGTCGAGCGGTTCCGCGCGGGCCGAATCGAGATCCCGTTCCCGCAGCGCGAGGTGCGGATGCTCGCCGCCGCGTGACGGATGCGCGGTCCTCGAGTCGACTACGGGCCCCATGGCCTGGCCGCGGAACGGATAGGGGTATAGTGAAGAGGCATCGCCCCTGAGGTCCATCGGAGTCGGACATGAGCGAGTCGCTGAACGGCTTCCGCGCGAGCCTGCCGGCTGAGCTGGAATCGGCCGTCAAGATCGTCGTCAGCGGGTGGGGCGCGGAGGACAAGGTTCGTCGGCTGTGGCGGGGGGACGCCACGCTCTGGACTGGCGGCGACGAGGACCGCTGGCTTGGCTGGCTGGGCATCGCGGCGGATCAGCTCGCGCACATCGACCGGCTGGCACAGATCGCGGACGGCGTTCGGTGTGAAGGCTTCACCCACGCGCTCCTGCTCGGCATGGGCGGCTCGAGCCTGGGCCCGGAGGTGCTGGCCCGGACGCTCGGGCACGTCGCGGGCTTCCCGGCGCTCCACGTGCTCGACGCGACCGACCCGGCGCAGGTCCTCTCCTTCGAGCTGCGGGTCGATCTGCGCCACACCCTCTGCCTCGTGTCGAGCAAGTCGGGGACCACGCTCGAGCCGAACATCTTCATGCAGTACTTCCTCGATCGGTTGAAACACGTGGTCGGGCCGGAGGCCGGCCGCCGATTCGTCGCCATCACCGATCCCGGCTCGAAGCTCGAGCAGGCGGCGGAGGCCGAGGGCTTCCGTCGCGTCTTTTTCGGCCTGCCCACGATCGGTGGTCGCTACTCCGTGCTCTCCGACTTCGGCATGGTTCCGGCCGCGATAACAGGCGTCGACGTCGGCCGGCTCCTGGCTCGGGCCGCCGACATGGCCCGCCGCTGTGGCGCGGATGTGGCCCCCGAGGACAACCCGGGTGTCATGCTCGGAGCCGTCCTGGGCGTGGCGGCGGCGCGGGGCCGCGACAAGGTGACGCTCATCGCCTCGCCGGCCCTGGAGGCCCTCGGCGCCTGGCTCGAGCAGCTCCTGGCCGAGTCCACGGGCAAGGCGGGCAGGGGGCTCATCCCGGTGGACCGGGAGCCGCTGGGCCCGCCGCCGGTTTACGGTGCCGACCGTCTCTTCGTCTACCTGCGCTCCAGGGCGGCGCCGGAAGGCGTCCAGGACGATGCGGTCGCGGCGCTCGAGGCTGTCGGGCAGCCGATCGTGCGCATCGATATCGAGGACGTCTACGATCTGGGGGCGGAGTTCTTCCGATGGGAGTTCGCGACCGCGGTCGTCGGCGCGATTCTCGCCATCAACCCGTTCGATCAGCCGGACGTGGAGGCGAGCAAGGTGGCGACGCGCCGCCTCACCGACGAGTACGCGAGAACGGGCGCGCTCCCGGCCGAGGCTCCGTTCTTCGAGGCGGCCGGGCTTCGCTTCTTCGCCGACACGCGGAACGCGGCCGCCCTGCTGGAGGCCGCACGCGACCGGACGGTACCCGCGCTGCTCCGGGCTCACCTGACGCGCGCCAACCCCGGCGATTACGCGGCAGTGCTTGCCTACCTGGAGATGAGCCCGGCGCACGAGAAGACGCTCCAGGACGTGCGCCGGATGATCCGCGACCGGTGCCGGATCGCGACCTGCCTCGGATTCGGGCCGCGCTTTCTCCACTCGACCGGTCAGGCCTACAAGGGCGGTCCCAACTCGGGCGTCTTCCTTCAAATCACGTGCGACGATGCGGCGGACCTGCGCGTGCCGGGGCAGTCGTACACCTTCGGCGTCGTCAAGGCCGCCCAGGCGCGAGGCGACTTCGAGGTGCTCGCCGAGCGCGGGCGCCGCGCGCTCCGGGTTCATCTGGGCGCCGACGTGCCGGCGGGCCTGGATGCGCTCCGGAATGCCGTCGAACAGGCGCTGAGCTAGCGGACCGAGAGGAGGAGACCAGGGCATGCAGATCGGCATGGTAGGCCTGGGTCGGATGGGCAGCAACATGGCGCGCCGCCTGATGCGTGGCGGCCACGAGGTCGTGGCCTTCGCGACCGACGCGGAGGCCGTGCGGCAGATCGCCGCTGAAGGGGCCGCGGGCACCACGACCCTGGACGACTTCGTGGCGAAGCTCCGACCGCCCCGCACCGCCTGGGTCATGGTGCCGGCCGGCGCGCCCACCGAGCAGGTCGTGACGGACCTCGGCGCGCGGATGCAGCGGGACGACGTCATCATCGACGGCGGGAACTCGTTCTACAAGGACGACGTGCGCCGCATGAAGGCGCTCCGGCCCAAGGGCATCCACTACGTGGACGTCGGCACCAGCGGCGGCGTCTGGGGGCTCGAGCGGGGGTACTGTCTGATGGTCGGTGGGGAGCCGGCCGTGGTCCAGCGACTCGACCCCGTGTTCAGAACCCTGGCGCCGGGGCCCGGGACCATCCCGCGCACGACGGGCCGCGAGGGCCTGGGCGACACGGCGGAGCAGGGCTACCTGCATTGTGGGCCCTCAGGGGCCGGCCACTTCGTCAAGATGGTGCACAACGGGATCGAGTACGGCCTCATGCAGGCCTACGCGGAGGGCTTGGACATCCTGCTCAACGCCCGCTCCAAGGCCTTGCCCGAGGACCTCCGCTACGAGCTCGACGTGCGCGACATCGCCGAGCTGTGGCGGCGCGGCTCGGTCGTGAGCTCCTGGCTGCTGGATCTCACGGCGCAGGCGCTCGCCGAGAATCCCTCGCTCTCGAACTTCAGTGGCTACGTGGAGGACTCGGGGGAAGGACGCTGGACCGTGATGGCCGCTCTCGAGGAGAGCGTCCCCGCCGACGTGCTCTCCGCCTCTCTCTACGCTCGTTTCCGGTCGCGCCAGGAGCATACCTTCGCCGAGAAGGTCCTGTCGGCGATGCGCCACAAATTCGGCGGCCACACGGAGCGGCCCTCCGGAGGCTGATGGCCGGCTGGTCCGGATGAACCGCCCCGTTTCGATCATAATTCCGGCGCGCAACGATGCCGCCGCCCTCGGCCGCACCCTGGATTGGCTCCAGCGTCTTGCCGGAATCGATCGCGCGGAGCTGATCGTCGCGGCCTCGGGCGACCGGGCGGGGACGGAACAGGCGACAGCCGGCCGCGCCACGGTGCTCTGGCCCGATGGCTCCACGCGCGCGGCCCTCATGAACGCCGGCGCGGCCGCTGCGACGGGCGAGACGCTCTTCTTCCTCCACGCCGACTCGTATCCGCCGCTCGACGCGCTCGCGCTGATCGCTGACGCGATGGCGGACGCGCGCGTGGTCGGCGGCGCCTTCGAGCATCGATTCGCCGAGCCCCACTGGAGCCTCGCGGCGATCAGCTTGATCGATCGGATGCGCTACCGCCTCACGCGCAACTACTACGGCGACCAGGGGCTGTTCGTCCGGGCGGCGGCCTTCCGGCGCATCGGCGGCTACCGGCCGCTGGCGATCATGGAAGACCTCGACCTGAGCCAGCGACTCAAGCGCCACGGGCCGACTGTCCTCATTCGGGCTCCGCTTCGGACCTCGGGGCGCCGCTTCCTGGCCCGCGGTCCGTGGCGGACCTTCCTGTTCATCGTCTGGCTGCTCCTCCTGCACACGCTGCGTCTCGATACCCGGCGCTACGCCGAGCGCTGGCGCGGTCCGGCCGATGGGACCCCGGGCAGCCCCTGGCCGAGCGGCTCCGAGGCGCGGCGGCCATGACCGCTGAGCGCGGGAGGACCCGCGAGGAGGAGCGGCT
>DASSSH010000036.1:0-3631 GCA_035708525.1 Candidatus Methylomirabilota bacterium
GCAGGTCTCCGAGCTCGCTCGCGTCGATGACGATCCGGGGCCGGATGCGCGTCCAGCGCCGCTCGTCCAGGTTGACCGCGAGCACGCTCTCGATGCAGTCTGGCTTCGTCTCGGCGCGCGCGGCCTTGGTGCGGATCAGAACCGTCAGCCGTCCGGCTTCGACGTGGGGCGCGGCCATGGCCAGGAGCGCTGCGAGCGCCACGCGCGGCTCGAAGGCCAGGCGGGTGACCCAGCAAGTGCCTGGGTTGGGGTGCGGCTGCGATGCCAGGGCGGGAGAGAGGCGGCGATAGTGGTCGCGGATCGCCTCCCGCAGCGCGTAGTAGCTGCGCGTGCCGCCGAAGCGCTCGATATGCTCGTGCTCGTCGAGCGCGGAAACTCCCTGTGCCGTCAGCTGGCCGCCGATCCAGTCAGTCTCCTCCAGCAGGCAGACGCGGCGGCCGGCGCGCGCGGCCGCCAGCGCCGCGGCTGTGCCGCCCGTCCCGCCTCCGACGACGAGGACGTCGCAGGCCAGATCCTCGGTGCCGCGCCCAGGCTCGCCGCAGTCCACCACCGCCCCAGCGGGATCTCCCGTCGCCCGCACCGCCATCACGTCGAGCAGCGCCGTCATTTGATCATCAGGCTCGGCAGCCAGAGGGCGAGCTGCGGGAACAGGATCACGATGGTGAGGGCCGTGACTTGCAGCGCCATGAAGGGCCAAATGGAATGGAAGATGTCGCCGATGGTGATCTCGGGCGGCGTCACGCCCTTGAGGTAGAACACGGCCGGGCCGAACGGGGGCGAGAGATAGGAGATCTGCATGTTCATGCAGAAGAGCACCCCGAACCAGACGGTGTTGAAGCCCAGGCTCTCGATGATGGGCACGAAGATGGGCGCGGTCAGCAGCAGGATGCCGATCCAGTCGATCAGGCAGCCCAGGATGATCCAGATGATCATCATGAAGGCCAGAATGCCCCAGCGGCCGATCGGCAGCGCGGTGATGGTCTGCTTCATGAAGTTGGTGCCGCCGGCCAGCGTGTAGACGCCGATGAGCGTGGAGGCCCCGAAGAAGAGCCAGTAGAGCATGCACGTGACTTTGGTCGTGTCGGCGACGGCGCGCGAGATGTTCTCCCAGGTCAGGCGCCGGTGCACCGCGGCGGCGATGAAGGCGCCGAGGCAGCCCACCCCCGCGGCTTCGGTCGGCGTGGCCAGCCCCGCGTAGAGCGAGCCCAGCACCCCGAAGGCCACCAGCGCCGGCAGGATCAGGCCCCGCAGGAGCGCGACCTTCTCCCGGAGTGGGATGCCGCGCTCCGCCTCGCTCGCGGCCGGCGCCAGGTCCGGCTGCACGTAGCAGCGGATCACGATGTAGGCGATGTAGAAGCCCGCCAGGAGCAGCCCCGGGACGACGCCCGCCATGTAGAGCTGGCCCACCGAGACGCCCGCCGTGAGGCCGTACATGATGAAGACCACGCTCGGTGGGATCAAAGTGGCGAGCCCGCCGCCCGCGCAGATGGAGCCAAGCGCGAGGTCCTTGTCATAGCGGCGACCGAGCATGGCGGGAAGCGCGACCACGCCCATGGTCACCACCTCAGCGCCGATGACGCCCACCATGGCGGCCATGATCGCGCACGACACGATCACCGCCACCGCGAGTCCGCCGCGCAGGCGGCCCGACCAGACGTGGACGGCGCGGAACAGGTCCTCGGCCACGCCGGCGCGCTCGAGGATGCAGGCCATCAGGATGAAGAGCGGCACCGAGACCAGGACGTAGTTCCCCATCAGGGTGAATACGCGGCTCACGATGAGGTTCAGGCTGCTGGGGCCGAACAGCGCCAGGGCGAAGATGACCGCGATGGCGCCCGTGGCGAAAGCGAGCGGCAGCCCGGCGGCAAGGAGCGCCATGAAGGAGAGGATCATCAGCGCGGTGATCCATTCGATGCTCATGCGCCGGTCGCCCGGAAGGCCTGCCGGCAGTCACGGACGACATTGGCGATGCCCTGGAGGAGCACGAGGAGCGCCGCAATCGGGATGGCCAGCTTCACCGGCCAGATCGGGGGGTTCCAGGGCGTGCCGGTGGTCTCGCCACCCTTGATGGAGTCCCAGGCCCAGATTCCGCCTGCCCAGATGAGGGCGCCGAGGTAGAGGAGGAAGAATACGAGCGTCAGCACGTCGAGCCAGGCGCGCACGCGCAGCGGCAAGCGCGCATAGAGCATGTCCACGGCGACATGCCGCCGATAGAGGAGGGCATAACCGCCGCCGAGCAGGTAGGCCACGGCGGTCACGTAGATCATCAGCTCATTGGCCCAGACCGTCGGCGAGTTGAATCCGTAGCGGGCGACGACCTCCCAGATGATGACGCCGACGATCAGCAAGATCTGGAAGCCGACGAGCCAGCCGCACCAGTCATTGAGTCGGTCTACGGCCTTGAAGAATCGGTCCATGGGCTCCTCACGCCGAGCATGGGGAGGGGGCCGAAGCCGGCCCCCTCTCCTCGGGTGAACTGCCGCTGCTGCTGATCCTTACAGTAGCCCCAGATCCTTGAGCCATGCCTTCTGCGAGTCCGCCGCCTTCTTCGCGAGCGCGCTCTTCTTGGACCAGTCGTCCCAGGTCTGCTGGGCCAGCGCGCGGATCTTCCGCCGGTCCTCTTCGGTCCACGACACGAGCGTCACGCCGCCCTTCTGCTTGATCTCCTGCACGACCCGGATGTCGTCCACCGCCACGCGCTCGACCTGGTCCCAGCCCCACTCGCGGGCCGAGCTCTCCAGGATCACCTTCACATCGTCCGGCAGCGCCTTCCAGGCATTCATGTTCACGGCGAAGTCCTGGACGGGCATGGAGTGGAAGCCCGGGTAGATCGGGAACTTGGCGACTTCGTGGAAGCCCATGCGCTGGTTCATCGAGATGGTCGCCCAGTCCGCGGCGTCCACCACGCCCTTGTCCAGCGCCGAGTAGACTTCACCGCCCGGAAGCACCACGACCGAGGCGCCGAGCTTGGTGAGGATCTCCGCCGTCATCCCCTGAGGCGAGCGGAACTTGACCCCCTTGAAGTCCGCCATGTTCCGGATGGGCTTCTTGGAGGGAATGGATTCGACGCCCCACCAGGAGAGACCGATCACGTGCATGTTGAACTTGTTGTAGGCCTCCTCCAGCATCTCGAGCCCGCCCTTGTAGTGAAACCAGGCGTCCTGCTGCCAGGGGTGGGCGTAGCCGAAGACGAAGTCGCTGATGACGGCCAGCCCCGGCTCTTTCCCCGTCCAGTAGCCCGGCCACGAGGACTGCCCCTGCAGCACGCCCGCGCTCACGGCGTCGAGGGTCTCGAAGACACCGGTCACCGCGCCGGCCGAGAACGGCGTGATCTCCAACCGCCCGTTGGTCAGCTTCTTGATCCGCTCGCAGTACTCCTGGAAGACCTTGAAGGTCAGCTCCTGGGCGCTCCAGAGGGACTGCACCTTCCACCGGTGCACCTGCTGGGCGCGGGCGACATATGGGAAGCCGAGCGTGCTGGCCCCGACCGCGGCGGCGCCGGCCGTCTTGAGAAAATCACGCTTCTGCTTGTCCATGCTCTGTCCTCCGTGTTCTCCGACGTTGAGTTGCGGGCTGACACCATTGTCGCCGCGGTCGTTCTCACCTCCCTGGCCGCCTCGTCAGAGGGCGA
>DASSSH010000037.1:0-2546 GCA_035708525.1 Candidatus Methylomirabilota bacterium
TTCAACGACGCGGTGGAGGCTGATGTGCGCGAGGGACGGGCGGCTGGCGTGCGCTTCACCCCGACCTTCTTCATCAACGGGCGCCTCCTCGAGGGTCTTTACGCCATCGAGGTGTTCCGCCAGCTCATCGACGACATCCTCGACGTCCCGCCCCCCGGGCCACGCCGGTGACCCTCGGGGCCCTGGTCGAGCGCTACGCCCAGTACGAGAAGCGCGGCGTGGTCTTCTACCGCGGGCTGGCCGAGCGCTTCGCTTCCACGCCGGTCGCTGCGCGGATCTGGCGGGAGCTGTCGAACACCGAGGCGAGCCACTTCGCGCTGCTCGAGCTCTGCGAGGACTGGATCGCGATGGCCAAGGAGAGCGCGAGCGCGCCGCCGGTGACGCCGGAGGCCCTGAACGCGCTCGAGGCGCGGATGGCCGAGCTCGAAGCCCGGGCGCAGGAGACCTCCTGCTCCCTCGAGGAGGGCCTGGGCCTCACCGTCACCTGGGAAGAACTCGAGCTGCCGCGCATCCTCGAGCTGGTGGACCACCTGCCAGGCCAGGCCCGGGGACGCATCATGGCCGGCATGATCGCTGAGGCCGCCGAGCACTACCGCCTGCTCGCCGAGCTGGTCCGTTCCGCCGGCGCCCCGGTCGAGGCCGGGCGCGTCGAGGCCCTGGCCGCCCAGGCCCGCGCCGCCCTCGGCTGATTCCATGCCCAAGGAGACAGCGCCCGTGAGCAATCCGCCCGTGAGCCTGTTCATCGACGTGGAGAAGCTGCCGTGGGTCGAGCGCCGGCCCGGCATTTTCTGGAAGGTGCTGTGGGAGGATCCGGACGGCAAGCGCAAGGCCATCCTCATGCGCTACGCCCCCGGCGCCACCATCCCGCGCCACCGCCACGTGGGCGACGAGCAGATCTACGTGCTCGAAGGGACGGTGGCCGACGACACGGGGGTCTGCACTGCCGGCAATTACGCTCGCCGGCCCCCCGGCTGCGTCCATTCGGTAAGGAGCGAGACGGGCGCGCTGGTCTTTGCCGTCACCTCGGGACCGACCGAGCCCGTGTAGCGGTCGTTGCAAGCGATCTGGGTATTCGCCGGGTGCGGACGCCGTCGTCGTCGAGCCCGAAGGGCGGTCCTGGTTGACTTCGACACGGTCGCAAGGCATGACGACGTGGTGGACGGCGCTCGCCGCGCAGGCTCGTCACCCTGACGAGGAGGAACGGCATGGCGCACTACTTCTGTTACGACCATCCTGACGTTCTCAGCCTGGAGACCCGAGTGGTCGACGCCCGCCCCGGCGCGGTGGTGCTGGAGCAGACGCCATTCTATCCCGGAGGCGGTGGGCAACTGGCGGACCGGGGGCGGCTGCGCTGGATGGGTGGGGAGGTGACCATCGTCGACCTCGAGTCCGCCGGCGGCCAGCTATGGCACCTGCTCGCCGAGCCGGTCGAGCTCTCCGGGGCGGTCGAAGCGGCGGTCGATCCACGCTTCCGAACCCTGATGACCCAGCTGCACACCGACACCCATATCCTCAACGCCCTCGTCTACCAACACTTCCACGGGGCGCTGGTGACTGGCGCCCAGATGAACGAGGACGAGACGGCCCGCATGGACTTCGACCTGCCGGACGCCGACAACGATCGTCTCCGGGCCCTAGAGCCCGCGATCAACGACGTGATTCGCCAGGACCTCCCCGTCCGGTACAGCTATGTGCCGATGGACGAGGCCGCGGCCCAGCCGGGCCTGCTCCGCAGCCGTTCGGTGGCGCCCCCTCCCGGCCCCGATGGCACGATCCGCATCGTGGAGATCGTCGGGTTGGATCGGCAAGCGTGCGGCGGCACGCACCTCGGCTCGACGGCCCGCTCGCGGCCAGTGCGGATTCTCAAGATCGACAACAAGGGGCGCCACAATCGCCGCGTGCGGATCGGGCTCTCCGACGACTGACGGTAGCCATGCTCCACGCCGCCTGCCGATCGGCCTGCGCCATCGCGAGACGCTGAACGTCGATCCGGGCTTGACGGCGCCTGAGGCCTCGCCCGCTCTCAGGCTGGGGCCGGACGCCTTCCGAGAGCTATCCGCCGACGACATGACCTTCCTCCTGCTCAACATCGAGAAGCGGCACGTTGTCGGACCCAACGTGAGCCTTGTCGAAGGGCATCTTGGCGGTATACTAAGCTAAACAAAAAGCGGGCATCGCTCGTCTAAGGGGGCGGCGATGAAGAAGTCGGCGTTGATCTCAATGCTGGTCCTCGGGTTACTGATACTCCTTGCGGCACCGAGCTACGCCCGGCATCACTGGCATGGGCATGGGCATTGGCGCGGTGGGGTGTTCATCGGGGTCGGGCCCTGGTATTGGGGTCACCCGTACTGGTGGTATCCACCACCGTACTATGCCTACACCCCGCCGACGGTCGTCGTTGAGCAACCGCCGGTCTATATCCAGCAGCAGCCGGCACCGCCTGCCCCACCGTCCTACTGGTACTACTGCTCGAGTGCCAAGGCATATTACCCCTACGCTCAGACGTGCCCGGAGGCCTGGGTGAAGGTACCGGCGAGGCCGCAGTG
>DASSSH010000038.1:0-2155 GCA_035708525.1 Candidatus Methylomirabilota bacterium
GGCCCACCATCCCGTCTAGCAATTGGCAGGCCAGCGGCCAGGCCGCCGACGGCCAGGTCGCCCGGGGGCCAGCAAGGCTGCGGTCCACGAGGAAGCGATCAGCGCGCAGGCGCGGTCCCGGAAGACCTGATCGAGGGGAAAGAGGGGCAGCGGCGCGGGATGAGTCCGACCGGATCCAGCCGAGCAGGCGCTTAGCGGGCGGGGCGGGCAAACGGCCCTCGACCATGTCCCAGAACGGGCCCCGGCGCTCGATCGCCATCACCCCTCTCTGGTCGCGATGACTCTTCCCCCGAGCCCTACTGTTTGATGACCGCCTCCACCTGCTTCTGAACGGTCTGCATGGCTTCCTTCGGCAGGACCTTAGCGTCCACGGCGTCGTCCAGTTGCTTCTTCAGGATCTCGCGGATCCTCTGGAAGTTCGGCGCCATCATCTTGCCGGAAGCGTACTGGAGCTGGTCGCGCGCCACGAGGTAGCGGGAGTCCTTGGCCAGGAACTCCTTCATGGCCGGGACCGTATAGGCGGGCTTCCGGGTGGCGACGTAGCCCGAGGCCATGCTCCACTGCGCCGCGTTTTCGCTCGAGGTCATCCACTCGATGAACTTCCAGGCCGCGTCCTGCCGCTCCTTCGGGATCTTCCGCGCGATGGCGAGGTTTCCGCCGCCCACCTCGGCGCCGAAGCTGCGGCTCTTGGGCATGAAGGCCACCACCGTATGCCAGCGGCGCCGGGGAAATCAAATGAAAAAGCCGAGACTCGACACGCCCAACTAGTGCAGGAAGGGCAGGACGACGAGCGCGTCCGGCTCCAGGCCGGCCCGCTCGCACACCGGCTGGGCCTTGACCAGGCACTCCTCGGCCTGACCGGGATTGGACAGGCGCAGACCTCCGCCGGCGCGCCGAAGCGAAGCGCGTTCAGGGCGTGCTGCGGGGGAGTGGTGAGGCGATTTCGGGAGCCGGCCAGTGGGCCAGCCACAGGCCGAGGGCGACACTGCCGAGTCCGAGCGCGAACATCGGCGAGACCGTCTCACCGAGAATCAACGATCCCAGCCAGGCGGCTGTGAGCGGGCTAAGGGCCAGAAAGACGGTCACCCTGGTCGGGGTCGCGTGGTTCAGCGCCCAGAGCCAGAGGAAATACCCGACGCCGCTGCCCACTCCGATGAAGACCACGGCGAGCCATCCGCCCGCGGTGAAGCGGGGCAGGGAGCGGTAGAACCCTTCTCCACCTGCGAGGACAGCGAGGAACGCGACTGAGGCCAGCATCGCGAGCGCGCTGACCGGGAGCGCCGGATACTTCCTCAGATACGGCCGGTACAGCACGCTGCACACGGCGCCGCTCAGGGCGCTGGCGAACACGGCCAGCTCACCAATCCACTCGTGGCCGCCGACGGCCGACTCCACCGCCTTCTCTCCGAGCGCCAGCCCCACCCCGGCGACCGTCAGCAGAACCCCGATGATCTTCGGCGCGGTCAGGCGCTCGTGCCCGAGCGCCGCCGCCAGCACCATGGTCAGCAGCGGGAGCGTCGCGAAGATCAGCGCGGCGCGCGCCGACGGAATGAACCGCAGGCCGTAGTTCAGCAGGACGATCAGGATGCCGAACTGGGTGATCCCGAGCAGCCCGATCGGGAGCAGGTCGCGACGCTCGAAGCGCGTGCGGCGCGCGGAGAGGAGGACGGGCGGCAGCAGGCAGCCAGAGCCGATGAGGTAGCGCAGGAGCGCGAGCGAGACTGGGCCGGTCTGATCCACGACGAAGCGCGTCGCCACCATGGCGGCGCCGACCAGGATGCCGGTAGCAGCCGCGGCCAGGACGGCCATCACAGCGTGAGATCCCACGTCTCGCCGACGAGGTCGTGGCCGAAGCTGTGATGCCGTTCCTTGCGGACAAGCCGGAAGCCGGCGCGCTGGTAGATGCGCCGCGCCGCCGTGAGCACGCTGTTGGTCCACAGCGTCACTTTCCGGTACCCCGCCTGGCGCGCGAAGCGCACGCATTCCTCCACGAGGCGCGCGCCGATTCCGAGGCCGCGAGCCGTCGGCTCGACCAGCATGAGGCGCAGCTGCGCCACCGCCCTCGAGCGCTTGACGAGGAAGACGGAGCCGACGATCTCGCCGTCCTTCTCCGCGATCCAGCAGCGCTCCCGCTTCGGGTCGTAGCGCCGGATGA
>DASSSH010000039.1:0-14083 GCA_035708525.1 Candidatus Methylomirabilota bacterium
CTCCGGGTTGTGGGTCTACAAGGACGACCACACCGACGTGCGCGTCCTGGGCGCCATCGCACGGCTGCTGCCCGAACTCCTGAACCTCGAGAGCGTCGAAGCGGCCATCAGCCAGGAGTGGAAGAGCGAGGCCAAGATCCTCTCCGCGCGGAAGGCCTACGAGCGGGTCGAAGCCGTAGAGGTGCCGCCGGGAACCGGCGACCCGACGACGCCTTTCGAGTTCGAGTTGCCGAAGTGGTGGGAGATGAAGGAGGGCGTGGCGATCAACAGCATCGCCACCGGGGCGGGTTTTGCCGACCCTGCGACATCGGCCGTCGGCGGCTGGCGCCCCGAGCGCAACCCCTACTTCAAGAAGTTCAGCACCCGCACGATGCGGCCGGTGGTGGACTTCGACACCTGTATCAAGTGCACGCTCTGCTGGCTGCAGTGTCCCGACTCCTGCTTCGACGTCACGCCCGACGGGCTCTACGACGCCAACATGGAGGCCTGCTGCGGCTGCGGGGTCTGCGAGGCGGTCTGCCCGGCCAAGGACTGCATCACCATGGTGCGCGAGGACGTCTTCGAGGACAACGCGAGCCAGTGGGAGATGTGGCGCAAGGACAAGGCCAAGTACACGGCCTGGATGACCGGCAAGATCCGTGACAAGGAGCATGTCGCGCGCTCCCACGGATTCCGGTTCCGGGGACAGTACGAGGAAGAGATCAAGAAGGACCTGGATCAGGGCGGCATCGAGATCACCGCGGGAATCCCCGGCGAAAACGCCGACGCGAAGAAGATCTAACAGCGGGTCGAGAACAAGGAGACCGTCATGGCAGTCGAAACCAAGGCAGCGCCGGTTCTACCGGGTCACAAAGAGCTCCTGATCTCGGGCAGCGAGGCGTGCGCCGAGGCCCTCACGCTGGCGGACCTGGACGTCGTGACGGCGTATCCCATCCGGCCGTACGACACCGTCATGCAGGCCATCGCCAAGAAGATCGCCAACGGCCAGCTGGCCGCCGAGTACATCGTGGCCGAAGGCGAGCACAGCCAGTTCGAGATCGTCAAGCACGCCTCCACCGTGGGCGCCCGGGTCTTCTGCGGCTCCTCGGGCGTGGGCTGGATGTACGCCATGGAGTGCCTCACCGTGACGCCGCCCCTGCGCGTCCCCATGGTGTGCATGGTGGGCAACCGGGCGCTGGACGATCCGGGCGCCTTCGGCGTCGAGCACAACGATGCGCTGGTCGTCCGCGATCTGGGCTGGCTGCTGGTCTGGGTGGACACCGCCCAGGAGATGCTCGATACGACGCTGCTCGCATACCGGATCGCCGAGGATCGACGGGTGTTCCTGCCCTGCGCCATCTCGGCGGACGGCGCCTTCCTGACGCACTCGCAGGCGCTGGTCCAGGTGCCGAACCGATCGCTGGTCGACAAGTTCCTGCCGCGCTATGACCGGGGTGACCTGCTGCTCCACCCCGACAACCCCATCACGGTCGCGCCCCAGGCGAACGAGGACTGGGTCATCGAGATCCGACGGCAGAACGACGAGGCGATGAAGCGCGCTAGCACCGTGATCGAGGAGGCCTACGCGGATTACCGCAAGATCATGGGCCGCGGCGCGGAGCACCCGTGGTTCGAGGAGTACATGACGGAGGACGCCGAGATCATCCTGGTCGGCATGGGCACCATCTCGCTGCCGATCAAGGTTGCCATCCGCGAGATGCGCGCCAAGGGCAAGAAGGTCGGCCTGGTGCGGCCGCGGTGGTTCCGGCCGTTCCCGACGGAGCGCATGGTCAAGGCCCTGTCCCGCGCCAGCGCCATCGGCGTGATCGATCGCGACTACTCGTTCGGGTCGCCCTTCAACTCGGGCGTCGTCGCCAACGAGATCCGGGCGGCCATGTACAACGCCGAGAAGCGCCCGCCGCTCCTGAGCTTCATCTGCGGCCTGGGCGGCCGCGAGGTCACGCTCCCCGACGTCCACAAGGCGACGGACATGTGCTACGCCGCCGCCAAGTCCGGGAAATCCGATCTCAAGACTCATTGGCTGGGCGTACGGGAATAATGGTTCTGCGAGCTGCAGGACGTCGCGGGGCTGGGGCCCCGCCGTCCGAGGCGAGCGAATAGGGAAGACAAGAGGAGAGATAACCCATGGCTGAAACCTTCGCGAACGCGACTCAGATCCTCGAGCCCTTCAAGGGCGTCAAGAAGGTCACCATCGAGGAATACTTCACCTCAGGCCATCGCACCTGCCAGGGCTGCGAGTCGGCCCTGGTGATGAAGCTCATGGTCAAGGCTGCGGGCCCGCGCACCATCGTGCTCGGCTCCACCGGCTGCATGTACGTGGCCAACACCACCTACTACACGACGCCGTGGGTGGTGCCGTGGATGCACACCCAGCTCGGCTCCTCGGGCTCCGCGGCGCTCGGCACTTCCGCCGGGCTCAAGGCGCTCATGAAGAAGGGCAAGATGAAGGCCGAGCCCATCAACGTCATCGCCTTCTGCGGTGA
This sequence comes from Candidatus Methylomirabilota bacterium, assembly GCA_035708525.1. Lineage (GTDB taxonomy): Bacteria > Methylomirabilota > Methylomirabilia > Rokubacteriales > CSP1-6 > DASSSH01. Next base: position 2,484 of record DASSSH010000039.1, read on the forward strand.
CGGCGGCGGCGCCGACATGGGGCTGGGCGCCATCTCGGCGACCCTGACCCACAAGGAGTACAACTCGCTGATCCTGCTCTACGACAACGAGTCGTATGCCAATACGGACATCCAGCTCTCGGGCTCGACGCCGTACGGCGCCAATACCACCTTCAGTCCGCCCGGCTCGGTCAAGCGCATCATCCACACCCGCTGGAAGAAGAACACGGCCGGGATGCTGGCGGCGGGGCACCCCGAATGCCGCTACGTGGGAACGGTGTGCGCGTCCTATGCCGTGGAGATGATGAACAAGGTGCGCAAGGCGTTGAGCATCGGCGGGCCCACCTTCATTCACTCGCTCGACCCGTGCCCCAAGGGCTGGGACTACGACCCGATGCTCTCCCATGAGCTGGGGGAGCTGGCCGTGGAGACCGGCATCTTCCCGCTCTACGAGGTCGAGGACGGCGTGGTACGGCACTACGGCAAGACCAAGGCCCTGGTCGAGGGGCGGGGGCGCAAGCCGGTGCGCGAGTACCTGCTCAAGCAGGGTCGCTTCGCCCACTTCACCGAGGAAGACCTCGACTACTTCCAGAAGAAGGTGGACGAGATGTGGGACAAGTGGGAGATCCCAGGCGTGATTCCCTTCCGGCGGGAGTTCACGGTCAAGTAGCCATCCCTCGACCTTCGCGTGGGCCAGGCCTCCGGCCGCGTCACGGCGGGCCTGGCCCATTTGCGTTTCGGGGCCTGGAAACTTCGTGACCTCCTCGCCGTTAAGATGATATAAGGCCGTAAGTTCGAATCCTCAGCCGTCCGGCGCCACGCTGAAAGAGGAGGGTACGGGATGAACCGTCACTGGCGACGCTTCACCGGGTGGGTCGTTTGCTTCATGCTCGTCGTATGGGGCCCTGGCGCAGTGCAGGCCGCCTGGGAGCCCACCAAGCCCATCGAATTCGTGATCCCGGCCGGCACCGGCGGGGGCGCCGACCAGATGGCCCGCCTGATCGCCGGGATCGCGGAGAAGCACAAGCTCTCGCCCCGGCCGATCATCGTCGTGAACAAGTCCGGCGGGGCGGGCGCCGAGGGCTTCCTGCACGTCAAGGGGAAGAAGGGCGACGCCCACACGATCATCATCACGCTGTCCAACCTCTTCACGACCCCGTTGCATACCGGCGTCCCGTTCAACTGGAAGGACCTCACGCCCATCACGCGGATGGCACTGGACGAGTTCATCCTCTGGGTGAACGCCGAGACCCCGTACAAGACCGCCAAGGAGTACCTCGCCGCGGTGAAGGAAAAGAACGGGACGATGAAGATGGGCGGCACGGGCACCGCCCAGGAGGACCAGATCATCACCATCCAGCTGGAGCAGGCCCTGGGCGTGAAGTTCACCTACGTGCCGTTCAAGGGCGGTGGCGAAGTGTGCGTCAATCTCGTCGGCAATCATGTGGACTCGACTGTGAACAATCCCATCGAATGCGCGAGCCACTGGAAGGCGGGCCGTGTCCGCCCATTGGCCGTGTTCGACACGGCCCGGATTACCGTCCCCGAGTGGAAGGACATCCCGACGGTCAAGGAAGCCCTCGGCGCGGACATTCAATACCTGATGCTGCGCGGGATCTTCGGCGCTCCGGACATGCCGAAGGACGCCGTGGAGTGGTATCAGAGTTTCCTCAAGAAGGTCTACGAGACGCCCGAGTTCAAGGACTACTTGAATCAGGGGGCGCTCAAGCCCTCCTGGCTGACGGGCGCCGAGTACGTCAAGTGGCTCGAGGCGGCCGAGGCGCAGCACAAGGACCTGATGGTGAAAGGCGGCCTGCTCAAGAAGTAGCTCTGGGCGAGGCGCCGCGGTCCGTTTCGCACGCGGCGCCTCGGTAGCGAATCCGGCTTCAATTCGCCCACGCCCGTAAGGAGAGCGCATGCGCGCGGCGGACCTGACGACGGCGGTGGTGCTGATGGCGGGCGGGGCCCTGGTCATCTGGGACTCGCTCCGGCTGGGGATCGGCTGGGGCACCGACGGCCCCAGGAGCGGGTTCTTCCCCTTCTGGCTGGCGGTCATCCTGATCGGGTGCTGCCTGGGGATCATGGCTCAGGCGCTCATCCGCGCCAGCCGCAAGCCGTTCATGGAGCGCGCGGCGCTCCGTCCGGTCCTCAAGATGCTGCTGCCTTCCGCCGGCTTCGTGCTCGCCACCCAGTTCGTCGGTCTTTACGTCGCGACCGCCCTGTACATGGGTCTCTACATGCGCTGGATCGGCCGCTACTCCTGGCTGGTGACCGTGGCGGTCAGCGTCGCCTTTCCGGTCGTGACCTTCCTCGTGTTCGAGAAGTGGTTCCTGGTGCCGATGCCCAAGGGGCCGTTCGAAACCTGGCTGGGATACTAGCGGATGGGATTCGAGAACCTGCTTCTCGGCTTTCAGATCGCATTCCAGCCGTACAACCTGCTTCTCGCCGTCATCGGCATCACCCTGGGCACCATCATCGGCGTGCTGCCGGGGCTCGGCGGCGCCAACGGCGTCGCCATCCTGCTGCCGCTGACGTTCTCGATGCCCCCGACGTCGGCCATCATCCTGCTGACGAGCCTCTATTGGGGCGCGCTGTTCGGCGGCGCCATCACCTCCATCCTGTTCAACATCCCGGGCGAGCCCTGGTCGGTGGCGACCACCTTCGACGGCTTTCCCATGGCCAAGCAGGGCCGGGGCGGGGAGGCCCTGACGGCTGCCTTCACGTCGTCCTTCGTCGGCGCGCTGTTCGCGGTGCTCCTGATCACGCTCTTCGCCCCGCTGCTGGCGGAGATCGCGCTCAAGTTCGGACCGCCCGAGTTCTTTTCGATCCAGCTGCTGACCTTCTCGGCGTTCATCGGGCTCGGGGGCGGCAATCCGATCAAGTCCCTCGTCTCCATTCTCATCGGGTTCATCCTGGCGGCGGCCGGGCTCGACATCGTGACAGGGCAGCTGCGCCTCACCTTCGGCATCACCGAGCTGCTGAAGGGCTTCGACTTCATCGTGGCGGTGATCGGGCTGTTCGGGATCGGCGAGATCCTGCTTACGGTGGAAGAGGGGTTGTCGTTCAAGGGCGTCGCCGCCAAGATCAATCCCCGCGTCGTCTTCCAGACGTGGAAGATCCTGCCGCGCTACTGGCGCACGTTCCTGCGCGGTGCCTTCATCGGCTTCTGGATGGGCTTCAAGCCCGGGGGCGCGACCCCAGCCTCGTTCATGAGCTACGCGTTCGCCAAGCGCTTCTCGCGGAATTCGGCGCGATTCGGCAAGGGCGAGATCGAGGGCGTGGTCGCGCCCGAGACCGCCGCCCATGCGGCGGGCGGGGCGGCGCTGCTGCCGATGATCACGCTCGGGATCCCCGGCAGCCCGACGGCCGCCGTCATGCTCGGCGGCCTCATCATCTGGGGGCTACAGCCCGGGCCGATGCTCTTCAAGGAGAAGCCGGACTTCGTCTGGGGGCTGATCGCCAGCATGTACACCGGCAACGTGATCGGCGTCATCATGGTGCTGGCCTTCGTGCCCGCCTTCGCGGCGATTCTCAGAATTCCGTTCTCGATCCTCACGCCGCTCATCGTGTCGATCTGCGCCGTCGGGGCGTACTCAGTGAACAACCGGATGCTCGACATCTGGTACATGCTGCTCTTCGGCATCGTCGGCTACGTGTTCAAGAAGCTCGACTACCCGCTGGCCCCGCTCGTGCTGGCCCTGGTATTGGGCGACCTGGCCGAGAACGCCTTGCGTCAGAGCCTGATCATGTCCCAAGGCTCCTTGATGATCTTCTTCGCCCGGCCGATCTCCGGCGGCATCAGCGCCGTGGCGCTCTTCTTCTTCGCGCTGCCGCTGATCACGCCCTACTGGCGGCGGCTGCGCGGCGTCCCTGTGTACGCGCCTGACCGTCACGAGACCTAAGCGCTCTCCGAGGGCCAAGCGCCCGAGAGCGTCCGGGGCGTTCGGGCATCGCCTCTGAGCGGCGACGAAATCACAGAGGCGGTCCGGCCCCGTTACGACCGCGCCGGCTCTGGCCGCCTTCGGGCCGCCAGCCACTTCCCCAGCTCCACCAAGACAAAGCCGCCCGCGCCGACCGCCACAGCGACGCCCCAGTCGTTGACGCCGATCGGCACCGTGTGAAACGCCGTCGCCCAGGACGGAAGATAGATCACCGCGACCAGCATCAGGAAAGAGGACGCGGTGGCCACGAGCATCCATGGGTTGGACAAGAAGCCCAGGTGCAGGATCGTGAACCGCATGGACCTGCAACTGAAAGCCCGCAACAGCTCGAACAAGATCATGCTCGCCAGCACCATGGTTTGGGCCTTGATCAGCCCCTCGGTCTGCCAATAGACGTAAAAAACAGGGACCAGACCGACGAACATGATCAGTCCCATGCCGAGCATGGCCACGTACATCCTCGTGGTAAACACGGACTCACCCGGATCTCGTGGCGGGCGGCGCATGAGGTCCGGCTCAGGGGGCTCGACCCCCAGGGCCAGCGCGGGCGGCCCGTCCGTCGTCAGATTCACCCAGAGAATCTGCAACGCCACCAGGGGGAGCGGGAAACCCACCAGTCCTGCGAAGCCCAGGACGAAGATCTCCCCGAGGTTGGCCGAGAGGAGGTAGACGAGGTACTTCTTGATGTTGTCGTAGATGATCCTTCCTTCCTCGACCGCCGCCACGATGGTGGCGAAGTTATCGTCCATGAGGACCATGTCCGAGGCCTCTTTCGTCACATCCGTGCCCGTGATCCCCATGGCGACCCCGATATCCGCCAGCTTCAAGGCGGGGGCGTCGTTTACGCCGTCTCCAGTCATCGCCACCACGTGGCCCCGCTTCTTCCACGCTCCGACGATCTTCATCTTGTGCTCGGGCGAGACCCGCGCGTAGACGCCGACATCCTCGACGACCTGCGTCAGCTCGTCCTCCGTCATCCGCTCCAGATCCCGTCCCTCGAGAACCCGCCGACCATCCTTGTCCCCGTCGCCCAAGAGGCCCAGCTCGCGTGCGATGGCCTCCGCAGTCAACTTGTGATCCCCTGTCACCATGACGGAACGGATCCCCGCCTCGCGGCATGATCGGATCGCCAGCTTCACTTCCTCACGGGCCGGGTCGATCATCCCCACCAGGCCCAGGAAGGTCAGGTCCACCTCCAGGGCATCTGGCGTGCAAGCAGGGGGCGGGTCCTCGAGGTTCCGGTAACCCACTCCCAGGACCCGCAGTGCTGCCCGCGCCATGGCGTCGTTCCGCTCCTGGATCTCCCGGCGGATCTCCGCCGTGAGCGGTTCCCGCCGGCCCTGCCGCTCCCAGTGGGTGCAGCGCTCCAAGAGCAGCTCCGGTGCTCCCTTGACGTACGCGATGGGGGATCCCTCAGCGTCCCGGTGCACGGTACTCATGCGCTTCCGCTCGGACTCGAACGGGATCTCCCCTACGCGGGGCCAGACACGCCGCAGCTCGTCGGCGTCCAGTTGGGCCTTCGCCGCGGACACCACCAGGGCCCCCTCGGTAGGATCTCCCTTCACATGCCAGGCGCCGTTGGCCTGCACCAGGCGAGAATCGTTGCAGAGGGCCCCCGCCATGAGCAGACGCTCGAGCGTGGGGTCGCCGTGCGGGTCCAGGGGCTGCGAGTCCAAGACGAAGGTCCCGGAGGGCTCGAATCCGACTCCAGTCACATCGAGGATCCGCTCCCCCACCCAGATCCGGCGGACCGTCATCTCGTTCTTGGTGAGCGTGCCGGTCTTGTCCGAGCAGATCACCGTGGTGCAGCCGAGGGTTTCGACGGCGGGCAGCCGGCGCACGATGGCCTTGCGTCGGGCGGCACGCTGCACGCCGATGGCCAGAGCCCCGGTCACCACGGCCGCCAGGGCCTCGGGCACGGCAGCGATCGCCAGGCTCACGCCCCAGATGAACATCGCCAGGACCGGATTGCCCCGTAGGACGCCCAGGCCCATGATGATGGCCGAGATGATCAGGCAGGCCACCCCCAGCCGCTTCCCGATGAAATCCATCTTCTGGGCAAGCGGGGATGGCTCCTCCTCAACTTCCTGCAGCATCTTGGCGATGTGGCCGAACTCCGTCTCCATCCCGGTGGCCGTCACCACCACACGCCCGCGACCGTAGGTCTGCACCGTCCCGGCGAAGACCATGTTCCTCCGGTCGCCGATCGTCGTGTTCGGCTCGAAAACCGCGCCCGCTTCCTTTGCGACCGCGCTGGATTCCCCCGTCAGCGAGGCCTCGTCGACCCGAACGTTGGCCGCCAGGAGGAGGCGGCCGTCAGCAGGGATCCGGTCCCCTGCGGTGAGGAGGATGACGTCCCCGGGGACGACCTCGGCTGACGGGATCCCCAGCTCTTCGCCGCTCCGCAGGACCGCCGCCGTGGGCGAGATCATCGCTTTGAGGGCCTGCAGGGCTCGCTCCGCGCGATGTTCCTGGTAGAAGCCCAGAAGGGCGCTGGCGATGACGATGGCGAAGATGACGATGGCGTCCAGGGTTTCCCCGAGGAAAAGCGAGATCAGCGTGGCCGCGAGCAGGAGCAGGATGAGGAAATTCTTGAACTGGCCCAGAAGGATTTCCCACGGACTGATGGCTTTTTCTTCCCGCAAAACGTTCGGCCCGAACCGCTCCAGGCGGCGTGCCGCTTCTTCCCGGCTCAACCCCTCGGGACTGGAATCCAGCCGCTTCAGCGCATCCGTGGTCGAGATCGCATGCCAAGGAACTTCGTCCATACCGATCCCCTCTCTGGTTCGGTGGAGCCTGATCAATCCGCGGGTGTCGGCAACGAGCAGCCCCGGGCCTCCCTGGTGACCCGCAAACGCGGTGGGCCCAGTGACGTCTGGTCAGCAGAAGCGGTGAGAAGGTATCACAAACGCCCACTTCCCGGTATCCGCGGGGCACATTCGGGTTCGGCTCAAGGAGACTTCGTCAAGCGTCATCGGCGGCGGGTCTTTCGGTACCGCAGGTTGAGCATCTCGACGAAGAGCGAGAAGGCCATAGCGAAGTAGATGTACCCCTTGTCGACGTGGGTGCCCATCCCCTCCGCGACGAGCATGACACCGACGAGGAGCAAGAAGGCCAGGGCCAGCATCTTGACGCTCGGGTGGCGATTGACAAACTCGCTTATCGGTCCCGCCGAGACCAGCATCACGAGCATGGACAACACCATCGCCGCCACCATGATCGAGAGGCGATTGGCCATGCCTACCGCCGTGATCACCGAGTCCAGAGAGAAGACGATGTCGAGCAGCAGGATTTGAACCAGCACCCAGAAGAACACGCCCCGCCGCCCGCTGGCTTTCGGTCCCACTGGCTCCGCTTCGAGCTTGTCGTAGATCTCCCACGTCGCCTTGAAGATCAGGAAGAGTCCTCCCGCCCACAGGATGAGGTCGCGTCCGGAGATCCCCCGTCCCAGCACGTCGACGAGCGGTGCCGTGAGTCCCATCATCCACGAGATCGCGAAGAGCAAGCCGATGCGGATGCCAAGCGCCAGGGCCAGGCCCAATCGCTGGGCGAGCGGCTGTTGAGCCGCGGGCAGGCGGCCCACCAGGATGGCGAGGAAGACGACGTTGTCAATGCCGAGGACGACTTCCATCGCTGTGAGCGTGATCAGCGCGAGGAGGCCGTCGCCCGTGAGCAAACCGTACATTCTCGATACCTCCATGCCAGCGGTGGGACGAGGGCGGTGCAATTGACAAACGCGGGCTCCACCACCGATAGTGAAAGGCGCCATCATGGCGCTGCGATCGCGATCTCGCCCCTCGCCCGGCGGATGATACGCTACCTTGGCGACAGTTCGGTAGCGCAACCGCTGGCAGCCAGTCGGGGCGCTCCGTGAGTCGCAGCATTGGGGTGGGGGCGGCACTGGCGCGGCGCATGAACCACTACGCCCCGATTCTCAAAAACTGGGAGGACCAACGGGACTGGGTCGCTATGCGAATGCTCCTCGATGAGGTCGTTGTATCGACTCGGCCCGAGCGCTCGAGCAGGTGTGGCATATGAGCATCCTGGACGACCCAGCGTTCTGGGCACGTTTGCTGAGCATTATCTTGATCGACCTCGCCCTGGCGGGCGACAATGCCCTCGTCATCGCGCTCGCCGTCCACCGCCTGCCGCCGCGCCAGCAGCGGCTTGGTCGCCTGTGGGGAACCGCCGCGGCAGTCGTGCTGCGGCTGGCCTTCATCGCGCTGGTCAGCGCACTGCTCCGCATCCCGCTCCTTCAGCTGGCAGGCGGCGTCGTCCTGCTCTGGATCGCGGTCAAGCTGGTCCGGCCCGGCGCTGCCGGCGAAGGGCAGGTCCGAGGCGGCACCTCACTCGCCGAGGCGATCTGGATCATCGTGGTCGCCGACGTGACGATGAGTCTGGACAACGTGCTGGCCGTCGCGGCGGCCGCCCGCGGAGACCTCCTGCTGGTCGCGATCGGGATCGGGCTGTCGCTCCCACTCGTCGTCTGGGGCAGCGGTCTGCTGGCGCGACTCATGGCCCGCCAGGTCTGGATTATCTGGCTCGGCGGGGGCGTCCTCGGCTATGTCGCCGGCGAGATGATGACCGACGATCCCCTGGTGCGGCGCTGGCTCGGTGGCCTCGCGGACGCGGTCGACGACCCGGTGTCCCTCGTGCTGGCCGCGGGGGTCGGGGCATTGGGGTGGTGGCTGGTGCGAGCTGGCGTCCGCCGTCGCCGCGTCGAGGCGGGGGGATAGCGGGATGGCTACGGCCAAGCCTGGGAGCCGTAGCTCCGCGCGGCCGGAGCGCGAGATGGAGATCGAGCCCGTCAAGTCCACGCGGATCTACGAGGAGATCGTCCGCCAGGTGAAGCAGCTCATCGCCGATGGGAAGCTCACGTCCGGCGATCGGCTGCCCCCCGAGCGGGATCTCGCCGAGAAATTCATGGTGAGCCGGACCTCGGTGCGCGAGGCCCTGCGGGCGCTGGAGAGCCGCGGCCTGATCGAGATCCGGGCGGGGGAGGGCGCGTTCGTCCGTGATATCTCGGTGGAAGCCCTCATCGAGCCGCTCGCGCTGGTAATCCTGCCCCACCGCGAGGCAGTCAAGGAGCTCTTCGAGGCGCGGCGCCTGCTCGAGCCGGCCATCGCGGCGCTCGCGGCCCGGCGCGCCACGCGTGAGGAGATCGCGGAGATGGAGCGCATCCTCGAGGAGCAGCACAAGGAGGTGGCGCAGGGGCGGACCGGCGTCGCGCAGGACACGGCCCTGCACTCGGCCATCGCCAACAGCGCCCACAACCGGGCCATCACCCGGATCGTCAGCGCCCTCATGGACCTGTTGACCCAGAGTCGCGAAGAGTCGCTCCTCACCCCGGGACGACCCACCCGCTCGCATCAGGACCACCGCAGCATCCTCGAAGCGATCCAGCGTCGCGACGAAGTGGCGGCTCACCGAGCGATGCTCGATCACCTGATCGCCGTCGAAGCTCTGGTCACGGGCTCACAGGGCGAGGATCGGCCCGTCGCCGCCGCGCGGAAGAAGAAGCCCGCCAAGTAGTAACGGAACGTGGCGTAAGTGCCCGTTCCGGAAGAAAATTCGTTGACATCACTGGTCTCCGGCCGTACCATGTCCAAATCAGCCAGGCCCTGGTCGGGCCTGTACTTTTCTCTGCCGTTCCGGAGGTTTGCCCAGGGGGCTGCGACATGGCGCACGCGAAGGCGCGGAAGCAATCGAGCCGGAAGCCTGCCACGAAAGCCTCGAAGACCCCCAAGTACGTCTACTTCTTCGCCGACGGGCGGGCCGAGGGATCAAGCGCCATGCGGCCGCTGCTGGGCGGCAAGGGATGCGAGCTGGCCGAGATGACGAATCTCGGCGTGCCGGTGCCTCCGGGCTTCACGATCACCACGGAGGCCTGGGCCGCCTACACCCACGGCGGCAAGAAGCATCCGCTCGGGCTCTGGGCGCAGGTCATGGCCGATCTCGCCCGGCTCGAGGTGGCCGCGGGGCGGCGGCTGGGCGATGCCGAGCGCCCGCTGCTGGTCTCGGTCCGCTCGGGCGCCCGCGCCTCGATGCCCGGGATGATGGACACGGTCCTCAACCTTGGGCTCAACGACAAGACTGTGCTCGGCCTCGCGCACCAGACACGCAACGAGCGCTTCGCGTGGGACTGCTACCGCCGCTTTATCACCATCTTCGCCGACGTGGTGCTCGGCATCGAGCGGCGCGCGTTCGACGCGCTGCTGGACGCGGCCAAGGCCAAGGCTGGGGCGAAGTCCGACGCCGAGGTGCCGGCCGAGGCGCTCAAGATCCTGGTCGCGGACGGCAAGCGGCTCGTCCAGGACAAGACCCGCCAGCCCTTCCCCCAGGACCCGATGGAGCAGCTGCGGCTGGCCATCAACGCGGTGTTCGACTCCTGGTGGGCGAAGAAGGCCGTGGACTACCGCCGCATCCATCGGCTGTCCGATGACTGGGGCACGGCCGTGACGGTGATGGCCATGGTCTTCGGCAATCTCGGCGACACCTCCGGCACCGGGGTCTGCTTCTCCCGCGATCCCTCGACGGGCGAGAAGCGGTTCTTCGGTGAGTTCCTCGTCAACGCTCAGGGTGAGGACGTGGTGGCGGGCATTCGGACGCCGGAGCCGGTGGACGCCCTCAAGCGCCGGATGCCGCGCGTCTACCAGCAGCTCGTGGCCATCAAGGACCGGCTAGAGCGCCACTACCGGGACATGCAGGACATCGAGTTCACGGTCCAGGAGGGGCGGCTCTTCATCTTGCAGACGCGCTCCGGCAAGCGCACCGCCGCCGCGGCGGTCCGCACCGCCGTCGAGATGGTCAAGGAGAAGCTGATCGACCGCAACACGGCGCTGCTGCGCGTGGAGCCGGCCTCGCTCAACCAGATCCTCCACCCCATGGTGGATCCGGCCGCCAAGGTGACGCCCATCGCGAAGGGCCTGCCGGCGGCCCCCGGCGCAGCCTCGGGCAAGGTCGTCTTCGACGCCGAGCGCGCGGTGGAGTGGGCGCACAAGGGCGACAAGGTCATCCTGGTGCGGGCCGAGACCTCGCCCGAGGATGTGGCCGGCATGCATGCCGCCGAGGGCATTCTCACCTCACGCGGCGGGCTGACGTCCCACGCGGCGGTGGTGGCGCGGGGGATGGGTAAGTGCTGCGTCGTGGGGGCTGGCGATGTGGCGGTGGACGAGGAGAAACGGGCCTTTCAGGCCGGGCGGACTCTGATCCGCGAGGGCCAGGTGATCACGCTCAACGGCTCGACCGGCGAGGTCATGGTGGGCACCGTGCCGCTGATCGAGCCCAAGCTGTCGGGCGAGCTCGAGCAGCTGCTGCGCTGGGCCGACGAAACGCGCGCGATCGGCGTGCGGGCCAACGCCGACACGCCCAAGGACGCCCAGGCGGCGCGCGACAAGGGCGCCGAGGGCATCGGGCTGGTGCGCACCGAGCACATGTTCTTCGGAGAAGAGCGCATCCCGATCGTGCGCGAGATGATCATGGCCAAGGACGAGCAGGCGCGGCGAAAGGCCGTGGACCAGCTCCTGCCCTTCCAGCGGGAAGACTTCATCGGCATCTCCACCGTGATGGACGGCTACGCGGTGACGATCCGGCTGCTCGATCCGCCGCTGCACGAGTTCCTGCCCCACGAGGACGAGGGCATCCGCGAGGTCGCGGAGGCGCTCGGCGACGACGTCGCTG
>DASSSH010000040.1:0-6903 GCA_035708525.1 Candidatus Methylomirabilota bacterium
GCGCGCGTCCATTACCGCGACCCGGACTTTGCCGCCCTCCACCTGAATGGCGCCGAATTGATGCTGCATGCCGACCATACCTATGACAAGCATCCGTGGTATTCGCGGCTCACGGGCGGCGAGGCGCGCGGGCTGGGCGCCGAGCTGCGGCTGTTCGGCGTCGATCCGGACATCGTCGAGAACGCCGCGCGCGAGGCGAACGCGCCCGTGCTGCAGCCCGCGACCACCAAGGGCCATGGCTGGCGTGAGGTGATGGTAGAGGATCCAGACGGTTACGTCTGGGCCGTTGGCGTCCCCGCCCCCTCACAGCCATGAGCGACCGCCTCGCCGGCAAGACGGCCATCGTCACGGGCGGGGGCTCGCGCGGGCCGGGGCTGGGTAACGGCAAGGCGGCCGCCATCCTCTTCGCGCGCGAAGGCGCCCGGGTGCTCTGCGTGGACGCCGAGATCGCGCGCGCCGAGGAGACGGTGGCGCTGATCACCAAGGACGGCGGCACCGCCTCGGCCTTCGCGGCCGACGTCACCCGAGCCGAGGACTGCCGGCGGATGGTCGCAGCGGCGCTGGAGCGCTACGGCGCGCTCGATATCCTGCACAACAACGTCGGCATCGAGTCCCGGAAGAATCTGCTGGAGACCTCCGAGGAGGAGTGGGATCGGGTCATGGCGGTGGACCTCAAGTCCATGCTGCTGGCCACCCAAGCGGCGGTGCCGCCGATGATCAAGCGGGGCCGCGGCGCCGTGATCTGCGTCTCCTCGGTGGCGGCCCTGCGCGGTCACGGCCGCACTGCTTACGCCGCCGCGAAAGCCGGCGTCATCGGCTTCGTCCGTAGCGTCGCGGCTCAGCTCGGGCCCAAAGGCATCCGCGTCAACGCCATTGCGCCCGGCATGGTCTGGACGCCCATGGTGGAGAGCCTGGGGCCGGAGATGCGCGAGAAGCGCCGCCAGGCCAGTCCACTGGGCACGGAGGGAACGGGCTGGGATGTCGGCTGGGCGGCGGTCTACCTCGCCAGCGACGAAGCCCGCTGGGTGACGGGCCAGACGCTCATAGTGGATGGCGGCGTGACGTTGACCACACGATGACGCGGCGACGTCACGTGGCGGCATCGTCCGGGAACGTTAGCCCGGCGGTCGCGGGTTGAGCCGATCGCGTCGCCCACGGTCAACATGGCTTGGCCATGTTGAGGATGAATGACGGCGGCGTGACGTTGACCACACGATGACGCGACGATCCGAATCGCGCCAGCACGGAGACATCGCATGGCCATGACGTTCGGGATCCACGTGGGACACATGGGAGGCCCCATGGACGAGCTGCGCCGACTCTGGCGCTTCGCGGACGAGCGGGGCTTCGACTGGTTCTCGGCCTCGGACCACTTCCAGGAATCTCCGGCCAAGGATGGGAAGGGCCCGTGCTTCGAATCGGTGAGCACCATGGGCGCGGTGGCCTTGGACACCACGCGGGTCCGCATCGGCTGCCTCGTCTTCTGCGTGAACTATCGCAACCCGGGGCTCCTGGCCAAAGCCCTCTGCACCATCGACCATCTCTCAGCCGGCCGCGCCGAGTGCGGCATCGGTGCCGGCTGGCACGAGGCCGAGTACAAGGGCTACGGCATCCCGTTCGCGCCCATCGGCGTGCGCCAGGACCAGCTGGAGGAAGCCGTGCAGATCCTCCGCATGCTCTTCGACGAGGATGTCTCCAACTTCAAGGGCCGCCACTTCCAGCTCAACGACGCCCGCTGCAACCCCAAGCCACTGCAGAAGCGGCTGCGGATCTGGGTCGGCGGCGGGGGCGAGAAGCGGACGCTGCGCACCGCCGCCCGCTACGCCGATGGCTGGAACGCGCCGTATCTCGGGCCCGAGGCGTGGAACGCGAAGAGCAAGATCCTCGACCAGTGGTGCGAGACGGAAAAGCGCGATCCGCGCTCCATCATCCGAACGGTCAACGTGGGCTTCTACCTGGGCGCCGACGCCAAGGGCGCGGCGCGGGGCGACGCGACCTACCGCTCCCACTGGAAGCCGGACGAGCCGCGCACCGGGTTCTTCCGCGGAACGCCCAAGGATGCCATCGAGATGATCGCGGCGTACCGCGACGCTGGCGTGGAGCGGCTCAACCTCGGGCTGCGCCAGGGCCCCTATGACTGGGAGGCGCTCGAAGCCTACGCTTCGGAGGTCCTGCCCAAGTTCGGCGTCACCCGGCCGGCGTGAGGGTCCGGCTCTTGCGCGCCCGAGTCCGGCGGCATACCGTTATTCTCGCCAAGTCCGACGCCCCAAGGAGACAGCCATGACCGAAGGGACCCAGCTGATCCGAGGCCTCGAAGGTGTCGTCGCCGCCGAGACCAAGCTCTGCGACCTCGACGGCAAGAACGGCCGGCTCGCCTACTGCGGCTATGATATCGACGAGCTGGCGCGCCAGGCCACGTACGAGGAGGTCGCCTACCTCCTCTGGCACGGTGAGCTGCCCAGGCGCGCCCAGCTCGACCAGTTCACCGCCGAGCTCGTGGCGGCCCGGCCGATCCCCGGCGAGCTCGTCAAGGCCTTCGCGCTGATGCCGAAGACGACCGACCCGATGCGCGCCCTGCAGGCCGCCGTCGCCATGCTCGGCATGCACGATCCGGACACGACGGATAATTCGCACGCCGCCAATGTTCGAAAGGCCGCGCGGTTCACGAGCCAGCTCGCCACGGCAGTGAGCGCGCACCACCGGGTCCGCACCGGCCAGGCTCCGGTCGAGCCCTCGAAGGACCTGCCCCACGCGGCGAACTTCCTCTACATGTTGACAGGCAAGAAGCCGTCGGACGTCACCGTCCGTGCCTTCGACGCCAGCCTCGTCCTCTACGCCGAGCACGAGCTGAACGCTTCGACCTTCACCACCCGCGTGATCGCGGCCACCCTGTCCGACATGCACTCGGCCGTGGCGGGCGGCGTGGGGGCGCTGAAAGGCACGCTCCATGGCGGCGCCGGCGAAGCCGTGATGCGGACGCTGCTCGAAGTCGGCGCGCTCGACAAGGTGGACAGCTTCGTAGAGAAGTCTCTCGCGGAGAAGCGCCGGCTCATGGGCTTCGGCCATCGCGTCTACACGGCAGGCGATCCGCGCGCGGCGATCCTGAAGGGCATGGCCGAGGCGGCCTGTCGCGAGTCGGGCCAGGGGCTCTGGTACGACCTGGCCGTGAAGCTGCACGCCAAGGTGAACGCGGCCAAGAAGCTCATCCCCAACGTGGACTTCTACTCCGCGCCGCTCTTCTACTCGATCGGCATCCCGGTCGATCTGTTCACGCCGGTGATCGCGGTCGCCCGCATCGCCGGCTGGACAGCCAACCTGATCGAGCAGTACGACGACAACCGCCTGATCCGCCCGCGCGCCGACTACAAGGGCTACGGCCGCCGCGCCTTCGTGCCGGTCAGCAAGCGATGAACCAGAAGCTTCGGCCCCCTCACCTCTATCCTCTCCCCCTCAGGGGGAGAGGAATTCCTGCTCACCTTCACACCCACGGGGGGAGAGGAAACCTTGAACCCTCGCCCCCGCAGGGGGAGAGGGCAGGGTGAGGGGGAATTAAGCATGGGTCTCAGCCTCGCGCGCAAGCTCATCGACTCGCACCTGGTCTCGGGCAAGCCCGTGGCCGGCGAGGAGATCGGGCTGAGCGTGGACCAGTGCCTGCTCACCGACACCAATGGCGCCATGGCCTTCCTGCAGTTCGAGGCCATGGGTTCCCCACGAGTGCGCCCGAGCCGGGTGGTGACCTACATCGACCACAACGTCTACCAGGTAGACTCGCGCAACACCGACGATCACCGCTACCTGCAGACCGCGTCGCGACGCTACGGCGCCTGGTTCTCCAAGCCCGGCAACGGCATCTGCCATCAGGTCCACTTCGAGACCTTCAGTCTGCCGGGACAGTTCCTGCTGGGCACCGACAGCCACACCCCGCTCTGCGGCTCGACGGGGATGCTCGCCATCGGCGCCGGCGGGCTCGACGTGGCGGTGGCCATGGGCGGTGGGCCGTATTACCTGCCGATGCCGCGCGTCGTGCGGGTCTGGCTCACCGGCGCGCTCCGTCCCTGGGTCGGCGCCAAGGACGTGATCCTGGAGCTCCTGCGACGCTACTCGGTGCGGGGCGGCAGCGGGAAGATCTTCGAGTATTCGGGCCCGGGCGCGGCGACCCTGAGCCTCCCCCAGCGGGCGACGATCTGCAACATGGGCGCCGAGCTGACGCTCACGACCAGCTTCTTCGCCTCGGACGAGGTGACGCGGGCCTACTTCCGGCTCCTCGGACGCGAGCGGGACTGGCGCCCTCTCGGCGCCGACGCTGACGCCGAGTACGACGAGCAGATCGAGCTCGACCTCTCGGCGCTGGTGCCGCTGGTCGCGCTGCCCGGCTCGCCCGACCGCGTCGTTCCGATCACGGAAGTCGAAGGCACGCCGCTCGAGCAGGTCATGGTGGGCTCGTGTACCAACAGCTCGTGGGAAGACATGTGGGCCGTCGCCCAGGTCCTCAAGGGCAAGCGCGTGGCGCCCTCGGTCTCCTTCGTGATCTTCCCCGGCAGCCATCGCATCCTGCAGATCATGGCGCGCGAGGGACTCCTGGCCGAGCTGCTCGCGGCCGGCGCGACGGTGTCCGAGCCCACCTGCGGCTCCTGCGCCGGCATCGGTCATGTGCCCGCCGCTGGCGGCAAGAGCCTGCGCGCCTTCAACCGGAACTTCCCCGGCCGCAGCGGCGTCAAGGACGATCAGATCTACCTCTGCTCTCCGGTCACCGCCGCGGCCTCGGCTCTCACCGGCAAGATCACGGATCCACGAAAAGGCGGCGCCCCGCCCGAGCGCTTCTATCCGCCCACGCTCACCGCCTCCGACGCGGGACTGGTGCCGCCCGCGTCCGAGAGCGAGGCTGCGCGGGCCGAGGTGCTGAAGGGGCCCAATATCAAGGAGGTGCCGCGAGGGCAGCCCGTGGAGGACCACTTCACCGCGCCCGTGCTGATCAAGCTCGGTGACAAGGTTTCGACGGATGACATCTCGCCCTCGGGCACCCAGGCGCTCATGTTCCGCACCAATGTCCCCGCGATCAGCGAGTTCACCTTCCGCAACGTGGACTCCGACTTCGTGGCCCGCGCCAAGGCCGCGGGCACGGGCGTCATCGTGGGCGGTGAGATCTACGGTCAGGGCTCCTCACGCGAGGCGGCCGTGCTCTCGCCCCTGCACCTCGGGGTCCGCGCCGTGCTGGCCAAGAGCTTCGCCCGCATCCACCGGGCCAATCTCATCAACTGGGGCATCGTGCCCCTCGAGTTCGACAACCCGGCTGACTACGATGCCGTCTCTCGCGACGACCGGCTGGCCTTCCAGGGTCTGCGCAGCGCGCTCGCGGCCGGTCAGAAGGTGACGGTGAAGAACGAGCGGACCGGCCAGGCCTTGCAGCTCCGCTGCGTGCTGACGCCCCGCGAGCGCGATCTCCTGCTGGCCGGTGGGCTGCTCGCAAAGACGGCAACCCGTTCGTGACCCAGCGGCGGATCCGGGCGGTCTACATGCGGGGCGGGACGAGCCGCTGCCTCGTCTTCCACGAGAAGGACCTGCCGGCGGCAGGACCGGAGCGCGACCGGATCCTGCTTGCAGCGCTGGGGAGCCCCGATCCCTACGGTCGCCAGCTCGACGGCCTCGGCGGCGGCATCTCCTCGCTCTCCAAAGCCTGCATCATCGGCCCGCCGACTCATCGCGACGCCCAGGTGGACTACACCTTCGCGCAGGTCGAGGTGTCCAAGCCCGTCGTGGATTACACAGGCAACTGCGGGAACTGCTCCTCTTCCGTCGGCCCGTTCGCTATCGACGAGGGCCTCGTCCCCGCCACCGAGGGCGAAACAGTCGTGCGCATCCACAACACCAACACCAGGAAGATCATCGTCGCCCACGTGCCGGTCGCGGCCGGCGAGGCCGCCATCGAGGGCGACTTCGAGCTTCCCGGCGTGGCCGGGCGGGGCGCGCGCATCGCGTTGGACTTTCTCGACCCGGGCGGGGCGCGGACGGGGAAGCTTCTGCCAACCGGCCGCCCACAGGACACCATCGAAGGCGTGACCGCGTCGCTGGTGGACGCCACTAATCCCATGGTTTTCGTTCGCGCCAAGGACGTGGGGCTCAGCGGCACCGAATCGCCCGAGGCCATGGATCGCGACAAGGCCCTCTCCGCCCGCCTCGAAGCGATCCGCGTCGCGGCGGCGAAGACGATGGGCATCCCCGGCAGCGCCGCCACCCCCAAGATCGCCCTGGTCGCCCCGCCCACCGAGTTCACGACGCTGGACGGCACGCGTTATGGCGCCGATTGCGCCGATGTGGTTGCGCGAGTCATCTCCATGGGCAACTGCCACCGCGCCTTCGCGCTGACCGCCGCCATGTGCCTGGCCGTCGCCGCCCGGATCGACGGCACCGTGGTCCGCGAGTGCTCGACGGCGCGCGACGAGGCCGACGTGCGCCTCGGTCACCCCTCGGGCGTCCTGCCGCTCGATGCCCGGGTCACCTTGAAGGACGGCAAGCCCTGGGCCCAGCAGGTCACCGTCTACCGGACCGCGCGCCGGCTGATGGAAGGCTGGGTGCGCGTGCCGTGACGGCGAATCCGTCGCTCGGCCGACGGGCGTTCCTTGCCGCTGTCGCCCTCGGCTCAGTGGCCATGCCGGTCTCCGCGCGCGCACAGCAGCCCCGGCGGATCTTCCGCGTAGGCATCCTGGGTCTCACCGCCACCTCCCCGGAAGGGGCTCGCCTCCAAGCGGCCTTCGAGCAGGGCCTCCGCGACGCCAGTACTAGTCGCTCCTGCTCCAGGCCACCGAGCTGATCCAGCGATGAACCGGCGCGCGTTCATCGGCACTGTTGCTGGCGGCCTCCTCACCACGCCGCTTGCCGCCAAGGCACAGCCGGGAAAGGTCTTTC
>DASSSH010000041.1:0-6740 GCA_035708525.1 Candidatus Methylomirabilota bacterium
AGACGGGCGGGAACTTGGGATCGAGCTCGAGCACCGTCGCGATCTCCCGCTTGACCGTGGGCAGCAGGAAGAGCGAGCGCACCACGCCCTTGGTCTGGCCCCAGCGGGCGGTATCGGTGCCGTACCAGAAGTGAGCCTGGACACTGCGGGGGGCGACCTCTACGGCGCGCCTGGCGGCCTCGCGTCCCTGATCGTAGGCCTCGAGCTTCTCGTCGGGCGTCTTCGCGCGGATGTCCCCATAGATGAAGCAGACCATGGCGAGCGCGATCAGGTTGTCCACGCTGGGATCGGTCTTGATCGCGTTGCCCAGCAGGGCCCGCATCTCGTCGATGCGCGGCAGGTTCTCGTGATAGCGGGTGGACCAGGCTCGTACCTCCGCCACGAGTGGCGAGTCGGCTCCCGCCGTCGCGGGGGCGAGCAGGAGGACGAGGAGTGCGAGCGCGAGAGGCCGCATGGAGTCGATGCTAGGGGGCGTCCGGGCTGGTGTCAATGATATGGTAGGCCCGATGACGCGCGCGCGGCCGGCGGTCGAGCCCTGGCAGCACCGATCCATCGAGGCCAACGGCCTCCGCTTCCACGCGGTCACCCAGGAGCCGGCATCACCGGTGGAGTCCCGGCCGGGCGCGGCGCCGCTCGTCCTGCTGCTCCACGGCTTTCCCGAGTTCTGGTACTGCTGGCGACACCAGATCCCGGCGCTGGCGGCCGCCGGCTTCAGCGTCGTGGCGCCTGACCTGCGCGGCTACAACGAGTCGGACAAGCCCGAGGACATCGACGCCTACCGGATCACCAATATGGTCGAGGACGTCGCCGGAATGATCCGATCGCTCGGACGGGAGCGGGCGGTCATCGTGGGTCACGACTGGGGTGGGGCGGTGGCCTACGCCTTCGCCATGCTGAAGCCGGAGATGACGAGCCGGCTCTGCGTGATGAACTCGCCCCACCCGGCGCTCTTCGCCCGTGAATTCCAGCGTGGAAACGTCCGACAGCTGAGGCGAAGCTGGTACATGTTCTTTTTCCAGTTTCCCGAGGTGCCCGAACGGGTGCTCGCGGCCGACAACTTCCGCGTGCTGAAGGCCATGCTGGTCGGCAGCGCCCGCAAGGGGACCTTTCGGCCGGCGGACCTCGCCCGCTACGTAGAAGCGTTCGCCAAGCCGGGGGCGCTCACCGGGGCGATCAACTGGTACCGGGCGAGCTTCCGCCGCGGGCTGCCGTCGGTTCGGGAGTTCCCGAAGATCGCGGCGCCCACCCTCATCATCTGGGGCGACCGGGACTTCGCCCTCGGCACCGAGTTGACGCGTGGGATGCGCCCGTTCTTCTCCGGCCCGTTTGCCCTTCGCTACCTCCGCGGGGTGAGCCACTGGGTCCAGCACGAGGCGCCGGGGAAGGTCAACGCGCTCTTGATACGGTTCCTGACCCGGCCGCGGCGGCCCGAGCCATGAGGCTCATTCCGGCGGCGGCGATCCTGGTGTGGCTGGCGGTGATGGCCTTTTTTGCCTTCGGGGTCGCGCCGGCGGCGTTCTCGTCTCTCGAGCGCGAGGCGGCCGGCCGCTTCGTGAGCGCGGTGTTTCCGCGCTATTACGCCGTGGGGACGGCCCTGGGCTTGAGCGCGCTGCTCGCCGCGGTGATGCGTGGGCTCGGCACCGGGCGTTCGGTCGGCGAATGGATCGGGCTCGGACTGCTCGCGCTGATGTTGGCTCTGACCCTGTATTCCTGGCTGGTCGTCCTGCCGGGGGCGCATGCGGCCCGGGAGGCCATGCGTCAGGCCGGCGCGGCCGCGGGAGCGGCCTCGAGTGAAGCGCTGGCCTTCGCCCGGCTGCACCGGCTCTCGGGCATCCTCAATGCGACGGTCATGGGGGCCGGCGTGCTGTTCCTGATTCTCGAGGAGGTGCGGCGCAGATGAGCCGGGGGACGGGCGGCTTCGAGCCGCTGGGGCTCGACCACGTCGTCCTGCGGGTGAGCGATCAGGAAGCCTCGACGCGCTTTTACATGGAGATGCTCGGCTGCACGCTGGATCACGTCAATGAGCGCGCGTCCCTGATCCAGCTCCGCTTCGGAGAGCACCTCATCGACCTGCTGCCAGGTGGCGGCCACCCGACCCCCTTGGCCGGCCTCGATCACGTGTGCCTCTCGGTCCGCTGCCCGGACCTTTCTCGCCTCAAAGCGCAACTCGAGGCCGCTGGGGTCGTCGTCGAAGGCGATGTCGTGGATCGCCGCGGCGCCTACGGCCATGGTCCTTCGCTCTACATCCGCGATCCCGACGGGTACCGAATCGAGCTCAAGCCTCGCTGAGCGCCAGCCGCAGCAGGGTGCGCATCACCTGCGCCGCCGGGACCGCGCCGCCCTCGGTGGCCGACTGGAGCAGGCAGCCTTCGGCGGCTCCCAGGATCACGGCCGCGACGGCGCCCGCGTCCAGATCCGGGCGGAACGCGCCGCCGGCGACGCCCTCGGCCAGGATCTCCTCCAGCGTGAGCCGGATCTGCTCGCGTTGCCAGGCGAGAGTCAGGCGGAACTGCTTGTCCTCCCGCGCCCGGATCCAACCGGTGAGGAAGAGGCCCGAGAACTCCGGATCGCTCTCCCCATAGGCGCCGAACAGGATCTCCATGGCGCCCTCGAGCTTCACGCGCGGCGGGTGCTCGCCGCGCGCCACGCGCGCCAGCTCGCTCACGAGGGGCAGCCCGCGCTCTTCGAGGACGGCCGCGGGCGCGGTCGGCGCCACGGGGGCGCGCTTGGCTGGTTTCTTTCGCCTCACGCGCTGATTATAATGGCTCGCGCGCCATGGACTTCAAGCTCTCCGGCGAGGAGGAGCACTTCCGCGCCGAGCTCCGCCGCTGGCTGCAGGCCAATGCGCCGGGCGACTGGGGACGGATCCGCCGCGATCTGCCGACGCGCGACGCCCAGATCCGGTTCCTGATCGACTGGCAGCGGCGGCTCCATGCAGCCGGATATGTCGGGCTTCATTGGCCGACGGCCTACGGCGGCCGCGGCGCGACCGTCATCGAGCAGGCCCTGTTCTACGAGGAGATGGCCCGGGCGCGGGCGCCCGAGCTGCCCAATGCCATCGGGCTGGACATGGCGGGACCCGCCATCATTGCCCACGGGACCGAAGCCCAGAAGCGTCTCCACCTGCCGAGAATTCTCTCGGCCGAGCACATCTTCTGCCAGGGGTTCTCCGAGCCCGATGCGGGCAGCGACCTGGCGGCCGCCCAGACCCGGGCCGAGCGGAAAAACGGCTTCTACGTGATCAACGGGCAGAAGGTCTGGACTTCCTACGCCCACTACGCCGGCTGGTGCATCCTGCTGACCCGGACCGATCCCACGGCGCCGAAGCACAAGGGCCTCACCTATTTCATCGTGGACATGAAGAGCCCCGGCTTCACGGTCAAGCCGCTCCGGCAGATGAGCGGCGATGCCGAGTTCAACGAGCTCTATTTCGAGAACGTCGAGGTGCCGGCGGAGAACGTCGTGGGGCACGAGAACGGCGGCTGGGAGGTGGCGATCACGACCTTGATGTTCGAGCGCGGACCGCGTGCGCTCTCACGGCAGCTCATCCTGCGCCAGGGGCTCGTCGAGGCGCTCGAGCTGGCGCGCACCACGGTGCGCAACGGTGCGCCGGCATCCAAGGACCCGGTCATCAGGCAACGGCTGGCCCAGGCCTGGATCGACGCCGAGGCGCTGCGGCTGTCGAACCTGAGAATCCTCACGCGGCTGCTGCGCGGGGAGCCACCAGGCCCCGAGGGCTCGGCCTCCAAGCTGCTGTTCAGCGAGACCTGGCAGCGGCTGCTGGAGCTGGGGCTCGAGCTTCAGGGCCCGTACGCAGCGCTCTGGCAGGGGAGCGGGCGGGCGGTGGCCGAGGGATGGTGGCAGTTCCGGCACCTGCGCTCCCGCGGCGACACCATCGCGGGCGGCACGTCGGAGATCATGAGGAACATCCTGGCCGAGCGGGTTCTGGGCCTCCCGAAAGACTGACCCGGAACAGCGCCAGCCGGGTCAGCTGACGAGCCAGACGAGGCCCGCACGAGGGCATGGCCCACGGTCAACATGCCAGACGGCATGTTGAAGATGATGGTGGTCGGCGACGACGGCGACGTCAGATGTGACCTGGCTACTGGCCGCCAACAATAAACTCGAACGCCTCGACCTGCACCCGGTAGCGTCGTTCGCTCCCCGCGGCCGATAGCCGGATCTCGAAGGTCGACCGGTTTCGCGCCGGGATCAGCCCTGGGACATACCCGCGCGCGCGGCTCACCACGCGGCCGGTCTCGTCCAGTCCCTCCGCGAGGAGGATCACCCGGTTGGCCGGTGTGTTGGTCCCGTTGGTGACCTCGCCGAAGATGAGGACGCGGGTCGGCCCCAGCCGCTCCGTGGAGAAGGTCACATTCAGTCCGGAGGCGGACTGGGGCGAGAAGGTCTGAGCCTCGGCGCCGACCGCACCCACGACCAGCAAGGCCAGCCCGAGCCCGAGCGCGAGCCGGCCGGTCATTCGTATCTCAACGCCTCGATGGGGTCGAGCCCGGCCGCCTTGCGCGCGGGATAGAAGCCGAAGAAGACGCCCACGCCGGCGGCGAAGCCGAAGGCGATGAGGATGGCGCGTGGGTCCACGAGGGTCCGCCACTCGGCGAAGTACGCGATGGCATAGGTTCCGAGGAGCCCGAACGCGATCCCGATGAGCCCGCCGATGAGTGACAGCGTCACGGCCTCCACCAGGAACTGCGACAAGATGTCGCGGCCGCGGGCGCCGACCGCCATCCGCAGCCCGATCTCGCGCGTCCGCTCGGTGACCGACACCAGCATGATGTTCATGATCCCGATGCCGCCCACGACCAGGGAGACGGAGGCGATCGCGGCCAGGAGCATGGTCAGCACGCGCGAGGAGGCCTCCTGGGACTGGAGCACCTCGGCCAGGTTCCGGATCCAGAAGTCGTCGTCCTGGTAGGGCTGCAGCCGGTGGCGCTGGCGCAGGAGCATGCGGATCTCCTGCTCGGCCGCCGCCATCATGGGCGCCTCGCGCACTTTGATCGAGATGGCGCCTACCGACCGGGCGTTGGCCTGGCTGACGCCGAGGACCTTCTTCTTGGCCGTGGACAGGGGGATCAGGACGGTGTCGTCCTGGTCTTGGCCGTAGGTGGTCTGTCCCTTCCGGTCCAGGACACCGATGATGGTGAAGGGGACGTTCCGGATCCGGATCACCTGACCCACGGGATCCGTGTCGCCGAACAGGTTGAGGGTGACCGTCTGGCCGATCAACGCCACCTTGGTCGCCCCGTCGACGTCCTCCTGGGTCAGATCTCGCCCCGAGGCCACCGGCCAGTCCCGAGCAACGAAGTATTCGGGCGTGACGCCCTGGACGGAGGTGGCCCAGTTGAGATTGCCGTAGATGATCTGGCCGCCGCCCCGCATGCTCGGGGCCGCGGCCTCCACCAGCGGGATCTCGCGCTGGATGGCCCAGGCGTCGTCTTCGGTGATGGTCAGCTGGCTGCCCGAGCCCAGCCGCACGCCACCGGAGGTGACCGAGCCCGAGAGGACCACGATCATGTTGGAGCCGAGGCTTTGGATCTGTTCGGTGACCCGGGCCTGGGCCCCGGCGCCGACGGCGACCATGGTGATGACCGCGCCGACGCCGATCACGATCCCGAGCATGGTCAGCGCGCTGCGCAGCTTGTTGACGCGGAGAGCCCGGATCGCGATGCGCGCGCTCGCCCAGATCGTCATGCGCTCTCCTCGTCCTGGTCGTCCTCGCGGGGCAGGGTGGCCAGGAGCCGGCGGGCATCGAGTGGGTCGCTGACCGGTTCGTCCCGCGTGACGCGGCCGTCACGGAAGCTCAGGATGCGACCTGCGTAGCGGGCGACGTCAGGCTCGTGGGTGACGACCACCACGGTGATGCCGCTGCGGTTGAGCTCCTGGAAGAGCGCCATGATCTCCACGCTGGTCCGGGTGTCGAGCGCCCCGGTCGGCTCGTCGGCCAGGATCAGTACCGGATCGTTGATGAGGGCACGCGCGATGGCGACGCGCTGCTGCTGGCCGCCGGAGAGCTGCGCCGGGTGATGGTGCTCGCGGTCCGACAGCCCCACCGCCGCCAGCTTGGCTTGGGCTTTGGGGCGCCGGTCGCGCGACGGCATCAGGCTGTAGAGGAGCGGCAGCTCCACATTCTCGAGCGCCGTCGTCCGCGGCAGGAGGTTGAAGGTTTGGAAGACGAAGCCGATCTTCTCGTTGCGGATCCGCGCGAGCTGGTCGTTGGCCATGTCGGAGACGTCCAGGCCATCGAGCCGGTACCGGCCGGAGGTCGGCCGGTCCAGGCATCCCAGCAGGTTCATGAAGGTGGACTTGCCCGAGCCCGAGGGGCCCATCACGGCCACGAACTCGCCGGAATGGACATTGACTGAGATGCCCCGGAGGGCGTGCACCCGCCGCGAGCCGATGCGGTAGTCCTTGAGGAGACCTTCGGTCTCGATCAGGAGCTGGGCCATCTCAGAACCGGAGCCGCGGGCCGCCCGAAGTTCCTCCACCTGCCGGCGCCCGCTCGCCGAGGCCGACGATGACCTGCTGCCCCTCGGCGACGTCGCCGCCCACGATCTCCGTGTTGGTGCCGTCGCTGACGCCGAGCTGGACGGCGACCTGCTTGGGCTTGCCATCGGGGCCGACGATCCAGACCCTTCCCCTGGGACCGGCACCGCGTCCGGCCGATGCAGGCCCGCCGACGCTCGAGGTCGGGCCGGCACTCCCGGGCGGGCGACCCCCGCCCG
>DASSSH010000042.1:0-3732 GCA_035708525.1 Candidatus Methylomirabilota bacterium
CGCCCTCGCTCAGGGAGCAGCTGCGAGAGTCGCCCGATGAGCTCCCCGCGCTCATCCGCTTCATCGCCGCACGAGTCGCGGGCGACGAGGAAGCCGAGGAACTGGCGCGGGAGAGCCAGCATTGGATCGACTCAAACCTCGGGTCGGACTATGACTGGCCTGGAAATGTCCGCGAGCTGGAACAGTGCGTCCGCAACATCATGATCCGCGGTGAATACCACCCGCACCACGCGAGCAGCCGGGCTGTCCCCGCCGAGGTGGCGGACGCCATTGTCGAGGGGAGCCTCAGCGCAGAGGACATGCTGCGCCGTTACTGCACGCTGGTCTACGCGAAGACGGGGAGCTATCAGGAGACGGCGCGGCGGCTTGGACTGGACCGGCGGACTGTCCGACAGAAGATCGAGCCCGGACTTCTCGACCGCCTGCGTAATGCGGATGGGGATGATTCAGGCCGACGCGGGCCAGCGGGCGGTCTCTGACCCGGGCTACAGGGATTCGTAGATCCGGTGGAGCTCCTCGTAGTCCGACATCCAGTAGTTGTCGGTGCCGAAGGCCGGGAAGCCCTTCTGGAAGGACGGGTCCTCCCAGCGGCGGGCGATCCAGGCGGACATGTAGATGATCCGGAGCGCGCGGAGCGGCTCGCACAGGGTGAGCGTGGACCGGTCGAATTCTCGAAAGAGCTCATAGCCCTCGAGGAGCTGGTCGCGTCCACGACGTGCCTCGTCCGAGTCACCACGCGAGAGCAGCCAGATGTCCTGCACGGGCGGCCCGACGGCGAAATCGTCGAAATCCACGAGAATCGGCGCCCCGTCGGCGCCCCAGATGACGTTGCCCCGGTGCAGGTCACCGTGGACCCGCTGCGCGGGCGTCCGGCCCAGGGGCGCCGCGACGGCATCCGCGATCTTGAGGGCCACGTCGCGATAGCGCTCCGCGAGGGAGCCGGTGATGAAGGCTCCCGACAGGAGAACCTCGAGCGGCTCCTTCACGTACCGCTCGACCGTGAAGCGCGGGCGGTGCGGCGCGTCCCGCGCGGCGCCGACGGCATGCATGCGGCCGATGAGCCGGCCAAGCCGACGCAGCCGCTCGTCGTCCAGCTCGTCGAGGATCCGGCCCCGCACCTTCGGAAACGCCGCGTAGAAGATCCCCTCGACCTCGGCCAGGGTGGAGCCGGTGCCGAGGTCGAGGGGCGGCACGACGGCGAGCTCGGCGGCGGCGAGCTCGGCGAGGAACGCGTGCTCGTCCAGGATCGCCTCCCGCGCCCAGCGCCCCGGCCGGTAGAACTTGACGACGAGGCGGCGCTCATCCTCCAGCTCCACCTCGTAGACGCGGTTCTCGAATGCCCGGAGCGGCAGGCACCGCCCCGTGCACCGCAGGCCGCCGATCTCGACCGCGTCGAGGACACGGTCCGGCGTGAGCGAGAAGAAGCTCGCCGTCACGCCGCGGCCTGGGCCTGCACCTGCTTCCGGAACTCCAGAGGCCGCGCGATGTTGTCGAAGGACTCCCGGGTCCCGCCGGTGCCGATCACGACAATGCTGCCGTAGCCAAAGAGGCGGGCGGCGATGCCTTGATCGACCCCGATGCTCTCGACCTTGGTGAGCAGGAGCTCGAGGGTATGCCGGCGCACGAGGCCGCGCTTGATGATCACGCGCTTGTTCGTGACGGCGAATTCGGATGTCCGCGCGACGATCCACCGGCCGACGGCGAGCCCGGCGGCGGCGAGAAGCAGGAGGCCGCCGAGGCTCGCCAGCGGGAGCCCGGCCCAATAGACGGAGCAGAGGAGGAGGAGCACGCCAAGGGCTCCGACGAGAAGCGGACCGGCATAGATCACCCAGTGCAGATGCGTGCGATAGGTAATCTCCTCTCCCGGCATCAGATTCTGCTCGACGTACCCCACCTTAGAATTGCTCCTCGCCGGCGCCCGTGAGGGCATGGCGGCCTCGGCCGCCAATCCGGACTACTGCCAGCGGATCTGCACCTTGATCTTGGGGTACTCCGGCGAGTTCCCCTCGACATCGACGATGCGGAGGGTCTGATCCGACGCCTCCAGGAGCAGGTTGTTGGAGCTGTAGCCCACGAGCTTGCCCCAGGCCTTCGGCACGCTCACCTGGTACTTGGGGACGGCGCCCTGCGCATAGGCGGGCTCGGGGCGAACCGTCTGGAGCAGCCCGGACTCAGGGAGCCACGGACGCGCCGCGAGCACGATGAGGGCGGCGGCGATGATGGTCAGGACGGTCTTGGTGTAGCGGTCGGCGATCATAGAGCTGTCCTCCTGGTGCGCGGTGCACTGCTCGTGCTGCTCGGGTCCCTCCCACAGGCGCGCGGCCTGGGTCGCGCCTCCCCGCGTCGTATCGCGTCGGCCATCCGCTCCGGTGACATTGTCACTGAGCCGCCTCGGCCTTTTCGAACTTCGCCGGGCGGGTGCTCCCCCCGCGCGCCCCGGCGGCCAGGTAGATCGTGCCCACCAGGTGCTTGCCGTCCTTCAGGAGCGTGAGCTCCATCGGAAACATCCTGCGGTCGGCGCCGTCCGGCACCTTGAGCTTGAGCAGGACCTCGCGGCCGGTCGTTTCGATGCTCGCGTCCCTCACGGGCGACAGTCCCCGCCCCTTGGGACCATACGCCGCCGTCAGCACCCACTTCCCGTCCTTCTGCTCGAGTGACCGGATGATCAGGATCCGGCCAAAGACTCCAGTCGGGAACTCGACCTGGCCGTCCCAGCGGCCGACCAGGGCCTGGGCCAGGTCTTCTTGGGCCCCCACCGGTGACGGGGCCCACCCCCGAGGAACACGAGGGCGATCAACACGCGCGCGATCAGGTCGGTCATGCGAGTTCGCTCATCCAGGATCGGTGCCCGGCCATCCGGCAGCGATACTGGGCCCACCACGGCGCTGGAGTCAACACCATATCCGCCGACCGGGCTAGAATGCAGGTGGGCTGATCGCGAGACGAGACCTTCGAAACCGCGTTACCCTTCAACGCGGGCGAGAGACGCTCGGATCAGGAGGCGCGATGCGACATATTCTCGTCACGGGCTTCGAGCCGTTCGCCGGGGACAGCGTCAATCCCTCGCAGGAGCTGGCCAAGGCCCTCGACGGTCGGCGCTTCGGGGCGCTGACGGTGCGGAGTGCGATCCTGCCCGTCCAGCACGAAGCCGCCCGGGACGCCGTGACGCCGCTCCTGACCGAGCCGGGGCTTGAGGCCGTGGTGCAGCTCGGGCTGGCGAACGGGCGGGCGCGCATTGCCGTCGAGTGCGTCGGCGTCAATGTGCTCGACTACCGGCTCCCCGACGCCCACGGCGACGTGCTCCAGGGCGTGCCATGCGTGCCCGGTGGACCCGCCGCCTACTGGAGCACCCTGCCGGTGCGCGACATCGTGGAGGCGCTGACCGGCGCCGGTATCCCCGCTTATCTCTCCTACACGGCCGGCACCTACCTCTGTAATTTCACTCTCTACTCGACGCTGCACACTCTCGGCCAGCGGGGGAGCGCGGTGCGCGCCGGCTTCATCCACGTGCCCTTCCTGCCAGCCATGGTGGCGGCGCACGGCCTCGAGGAGCCGAGCATGGACCTCGGCCTCTCGCTGCGGGCGGTGGAGACGGCGCTCGACGTCGTCGCCGGCTGAGGCGGCGCCGTCAGCGGCCCTTGAACTTGGGCGGTCGCTTGTCCTTGAAGGCCTGCACGCCTTCCTTGTGGTCCTCGGTCTCCCGCACCACGGCCATGTGGGAGGAGACGAGAT
>DASSSH010000043.1:0-4658 GCA_035708525.1 Candidatus Methylomirabilota bacterium
TTCTGGTCGTTCTGGGTGCTGGCGCTGATCGTGCTCTTCCAGCCCGAGCTGCGGCGCGTCCTGACCCAGCTCGGCCAGAGCCGGCTCTTCCAGGGCATGACGCTGGCGGCGCGCGAGGAGCAGAGCCACATCATGGACGACGTGGTCAAGGCGGCGGACGCGCTGGCCAGCAAGCGCATCGGCGCGCTGCTCGTCCTCGAGCGCTCCACGGGCCTGCGCAACTACGCCGAGCTCGGCGTCCCGCTCGACGCCAAGGTCTCCGCGGACCTGCTGGTCAGCCTCTTCCTGCCGTACTCGCCCCTGCACGACGGCGCGGCCTTCATCCGCGGCGACCGCGTGGCGGCGGCCGGCTGCTTCCTGCCGCTGTCGCGCAATACCCAGCTCGGGCGCACCATGGGGACGCGCCACCGCGCCGGCCTGGGCCTGGCGGAAGAGACCGACGCCGTGGTGCTCGTCGTCTCCGAGGAGACGGGGCGCATCTCGCTCGCCGTGGACGGCCAGATGGAATCGCCGCTCGACCGCGAGTCGCTGCGGCGGCGCATCGGCGAGCTGTTCTCGCTGGATGAAGCCCCAGCCCAGCGGCGGATGGCCTGGTGGGTGCCGGCGCGCGGATGGCTGAGGAAATGAGCCTGCTCACCCGTCACTGGGAGCTCAAGCTCATGGCCCTGGTCTTCTCCGTTGTGCTCTGGTTCTTCGTGACTACGTCGGAGAAGTCCGACATGATCGTCTCGGCGCCCCTCGAGATCGACGGCCTGCCGCTGGGCTTGGCGATCGTGGGCGAGCGCCCCGAGACCATCGATGTGCAGCTTCACGGGCTGCGAGGTGTGCTCGCGCGCGTGGGCCCCGATCAGGTCAAGGCCCGGCTGAGCCTGGCGGGCGTCCGCCCCGGCGAGGTGGAGGTGCGGATCATGCCCGAGCAGGTTCACGTGCCGGCGGGCATCACGGTCCTCCGGGTCAATCCGTCGCGCGTCCGATTCACTCTGGCCGTGTCTCCCCGCTCATGACCGCTCGCCTGTTTGGCACCGATGGCATCCGCGGCACGGCGAACGCCGAGCCGCTGACCACCGACCTGGCCTTCCGTCTCGGGCGCCAGCTCGTGGCGACTTTGCTCGAGCACCACGGTGTGGCCAAGGTCCGCCTCGTGGTCGGACGCGATACGCGGCTGAGCGGCCCGATGCTCGAGGGCGCGCTCGTCTCGGGCGCGCTCTCGGCCGGCGCCGACGTCTACACCGTGGGCGTGCTGCCCACCCCCGGCATCGCTTACCTCACGCGCAGCCTCGAGGCGCACGGCGGCGTGGTGCTCTCGGCCTCCCACAACTCCTACGAGGACAACGGCATCAAGATCTTCTCGGGAGAGGGCTCGAAGTTCCCCGATGCCTGGGAGGACGAGATCGAGGCGCGACTGGCCCGTCCGGACGCGGCGCCCCGGCCGACCGGCGCCGAGGTCGGCCGGCTGCAGCCCTATACGGCCGCTGAGGGGGACTACATCACCCATGCGCGCGCGACGTGCTCCTGCGACCTCACCGGGCTCACCATCGTGCTCGACTGCGCCCACGGCGCCACGTATCGGGTGGCCCCGCGGGTCTTCCGCAGCCTGGGCGCCAGAGTGCTCGTGCTGGGCGCGCGACCCGACGGGCTGAACATCAACAAGAAGTCCGGCGCGCTGCATCCCGAGCGGCTCCAGAAGAAAGTCGTCGCGGCTGGGGCCGATCTGGGCTTTGCCTTCGACGGCGACGGCGATCGCCTGATCTCCGTGGACGAGCGGGGAGAGGTGCGCGACGGTGACTATGCGCTCGCGATCTGCGGCCGGCATCTGGCCGCGCGCGGCCGGATCAAGGCCGGCACCGTCGTGACGACCGTGATGGCCAACTTCGGGCTCGAGCAGGCGCTCAAGGCCGCCGGGCTGCGCATCGTGACCACCCAGGTCGGCGACCGCTACGTGCTCGAGGAGATGCTGAGGCTCGGCGCCAACCTGGGAGGCGAGCAGTCGGGCCACTTGCTCTTCCTCGATCATACGACGACCGGAGACGGCATCGTCTCGGCGCTGCAGCTGCTGGGCGTGATGCGGGAGACGGGGCAGTCGCTGTCGGCCCTCTCTTCGTGTCTCGTCAAGCTTCCCCAGGTGCTCGTCAACGTCAAGGTCAGGGAGAAGCGCCCCTTCGAGTCCGTGCCGGGGCTCGAGGCCCGCCGCAGCGCCTTCGAGTCCGAGATGAAGGGCAGCGGGCGCATCCTCCTGCGCTATTCCGGCACCGAGGCGCTGGCGCGCGTCATGATCGAAGGCGAGGACCACGGACGCATCGACGGCATGGCCCGCGAGCTGGCGGGTCTGATCCAGAAGGCCATCGGCGCGTGACCATCAAGGGCATCGGTGTGGACCTGGCCCAGATCCCACGGCTCCGGCGGGTGGTCGAGCGCTGGGACGAGCGTTTTCTCCGCCGCGTGTTCACCGAGGCGGAGATCGCCTACTGCCGCCGCCGGCGCGACCCCATTCCCCACTTCGCGGCGCGCTTCGCCGCGAAAGAGGCCACGCTCAAGGCGCTCGGCACGGGGCTCGGGATGGGCATCAACTGGCGGGAGCTCGAGGTGCGGCGCGAGCGCGGCCAGGCGCC
Source organism: Candidatus Methylomirabilota bacterium (assembly GCA_035708525.1). Classification (GTDB taxonomy): domain Bacteria; phylum Methylomirabilota; class Methylomirabilia; order Rokubacteriales; family CSP1-6; genus DASSSH01. Next base: position 2,610 of record DASSSH010000043.1, read on the forward strand.
GGTGATGGTGCTCTCAGGCCGCTGCCAGGCCTTGGCCCAGGCCAAGGGCGCCGGGCGCGTGCTGCTCTCGCTCAGTCACGACGGCGATTACGCCATGGCCCAGGCCATGCTGATCGGAGATGCTCCAGATGAAGTCCCGAGGCGCGGGTAGCCTCGTGCTGGGCCTGGCCATGCTCCTTCAGGGATGCGCCGGGCTGTTCTCCACCCGCGAGCCCCTGGCTGAGCCTGCTCCGGCTCCGCCGGCCCCGGCGCGGGTTCCGCCGGTGACGGCGCCGGTTCCGCCGGTGACGGCGCCGGTCAGGCCGGGGCGCATCGAGATCGAGCGCGGCCGGCCCGGCTTCGTGATCGGCGCACCCCACGGCACCTCGGACAGCGCGACCGATGCGATCGGGCGCGAGCTGGCCCGGCTCACCGGCTTCAGCCTCGTGGTCGCCACCGGTTTTTCCCATCTCGACTCCGACGGCCGCCGCTTCAACGTCAACCGGCCAACCGAAAGTGTCCCCGGCACTCCTGCACGCCTCGAAGCCGAGTCGGCGCCGGCCCGTCGCGTGTACCTCGAGTACCGGCGTCGCGTGGAGGAGGCCGCCCAGGGGCCGCTGCGCTTCTACGTCGAGGTGCACGGCAACGGTCGCAAGGAGAGCGCTGGACGCGTCGAGATCGCCACCGTCGGGCTCAGCAAGGACGAGGCCTGGCGGCTCAAGACCCTCCTCGAGCTGATCCGCGATGCGCGCCTCGGTGGCCAGGACGAGACGCCCCGGCTCGAGGTCTGGGTCGAGTCCCACGATCCGATCTGGTACACGGCCTCCGCCGCCAAGCAGTCGGGCGTGCTCGCCACCTCGGAGCGCGCGCTGCACATCGAGCTGCCGAAGGCGGTGCGCACGACCTATCGCGAGGCCTACACCCAGGTCCTGGCGGACTTTCTCACCCAGTCGGCTGCCCTTCTCGTTCCCACCGGGCGGTGAAACGACTCTCGTTCGGCCTTGCTACTCTGGTGATCCTCGGGAGCTGCGCGCCCGCTTCTCGAGCCCAGGATGCCGCGCCGGCGCTCGTCGGCAGGTGGGACGCCGTGACGCGCTCGGCGGGAGGTATCGGGCAGATCATCGAGCTCCGGACCGATGGGTCGATGACCCACTGGTTCGCGGCGATGGTCGAGCTCACCTACGTCGTCCAGGGCCCTCTCCTGATCACGTCGTTCAGGCCCGAAACCGGCGGACCAGTCGAGCAGACGACGATGGAGATTCGCTTCGAGGGCGACGTGCTGATCCAGAAGAGCCCGCAGTCGGGTAGCGAGACTCGCATGACGCGCAAGCGCGCGGGCGGTCCTCAAGACGCGCCCATCGTCGGTGTCTGGGCCTACCCGCACGAGGCGGGGGGCACGGCATTCATGATGTACACGGCCGACGGGCGGCTGATCTTCCGCCTGCCCATTCGGGCGGACCGTGGGCGGTGGAGCGTGTCGGGCGATCAGTTGACGCTCGGACCCGTGACGCCGACGACCCGCGTCACCTACCGCGTGCAGGGCGATCGGCTCGTGCTCACCGACGACCAGGGCAAGCAGATGACGTACACGCGTGCGGAAATCCTCGAATTCCAGTGATCGGGAGCCTGATCATGGGAAGAATGCTCAGACAGGGCCGATAAGCCATGCAACCGGTGTTCTCGGCAGCCGAGATGCGGGCGCTCGACGCCCACGCCATCCAGCAGCTTCGCATTCCCGGCACCCGGCTCATGGAGAACGCGGGGGCCGGCGCCGCGCGCATCATTGCCGATGAGTTCGCTTCGATCCGGGGCAAGCGCATCACCGTGGTCTGCGGCAAGGGCAATAACGGTGGCGACGGCTTCGTCGTGGCCCGCCACCTCAAGGCCCGTGGCGCCCGCGTGCGGGTGCTGCTCGTCGGTGGGAGGCGTGATCTCCGGGGCGATGCCGCCTGGGCGTGCAGGCGCTGGAAGGGGAAGATCGACGAGATCCTGGTGGAGGTCAACCTCCCGGCGCTCGAGCGCGCCCTGGCCGACTGCGACCTCATCGTGGATGCCCTCCTTGGCACCGGG
>DASSSH010000044.1:0-2327 GCA_035708525.1 Candidatus Methylomirabilota bacterium
GGCATCGCCCGCGATCAGCTTGCGACGGGCGGGCGGCGGCGATGCCAGTCGGTGGCGCGCTGGTAGGCGTCGGCCACGCGCAGGACGGTGGCCTCGTCGAACGGGCGCCCGATGATCTGCAGCCCCACGGGCAGCCCCTCGGCGGTGAAGCCGCAGGGAACCGAGGCCGCGGGATGGCCGGTGAGGTTGAAGGGGCGCGTGAAGCGGATCAGGCTCGGCCTCACCGGCTGCTTCTCCGCGCCGATGGTCACCTCACCCTGCCCGACCGGTGGCGCGGGCATCGGCGTCGCGGCGCAGACCAGCACATCGAGCTTGGTCAGGGCGCGGTCCACCTCATCGCGGATGAGGGCGCGCGCTCGCTGCCCCTTGAGGTAGTCCGCCCCGGACACGAAGGCCCCGACCAGCAGCCGCTGGCGCACATCAGCGCCATAATCCCGCGGCCGACTCTTGATCCACTTCTCGTGATAGGCGTAGGCCTCCGGCGAGATCACGGCGTAGGAGGCGGCTGCCGAGTGCTTGGTCAGCTCGAGATTCACCTCCTGCGACGAGGCCCCGAGGCCTTCGAGCGTCTTGACCGCGGATTCCACCAGCGCGCGGACCGCGGGATCCGTGGATTCGAGGAAGAACGCGCGGAGGACACCGATGCGGAGCCCCTGGACCTGGCCGCTGAGAGCCGCCAGGTAATCCGGCACGGGCAGGACGCTCGTGGTGGGGTCGCGCGGATCGTAGCCCGCCATCGCGCCCAGCATCAGCGCGCAGTCGGCCGCCGTGCGGCACATCGGTCCGACATGGTCGAGCGACCATGCCAGCGGCAGCACGCCGGCGCGGCTCACCCGTCCATAGGTCGGCTTGATGCCGGTGATCCCGCAGAGCGAGGCCGGGATCCGGATCGAGCCGCCGGTGTCCGACCCGAGCGCGCCGGGGCAGATGCCGGCCGCGACGGCCGCCCCCGAGCCCGACGAGGAGCCGCCGCAGATCCGATGGGTCGCCTTGTCCCACGGGTTCCAGGAGGTCCCGTAATGCAGATTGAGCCCCTCGGGGCCGTAGGCGAACTCGTGCATGTTGAGCTTGCCCAGCACGATGGCCCCGGCTGTTGTGAGGCGTGAGACGACCGTCGCGTCGTCGGCGGGCACCCAGTCCGCCAGAATCTTCGACCCGCCGGTGGTCTTGACACCCTTGGTGCAGTAGAGATCCTTGAGCCCGATGGGCACGCCGTGGAGCGGGCCAAGGCCGTTGCCCGTCATCACGGCCGCCTCGGCTGTCTTGGCGGACTGCAGCGCCGAGTCCGCCATGACGGTGATGTAGGCCTTCAGCGTGCCGTCGAGAGCCGCGATCCGGTCCAGGTGCGCCTGGACGATTTCGACCGGTGAGGCCTCCTTCGAGGCGATCAGCCGTGACAGCTCGACCATCGATTTCCAGACGAGGTCGCTCATGGCTGGGATCGTCAGAAGATGCGGTACTGGGACGAGGGCTCGACGTCGTCGAGCGGTAGCGTAGCCAGGGACTCCACCATGCTCCGTCCCGTCTGCACGAGCGGCAGCACCGCCGCCAGATCCTCGTCGCTCGACTCGAGCCCCTGGGCGCGGGCCATCGTCCGGAGCGCGTCGATCGTCAGGTTTTCCATGCGCGCAGGATAACGGCTCGCCGGCTCATTGACAAGCGCGAGAGCGGGGCCATAATCCGGTCGTGCCGGAGGGCGAGCGCGAGATCCTGGACTGGCTGAGGAAGTTCGAAGCGGCCTGCCGCGATCGAGACTTCACCGCCGGGCGCCGGATGTTCGCCCCGGACGCGGTGGCCTTCGGGACCTGGGCCACCGCCGTGAGCGGGCTCGACAACATCGAGCGAGAGCAGTGGCGCCAGATCTGGCCGCGCATCAGGGCCTTCCGCTTCGAGGAGCATCCCATCGCCCGCGTGGCGGGAGACTCGGCCTGGCTCGCGGCCCTCTGGTCTTCGGAGGCGGCGGGACCCGACGGCCGGCCCTTCACCCGTTCAGGCCGGGCAACCTTCATCCTCTCGCGCCAGGACGGACGCTGGGTGGCGGTGCACAGCCACGTCTCGCTCCTGCCCACGCAGTCGGACGACGCTCACGGCACGCCCTGAGGGGCGGTCGCTGCGCGCGGCTTCGAGGGCCAGCGCGTCTGGCGAAGCTGGGCATGCCGGAAGCAGTCCACCGTGTGGTCGTTGACCAGGCCCGCCGCCTGCATGAAGGCGTAGCAGATCGTGGTGCCGACGAACTTGAAGCCGCGCTTCTTCAGGTCGCGGCTCATGGCATCGGACTGCGCGGTCGAGACCGGGACGTCGCGCACGCTGCGGAAGCGGTTCCGTAC
>DASSSH010000045.1:0-2455 GCA_035708525.1 Candidatus Methylomirabilota bacterium
AAGAACGCCCCCGAGCCCATTCCCGGCAACCTGGCCCAGATCGCCGAGGACGGCGTCCTGCTCGAGCAGAACGGCCAGCGGGTCGCGATCAGCTATCTGCGCATCACCAACATCGAGCGCGACAGCCGGACTCACGCCTAGCCCCGGCCGTCGACCGGCCGGACTCCCTCGTTTGCCTTCTCCCATCGCCTTGGGTATCCTCGGGGCGCGTGCCGGCGGAGCGGCGCGCTCCCACACTTCGATCTCAGAGGAGGAGCCCTCAATGGTGAGCCGAGAATCATCGAGCGGAGCGTCGTCACGCCGCGAGTCCACGACCGGTCTGAGTCGCCGCGACCTACTGCGCGGAGGAGCCGTCCTCGGGGTGGGGCTGGCGGTGGGCCCCGTCCTGTCCGCCTCGGCCCAGAAGAAGACCGTCAAGCTGGCCTTCATCGGTCCGCTCACGGGCGGCACCGCTTCCAACGGCCTGGGCGGGCGCAATTCCTTCCTGCTGGCCGTGCAGGAGCGCAACGCGGATCCCAAGGGCAAGTACCACTACGAGACCGAGGTGCTCGACGACGAGTGCAAGCCCACGGTGGCCGTGCAGGCCGCGCTGAAGGCCTCCTCGGATCCGCAGATCGTGGCGGGCGTCACCCATTACTGCTCGGTGACGGCCATCGCCACGGTGGACACCTATCACAAGGCGGGCATGCCGGCCATGGTCTGGGGCGCGGTCCTGCCCGAGATCACCTACAGCCACGAGTACGTGGAGATCACGCGGGTCAACGGCACGATGATCAACCAGAACAACGTGGCGGCGGACTTCGCGGTCAAGACCCTGGGGTTCAAGACCTTCGCCCTCATCCACGACACCACGGACTACGGCCGCGCCCACGCCAAGTGGTTCAGCGAGTTCCTGCAGAAGGCCGGCGGCAAGATCCTCTCGACCCAGGGCACGGCCAAGGACCAGAAAGATTACGCGGCCGAGCTCACGCGCGCCAAGGGCGACAAGCCCGAGGTCATCTGGTACGGCGGGCTGACACCGGACGGCGTGCGCGTCAAGGTGCAGATGGACAAGCTCGGCATCCAGGCTCAGTTCCAGGGCACGAGCGGGATCAAGTCCGACACCTTCAACGAGACGGCGGGGCCGTCGGCCGAGGGCACCCTGGCTTTCGTCGAGGGCGCGCCCACCGAGAAGCTGCCGGGGGGCAAGAAGTTCCTCGAGGCCTACGCCAAGGCTGGGTTCAAGGAGCTCTCGGAGGCCTACGGGCCCTTCGCCTACGTGGCCGCTAACCTCGTCATCGACGCCATCGAGGCGGTCGGGCCCGACCGCGCCAAGGTCGCCGCGCGGCTGAAGCGGACCAAGAACGCCAACACGATCATCGGCCCGGTCGAGTTCGACGCTCACGGTCAGAACACCGTCCCGCTCATCACCAAGTACGTCAGCCAGGACGGCAAGTGGGTGCTCTGGGAGGATTCGGAGTACGCCTCCGGAAAGCGGACGCTGCCCGGGCTGAAGTTCAAGAAGCTCTAGGCCGCCCGGCGCGCGCCTGATGCCGCCGCCGGAGCTGCTCCTCCAGCAGGCCTTCAACGGCCTGATGCTGGGGGTGATGTACGCCCTGGTCGCCGTGGGGTTCACGCTCTTCTTCGGTGTGCTCGACGTCATCCACTTCTCCCACGGCGACATCTTCATGCTCGGCGCCTTCGCCGGGCTGTCGGCGCTCTACGGACTGCACGCGGCCGGCATCGGCGGGGCGGCGGTAACGCTGACGCTGGCCTTCGCCGCCTCGATCCTCGTCACGGGTCTCATCGGCGTGGCCGCCGAGCGCGTCTGTGTCAAGCCCCTGGCGCGCTCCTCCCCGCTCATGACCCTGCTCGCCACACTCTCGCTCGGTCTCGTCATCCGCGAGGCGGTGCTGATCTTCTACCCGCGCGGGGCCGACCCCAAACCCTTCCCCCAGCTCTTGCCCCAGGGCGGCTTCGAGGTGGCGGGCGTCGCGGTGCGCTACGAAAACCTGGCGATTCTCGCGATCGGGTTCGCGGCCATGGTCGCCGTCGATCGCGTGATCAACCGCACGCGGATGGGGGCGGCCATCCGGGCCGTCGCCCAGGACCCCGAGGCCGCGCAGATGATGGGCGTCAACCTGGACCGCACCGTGGACGCGACCTTCTTCATCGGCTCCGGGCTGGCGGCGGTGGCGGGGATCCTCTCGGGCCTCTACTACAGCGAGGTCCACTTCATCATGGGGATCACCGGGGGCGTCATCGGCTTCTCCGCGGCGGCCATCGGCGGGCTCGGCAATGTCTACGGCGCGATCCTGGGCGGGCTGCTCTTCGGCGTGCTGCAGACGACGGCCGCGGCGCTCATCCCCCGCGGCTCGGAGTTCCGCGACGTCGTCGCCTTCGCGGTGGTGATGCTGTTCCTCATCTTCAAGCCCAGCGGGATCCTCGGCGAGAAGTCCGTGGAGCGCGTCTAGTC
>DASSSH010000046.1:0-10990 GCA_035708525.1 Candidatus Methylomirabilota bacterium
GTCAACATGGCTTGGCCATGTTAAGGCTGAAGGCATGGCGGGACAGTTGGGGCGCAAGACCGGCAAGGGCTTCTACGACTACAGCGGCAAGAAGACGTAGGCGAGGCTGGTCATGAATGAGGGTGCCGAGACGGGCGGGTGGCGTCGCGGGCGCCCCCGCGTGGACGTGCGAAGTGGGACCCCCGAGTCCCGTCCGCAGCTCAAAGCAGTTCGAGCCGAGGGACAGCCGAGCGCCGCAGGCGCGAGCGTCACGAGGCGAGGGCTGAGTTGAGCCGCGTTCGGACGAGTGGGTGACGGAGCCCACCGCGCGGGGCGGCCCGCGGCGACAGGACCCGCCCGTCTCGGACGCGGTCGGCTCATGAACAGGCCCGCTACGGGACGGTGACGCTGACTTCGTTCGACCGGCGGCTCTCGTTGGGGCGCCGTGCCCTGTCGATGGCGGTGACCGCGTAGCGATAGGTCGTGCCCGACTGCACGGTGCGGTCGACATAGACCGTGTTCACCCGCACGGTCGTGGCGATGCGCTCGAAGGGGCCGGCCCCGACGGCCCGGTACACGGCGTAGAGCGCCACATCCTCCTCGGGGCTGGGGATCCAGGCGAGGCGGACGGCGCCGGGGGAGGGGATGGCGACCAGGCTGCCGGGCGGGCTGGGCGGCGTCGTCTTCACCGGCGAGGCGGCGATCGGCGGCGATGCGGCCCCCGTGGCGGTGCCGCGCGGATCCATCCGCACCGCGCGCACCGCGTAGCGGTATTCCACGTCGTTCTCGAGCCCGGTATCAGTGAAGCTGGAGCCTGCGACGGGCTCGGGCGTCACGGGGGTGAGCGCCCCCTCGACGGCGGGCCCCCGCAGCACCAGATACCGGAGCTCGCCGCTCACCGGCGTGCCGTCGCTGAGCGCGGCAGGTGGCTGCCACGCGAGCCGGACCTGCCGATCGCCTGGGGTGGCCACCACGTTCCTGGGCGCCTGGGGCGCCGCGAGGAAGATCACGGCCCGCCGTTCCGAGGGCGGGCTCGAGCGGCCCAGGGAATCCTCCGCCGTCACCACGTAGACGTACTGCCGGCCCAGCGTGAGGCCCTTGCGATCCACCCAGCGCACGCGGCCGCCCTCGACCTCCGCCGGCTCCGGTGCGCTGAGCCGGATCACAGCGATCTCGTCGTAGCCGACGACACGGTCGCCCGAGAGCATGGCGGGCTTCAGCGGCGTCCCCTCAGGCTCTTCGCGGCGGTGGACGCGCAGCGTGGCGAGGTCCCGCAGCCGGGACGTATCCACTCGGGCCACGGGGTTGGTCCAGGTCAGCCTGATGGTGTTCTCCTCGACTGTGCCCTGAAGTGCCGAGGGAGGTGCCGGCAGGCGCCGCTCGGGCGCCACCGGCGGACCCTTCTTGCCGCAGGCGACCAGGCTCGCCCCGAGCAGCAGCAGCCCCAGGGCTGCCCTGCCGCGTTCCCTCACCTCGAGTCCCCCGTCGCGATGAGCCCCCGCGCCGCGGCGAGCTGCTGCTTGACCGCGGCGTGGCTGGTGCCGCCCAGCACGGCGCGGGCGCCGAGGGAGGCGTCCACAGTGATCGCGCGGCGGACATCGGCCTCGATCAGCGGGGAGAACCGGCGAAACTCCTCGAGGCTCAGCGCCTCGAGCTCCTTGCCCTGCGACAGGGCGTGGCGGACGGCGCGGCCCACGATCTCGTGCGCCTCGCGAAAGGGCAGGCCCTTGCGGACCAGATAGTCGGCCAGATCCGTGGCCGTGGCGTAGTGCGCACCCGCTGCCTCCCGCATCCGGTCCACACGGAACGTGAGCGTGCCGAGCATGGGCGGCAGCACCCCGAGAATGGCCTCTAGCGTGTCCACGGTGTCGAAGAGCGGCTCCTTGTCCTCCTGCATGTCGGAGTTGTAGGTCAGCGGCAGCCCCTTCATCGTGGTGAGCACCGCCGTGAGGTTGCCGTAGAGCCGCCCCGTCTTGCCGCGGATCAGCTCGGCCACGTCGGGGTTCTTCTTCTGCGGCATCATCGACGAGCCGGTGGCGAAGGCGTCGGAGAACTCGACGAAGCCGAACTCCGCGGTGGCCCAAAGCGTGAGATCGGCGGCCAGTCGCGAGCAGTGCGTCCCCAGAATCGCGGCGTCGGCCAGAAACTCGAGGATGAAGTCGCGGTCGGCCACCGCGTCCATGCTGTTCGGGCTCGGCGCCGCAAAGCCCAGATCCGCGACCAGGGCCTCGCGGTCGATGGGGAAGGCCGTGCCCGCGAGGGCCGCTGCCCCCAACGGCAGCACGTTGACCCGCGCGCGACAGTCGCGGAACCGCTCCCGGTCGCGCTGGAACATGAACACGTAGGCCAGCAGGTGATGCGCGAGCAGGACCGGCTGGGCGCGCTGCAAGTGGGTGTAGCCGGGCATGGGCGTGTCCAGATGCTCCTCGGCCCGGTGGATCAACGCCTCCTGGGTGTCGCGCAGGCCCGCGTCCACGTGGCCGAGGACGTCGCGCAGGTAGAGCCGCTCGTCGAGGGCGATCTGATCGTTGCGCGAGCGCCCGGTGTGGAGCTTGCCGCCCACGGGTCCCGCCAGCTCGGTGAGGCGGCGTTCGACGTTCATGTGGATGTCTTCCAGCTCACGACGGAAGGGGAAGGTGCCGCCCTCGAGCTCGGCGCGGACGGCCTCCAGCCCTTTGAGCAGGGCTGCGAGCTCGGTGTCGGTGATCAGTCGCGCGCGATGGAGGGCCCTCGCCCAGGCCGCGCTGCCCTCGAGATCGTAGGGCCAGAGGCGGCGATCGAAGCGGAGCGACGAGGTGAAGGCTTCGGCCGCCGGATCCGCTCCCTGGGAAAAGCGGCCAGACCAGGGCTTGGCCTGCGGCCGGCCCGGCTGCTGGCCGCCGCCAGCGGTCACGAGGCGCCCACCCGTCCGGTGGCCGCCGCGGGAGCGGCGCCCCCCTCGAGCAGCGCCGCGATTTCGCTCATGATGCGTCGGGTGATCTCTTCGCGCTCGCCGTGGGTCGCCGTCCGGCGGCGCGGCCGCGCGAAGTGCATGGGCTCTCCGAACCGGACCGAGAGCGGCCGCTTGCGCGGCAGGTAGAACCGCCGCCCCACCATCGCTTCGTACGTGCCCTCGATCGCGGCCGGCACCACCGGCACGCCCGAGCGCAGCGCGATCATGGCCACCCCCGGCTGACCCGGGACGAGCCGTCCCTCCTGGCTGAACGGGCCCTCGGGGAAAATGCCGACGACGCGCCCCTCCTCGAGCACTCGCAGGGCACGCTTGATCGCGCCGGGGTCGGGACGCTCCAGGTTGACCGGAATCGAGCCCACACGCCGATGGAAGGGAGGGTGCAGCGGGCTCGCGCTGTAGACGCGGGGCATGACCAGGAACGCGATGGGGCGCGGCACGGCGGCGCCCAGCACGACCCCATCGAGATAGTTGTGATGGTTGGCCGCGAGGATGAACGGTCCTGAGACCGGCAGTCGCTCGACGCCTTTGACCCGGAGGTCGAAGAAGGAGCGCAGCAGCGGGAGGCAGCCAACCCTGAGCAGGCGGTAGAGGAGTGGGAACCGCTCGCCGGAGCCGGACCGGGCCGACACGGCCGCCCTCGGGGCCACGATCGACAGAGCGGCCGATTCGTCTCTTGGGGCCATGGTCCGCTCGTTTATAGCACCCGGGCCGGGTGGTGACAAGGCGCGCCGGCGCCTAGTGCCGAGCCAACTAACGTCGCCATACATCGTTCTCGGTCGTCGCCGATCCTCACGTACAACCGCGTACGCTCCGGTCCGCTCCTCCCTCGGGCCTCGTCTGGCTCGTTATTTGGCCCGGCACATCGACTCCGCGATGAGTCCTAGTCTCAATTGGCTCGGAATCCGTTAGCGGATTCGGGCCAGACGGTACTTCGCCACCGCCGCGTTGTGATCGGCGAGGGTGCTCGAGAACTGGTGGTGCCGCTCGTCCATCGCCACGAAGTAGAGGTAGCCGACGCGCGCCGGCCTGACGGCGGCCTCGATGGCCAGCCGCCCCGGACTCGCAATGGGAGCCGGAGGCAGCCCGGGGCGGCGGTAGGTATTGAACGGCGAGTCCACCTGGAGATCCTCGCGCGTGAGGCGCATGCGGTCCTTGCCGAGGGCGTACTGGACCGTCGGATCGGCCTGCAGCGGCATCTCGCGCTTGAGCCGGTTCCAGAACACCGCGGAGATCAGCGGCATCTCGCTGGGATCCACCGCCTCCTTCTCGATGATGGATGCCAGGGTCAGGACCTGGTGCAGCGAGAGATCGCGGGCGCGCGCCTCCTCCAGCAGCTCCGGTGAGACCCGCTCGCGCATGCGTGCCACCATGCGCGCCAGGATCTCCTCGGGTGACATCCCCTTCACGAACTGATAGGTGTCGGGGAAGAGATAGCCCTCGACCGAGTCGGAGCGGATGTCGATGGTCCGGAGGAAGACTCCATCGCGCGCGACCCGAAGGACGTCCTCGGCGCGGGCCAGCCGCTCGGTCTCCAGCTGGCGGGCGAGCTCGGCCACGGTGGAGCCTTCGGTGAACACCACGGTGTGCTTGAGCACGTAGCCGCCCTCGAGCAACCAGAGCACCGTGAAGGTACTGGCGCCCTGGGGGATCTGATACTCGCCGGCCTTGAGGCTGCGGGCGCTCCCGCGCAGGATCGCCAGCAGGCTGAAGCCCACCGGGCTGCGGATCGCGCCGGCGTTGTCCAGCAGCCGGGCGACATCGAGGAGGCCGATGTGGGCCGGGATCTCGACCACCCGGGGGCCGGTCTTGACGCCTGGGGCCGCCGTCATGACCAGCCAGCCCTCGACCGCCACGAACAGGCAGGCCACGATCAGGACCAGGACGAAAATGGCCCGAAGGGTGAACCCGGGCCGGCGGGGCGGCTCCGCCCAGGTCTTGAGGAACCGGGAGCGCTCCATCATGATTTTCGCTTATTTTGCCAAGGCCTTCGGCCCCAGTCAAACCGGCCCTGCCGGGCGGTTGTCGCCCCCGGGCTTTCTGCTATAATGGGCGGCCTGGGACCGTCGGTCCCTGACTCTTCCAGGAGGGATTCCATGCAGGACCTGATGCTTCCCGTCCGTCACGAGTGGCTCGTCAAGGAGCGCGCGTACGGCAAGATCGCCATCGAGCCATTCGAGCCGGGCTTCGCCCTGACGGCGGGCAATGCCTACCGACGGGTGCTGTTCTCGTCGATCGCCGGGGCCAGCCCGACCTGGGTCAAGATCGAGGGGGTGCTGCACGAGTTCTCGCACATGCCGGGCGTGACCGAAGACACCCTCGACATCATCATGAACCTCCGCAAGGTCGTCTTCTCGCTGCACGTCAACCGACCCAAGCTCCTCCGCCTCAAGGCCCAGGGGGTCCGGACCGTCACGGCGCGCGACTTCGAGCCCGACGCCGATGTCGAGATCCTCACGCCCGAAGTAGTGCTCGCCACTCTGGACAAGGACGGCTCGCTGGAGATGGAGGTCTGCGTCGAGCGCGGCCGCGGCTACCAGCCGGCGGAGAAGCGCGAGCCCGAAGCGCTGCCCATCAACGCCATGCTGATCGATGCCGACTTCTCCCCGGTGAAGCGGGTCAATTTCAACGTCGAGAGCACCGGGGCCCAGGAGCGCCTGATCGTCGAGCTCTGGACGAACGGCAGCGTCGCGCCCGAGACGGCCGTCGGCGAAGCCTCGCGGATCCTCGAGGACTCCTTCGCCCTGCTGACCGACTTCCCGCAGACCCCGCCGACCGAGGCCGAGGGCGGACAGGTCGCGGAGCCGGCGGCGCGCACGGAGCTCAACGAGCATCTCTTCCGCAACGTGGATGAGCTCGAGCTGTCGGTGCGCGCGTCCAACTGCCTCAAGACCGCCAATATCCGGAGCATCGCCGACCTGGTGCAGAAGACCGAGTCGGAGCTGCTCAAGACGAAGAACTTCGGCAAGAAGTCGCTGAACGAGATCAAGACCATCCTGGGGGAGATGGGGCTCTCTTTGGGCATGCGCCTTGATCCCGAGGAGCTGGAGCGGCTGCGCGCGCATTACGAGCGCACCCTCGAGACCTAGGTCTCCTTCCCGCTCCCCGCGCGTCCCCACGGCCCCCGGCGATCCCGGGGGCCGTGGTGTTTTCGCGGTCCGCGCTGCGCTTCGCCTGAGGCGGAAGAGGAGGCTGCGGGCGCGGGGGCTCCGGTCGTGCCGGCGAGCCATACGGCGCTCTCGGAGCCCCCACGCTCCAAGCCCGGCGGTCGAATCCAGCGCGGCTCGCTAGATGCCCTCGGGCGCCGACTTGAGCAGGGCGGCCGGGGCCACCAGCAGCCGCTCGGCGATCTCCTGGATGACCACGTGAGGGCGCTCGCGCTCAACCAGGCCGGTGTCGAAGTTCCGGCGCCAGTCGCTCGGGCCCGACGAGTACACGATTCGCGCGAAGCGCTCGGAGAGGAACGGCTGCAGGCTCACGCCGAAGGAGTCGTGGAACATCACCGCCCGGGGCAGCCCGGCATCGCCCGTCTCGGTCGCCGAGACGGTCTGCTGGGCCTCCAAGAGGGGCAGATCGATGACGACGGGGCGGGCCAGCCATCCGTTCCGCGGGCGAAGCTCGAGCCGCGACTCGTGGAGGCGGCCCTGCAGACTCAACATCCCGACGAGGTCGCCGCTCCAGCCGCCGTGCACGACCGGCACGAAGGCCGACTCCGCCAGCGAGCGCAGCCCCGGAAACCAGGAGTCCAACCGGGCGACGATCGCGTCGGCGGCGAGCAGGGCACCACGGTCGTTCCAGTGGGTATCGGTGCGCAGGTACAGCACGCTCTCTCCCTTGGCCTCGGTCAGCGCTCCGCGCAGGTCGAGCAGCTCGAGGGACGAGCGCGCCCGGAGGTGCGCGGTGAGCTGATCCATCCGCGTCGTCGGGTGGACGCGGTTGAAGGTGTCGGGCATGAACTCGGGATAGATGGTTTCCTTGCTGGGCGCCACGACCACCAGGAAGCGAATGCCGCGGGCGGCGAGCCAGTCCCGCCGCCGCTCCATGCGCCGGCGCCAGATCTCGAGCTCCTCCGCGGAGAATGGCCGCAGCGCCCGGTAGGAGGCCAAGGCATCGTCGTCCGCGAAGAAGAGCCATCCCGTCTTGCCGAGGATGACGCTCTTGGTGGGCGAGACGCCGAAGGCGAGCTGGAATTGGCTGTACTGGCGGACGAGCGCCCGGCGGAAGCCGAAGTTGTCGTTCCACCAGGATTCGAGCGCGCCGACATAGCTCACCGACACCATCTCGCCCGGACGCAGCCGGGGCGGCGGCGCGAGCCGGCGCTTTTCGGTGAGCGCCGGGGTCGGATCGAGCCCGACCAGCATGTCGAGAATCGGCAACGCGATGGCCAGGAGGAAGCTGGCGACGAGTATCCCGTCAGTCAGCAGTCTCAGCCGTCGAAGGGCGCGCGTGGGCATCGGTCAGAACCGGAAATAGATGAAGGGGTTATAGGTACCGGCGGCCATCAGCATGGCCGAGCCCCACAGGATCGCGCCGAGGCCGGCCAGCCGCACCGCCTCCACGGCGAGCCCCGGGCCCGCGCTCTCGAGGCGCCCGCGCCACCGGGCCAGCGCCGGCAGGATCGGCGTCGAGCCCACGATCCCCGCGATCACGATCAGGACGAGCTGCGCGTTCAGATAGAGCCCCACGTGGTACTCGATCCCCGTGCCGCTCCCCAGCCCCGCCATGGCGGTGAGGAAGCGCCCGGCATCGCCCAGCGTGGCCGAGCGGAACAGCACCCAGCCCACGATCACGACCAGCAGCGTGTAGCCGTGGCGCGCCGGCGCCGGCCACCGCTCGAGCCAGTCCCCAGCGCCGAGGCGCTCGGTCACGAGGAACAGGCCGTGGTAGAGCCCCCAGGCGACGAAGGTCCAGGCGGCACCGTGCCAGAGGCCGCACAGGAAGAAGGTGACCACGAGGTTGAAGTACGTGCGGGCCGGCGTGCCGCGATTGCCCCCCAGCGGCACGTAGAGGTAGTCGCGGAACCATGTCGACAGCGAGATGTGCCAACGGCGCCAGAATTCCGTCATGGACCGCGAGATGTACGGGTAGTTGAAGTTCTCGAGGAAGTGGAAGCCCAGTATGTGGCCGAGTCCGATGGCCATGTCGGAGTAGCCCGAGAAGTCGAAATAGATTTGCAGCGTGTAGCACAGCACCCCGAGCCAGGCGAGGCCGGCCGTGAGCTGGTCCGGCGGGATGGCGAAGATCGCGTCCGCCGGCACGGCAACCGTGTTGGCGATGAGCATCTTCTTGCCCAGGCCGATCAGAAACCGCTCGACGCCGTGCGTGAAGCCCTCGCGGGTGATCGTACGCTCAACGATCTGGGCAGCCACGTCGCGGTAGCGGACGATGGGCCCCGCGATGAGCTGAGGAAAGAGCGAGACGAAGAGCGCCAGGTCCAGCGGATTCTTCTGCACCGGTCCGTCCCGGCGCTGAACATCGATGACGTAGGAGAAGGCCTGGAAGGTGAAGAACGAGATGCCGATGGGCAGCGCGATGGGCGCCAGGTGGATCGGAGCGGCGCCGAGCCCGGTGAGCGCCACGTTGAGGTTGTCCACGACGAAGTTGGCGTACTTGTAGACGACGAGGAGCCCGATGTTCAGCGCGACGCCGAGCGCCATCACCCACCGGACCGCCGGCCGGCCGCGCACCCGGTCCACCCACAGACCGAGCGCGTAGTTCACGATGATCGAGGCGATCATCACGAGCACGAAGCGGGGCTCGCCCCAGCCGTAGAAGATCAGGCTCATGATCAGCAGCCAGAGGTTCCGCAATCGGATCGGGAGCGCAAAGTTGACGGCGAGGACGACGGGGAGGAACAGGAAGAGAAAGACCGGCGAGCTGAAAACCATTCGCTCCCATCGAGTCTAGGGGGGTGGAGGCTCCCGAGTCAAGGAATCCGGCTTGGCCGATCGTGGAGCGCGCTCCGGGTCGAGATCGAACCGCTCGGTAACGCGCGCCGCCCAGCGCGTCACCGAGAGCGTGGTTCCGTCGGTCTCGAAGATCACGGCCCCGTCACGGTCCGTCCGATAGAGGCGCGCGCCAGCGGCCTCGAGCCGCGCCAGGACGTCAGGGGCCGGATGGCGAAACGGGTTCCGCGCGCCGACGGAGATCACGGCGAGCGCCGGCCGCGCCGCCTGGAGGAAGGCCGCGCTCGACGAGAAGCGGCTGCCGTGGTGGGCGACCTTGAGCGCCTGGGTCCGCAGCGGGCCGTTCCGCTCGAGCAGCCGTGCCTCGCCCTGCGGTCCCAGATCTCCCGCGAGCAGGAGCGAGATCCCGCGCCAGTCCAGCCTCAGCACGAGGGAATCGTCGTTGGCGCTGGCCGGCCCGCCGTCGGGCGGGGGATTGAGGACGGTGAGAAGCGCTCCACCGATCCAAAGTCGCTGTCCTGCCGCGAGAATGCGCCGGGCCGGGCGGGAGACCGCGAGCGCCTGCGCGAGCTCGCTCGTGCCCGGGCCCGGCCGGCCGCTTTCCCAGAATTCGCCGACCGTGAAGTGTCGCAGCACGGCGGCGAGGCCACCCGCGTGGTCGCTGTCCTGATGGGTCAGCGCGACGACGTCCAGCCGCGAGGCGGCGCGATTCCAGAGGAACGGCGCCAGGACGCGCTCGCCCACGTCCAAGCGCCGGGCCCCGCCCGGACCTCCGTCCACGAGCAGCCTTGGGCCCTCGGGCAGCTCGACGAGCACAGCGTCGCCCTGGCCGACATCGAGGAAATAGACGCGCAGGCTCCGGTCTCCGAGCCTCAGCCACGGCAGGGCTGAAGTGAGGACCGCCACGAGGGCGAGGGCGAGCGCGGTGCGCCGCGCCCATGGCCGCGCGCAATGCGGGATGAGTCCCAGCGCCGCGTACCAGGCCGAGCCGGCGAACAGATCGGGCGCGGGCAGGTGGATCATCGCCGCGGGCACGGCTGCGGCGAGCCAGACCCCCGCGCGCAGCGCCAGGAGGAGCACCCACAGCGCGTTGAACACGAAGGCTGCCAAAGCGCCGCTGACCAGCTCCGCCAGCAGCGCCAGCATGCCCAGGGTCGTGGCCGCCCCCGCCAGCGGGACGACCAGCAGATTGGCTGCGATTCCCACCAGGGAGAGCTGGTTGAAGTGTGCGAGCATCAGCGGCGTCACTGCCGCCTGGGCGCCGATGCTGACGGCCACTGCGGCGGCCAGCCAGCCCGGCCAGCCGCGCTCGGTGAGCCCCGTCGTCAGCGGTGGCGCCAGATAGACGATGCCGGCGGTGGCCGCGAAGGAGAGCTGAAAGCCGGGCTCCCAGAGATCGGCCGGCCGCCAGATCAACAGAATCAAGGCGGCCAAGGCGAGGGCGTTCATCACCTCGGACTCGCGCTCGAGCAGCACGCCCAGAAGCAGCAGCAAGCCCATCACCGTGGCGCGCAGGACCGAGGGCTGTCCGCCCACGACGAGGGCGAAGCCCACGAGGATCAGCGCCGCGGCCACGGCCGTCCCGCGGCGGGGCACGCCCAGCAGGGGGAGGGCAAGGAAGACCGATGTCGCGAGCAGGGCCACGTTGAAGCCCGACACGGCCAGCACGTGGTAGACACCCGCCCGCCTGAAGGCCTCGTCCGACTCGCGCGGAAGCGCGCTCCGCTCTCCCAGGAGCAGTCCAGCCAAGAGCGCGGCGGAGGCCTCCGGCAGCCGGGCGCGGATCGTCGCCACCGCCCAGCGCTTGACCGCCACCGGCCAAGGCGGATCCTCGGCCGTCAATGCCGCCAGCCCATCGCCGCGCGCGCTCCCCACGAGGAGAATGCCTTCGCGCCTCAGATGCGCGGGATAGTCGAAGCCGCCCGGGTTCCTGAATCCCGTGGGCGGATGCAGCCGGGCCGAGACCCGAATCCGCTGCCCCTCGGTGAGCGCTGGCCCCTCGCCATAGATGGTGAGCTGGACCCGGCCCGTGACGGGCCGGCGATCGCCGTCGTCCTGGACCGCCTCGACATCCACGACGAGTCGCGTCCGATCCGGCGCCCAGGAGACGGGCTCCTCGGCCAGGCGCCCCTCGAGCGTGATCATCGGCGGCAGC
>DASSSH010000047.1:0-3578 GCA_035708525.1 Candidatus Methylomirabilota bacterium
TGCCCTGCCGGGCGAGCAGCTTGGCCGTGCCCGTGGTGGCCACGAGGCTGAACCCCATCTCCGCCAGTCGCTTCGCGATCGGCAGGGCCGCGCGCTTGTCGCGGTTCTTGACCGACAGGAAGACCTTGCCGGCAGTAGGCAGGGGCGAGCCGGCCGCGAGCTGGGACTTGATGTAGGCCTTGCGGAAGTCGCGGTCGATCCCCATGACCTCGCCGGTGGACTTCATCTCAGGACCGAGCACCGCGTCCACGCCCGGGAACTTGACGAACGGGAAGACCGCCTCCTTGACCGCGATGTGGCTGAGTTCCCGCTCCGCGGCGAAATCGAGCTCGCGGAGAGTTGCGCCCAGCATGACCTTGGTCGCCACCTTGGCGAGCGGCACCCCGATGGCCTTGGAGACAAAGGGCACGGTGCGGGAGGCGCGCGGATTAACCTCGAGGACGAAGATCTGCTCGTTCTTGATGGCGAACTGGATGTTGAGCAGTCCGATGACACCTAGCTCCCGCGCGAGGGCCCGCGTCTGCTCCTTGATCCGCTCGATCTGATCGTCGCCCAGCGAGTAGGGTGGCAGCGCGCAGGCCGAGTCGCCCGAGTGAATGCCCGCCTTCTCGATGTGCTCCATCACGCCGCCCACGACGACCCGCTCGGCATCCGCGATGGCGTCCACATCGATCTCGATGGCGTCCTCGAGGAACTTGTCCACGAGGATCGGGTGCTCGGGGCTGACCCGCACGGCCTCGGTCATGTAGGTGCGCAGGTCGGCCTCGTCGTAGACGATCTGCATCGCCCGGCCGCCGAGCACGTACGAGGGCCGGACGAGGACGGGATAGGCGATCGAGGCGGCGATGCGTGCGGCCTCGTCGAAGGAGCGGGCCGTGTCGCCGGGCGCCTGGGCCAGGCCGAGCCCCTGGAGCAGGTCGGCGAAGCGGCGCCGGTCCTCCGCGCGGTCGATGGCGTCGGGCGGCGTGCCCAGGATGGGGACGCCCGCGCGCTGGAGCGGGACGACCAGCTTCAACGGGGTCTGGCCGCCGAACTGGACGATGACGCCCCGCGGCCGCTCCCGCTCCACGATGTTCATCACGTCCTCGAAGGTGAGCGGCTCGAAGTAGAGGCGGTCGGAGGTGTCGTAGTCAGTCGAGACGGTCTCGGGGTTGCAGTTGACCATGATGGCTTCCACGCCGGCCTCGCGCAGGGCGAAGGCGGCATGGACGCAGGCGTAGTCGAACTCGATCCCCTGGCCGATCCGATTGGGCCCGCTGCCGAGGATCACCACCTTTTCTCTGGGAGTCGGCGGGGCTTCGTCCTCCTCCTCGTAGGTCGAGTAGAGATAGGGGGTGTGGGCCACGAACTCGGCCGCGCAGGTATCCACCATCTTGAAGGTGGCGCGGATCCCGGCGGCCAGCCGGGCTCCGCGTACCTCGGCCTCGCTCCGCCCGGTCAGCTGGGCGATCCGGCGGTCGGCAAAGCCCATCTGCTTGGCCTTCCTCAGGACGGCCGCATCGGCGAGTCCGGCGGCACCGATCACCGGCTCGGACTCGACGATCTGGCGGATGTTCTCGAGGAACCATGGATCGATCGCCGAGAGGCGGTGCAGCTCGTCGGTGTCCAGCCCGCGCCGGTACGCCTCGGCCAGGGCGAAGCAGCGCTCGGCATTCGGCACGCGGATCTTCTGCTTGAGCTCCTCGAGCTCGGCGATCTCGCCGTCGAGTACCAGCCCCCAGCGGTCCTGCTCGAGCGACCGCACCGCCTTCTGGAGCGCCTCCTTGAAGGTGCGGCCGATGGCCATGACCTCGCCCACCGACTTCATCTGGGTCGTGAGCGTCTGATCGGCCTCGGGGAACTTCTCGAAGGCCCAGCGCGGGAGCTTGACCACGCAGTAGTCGATGGTCGGCTCGAAGGAGGCGGGGGTTTCCCGCGTTATATCGTTGCGTAACTCGTCGAGAGTGTAGCCCACCGCGAGCTTCGCCGCGATCTTGGCGATGGGGAATCCGGTCGCCTTGGAAGCCAGCGCCGAGGAGCGGCTCACGCGCGGGTTCATCTCGATCACAACCATGCGGCCGTCCACGGGGCTGATCGCGAACTGGATGTTGGAGCCGCCCGTCTCGACACCGATCTCGCGGATGACCGCGATAGCGGCGTCCCGCATGAGCTGGTACTCCTTGTCGGTCAGCGTCTGGGCCGGCGCCACCGTGATGGAGTCACCCGTGTGGACGCCCATGGGATCCAGGTTCTCGATCGAGCAGATGATGACCACGTTGTCCTTGAGGTCGCGCATCACCTCCAGCTCGAACTCCTTCCAGCCGATCACCGACTCCTCGACCAGCACCTGCTGGACGGGGCTCTGCTGCAGTCCCCACTTCACCGCGGCGTCCAGCTCTTCCGGATGGTAGGCGACCGAGGCGCCGGTGCCGCCCAGCGTGAAGGACGGGCGGATGATGAGCGGGAACTGCATGCGGCGCTGGCGCATGCCGGCCATGGCCTCCTCTGGCGTCCTGCAGTAGAACCCCGTCGGCATCCGGAGGCCGATGCGCTCCATGGCCGCCCCGAAGAGATTCCGGTCCTCGGCGGTCTTGATCGCCGGCAGCTTCGCGCCGATCAGCTCGACCCCGTAGCGGTCCAGCGTGCCGTCCTCGGCCAGCTGCACGGCGAGATTCAGGCCCGTCTGCCCGCCGACTGTCGGCAGCATGGCATCGGGGCACTCCCGCTCGATCACCTTGGCCACGAACTCCGCGGTCAGCGGCTCGACGTAGGTGCGCCCGGCCATGTCTGGGTCGGTCATGATGGTGGGCGGGTTGGAGTTGACCAGCACGACCTCGAAGCCTTCCTCGCGGAGGGCCTTGCACGCCTGGGTGCCGGAGTAGTCGAACTCGCAGGCCTGGCCGATCACGATGGGCCCGGAGCCGATCAGCAGGATCTTCTTGAGGTCGGTCCGCCTAGGCACGGGCGCTCCTCACCCCGACCCTCTCCCCGAGGGGGGAAAGGAGCGCGGTTGGCTGTTGACCACGATGATGCCCGCCGCCACGAGGAGCGCGCCCGCCAGCTGGCTCGCCGAAAGCGCCTCGCCCAGGAAGGCCCAGCCGATCAGCACGCCGAACACCGGCGCGAGGAAGACGAAGGCGTTGACGCGGACGGCCGAGTAGTGCTGGATCAGCCACGTGAAGGCCACGAAGGAGAAGGCGGCCGCGATGCCGCCCAGATAGAGCACCGACGCGATCGCCGTCACCGTGAGCTGCCACGGCTGCCCCTGCTCGAGCAGGAGCGCCAGGAGCACCATGAGCGGCAGCGCGGCCGCCGTGCTCCAGAGGATCAGCGCCGTCGGGTGCAGCTGGCCCACCACGCGCTTGGTGATGATGTTGTTTGCCGTCCAGCCGAGCGCCGCGAGCAGGGTCAGGAGATCGCCCGCCAGGCCCCAGCCGCTGCCCCCTCCCAGCTTCTCCAGGAAGAGCAGCACCACCCCGGAGAACGCCACGACCGTCCCGAACAGCTTGCGCGCCGTCACGGTCTCTTCGGGAAAGAACAGAGGCAGGATCAGCAGGGTGAAGAACGGCTGGGTGTTGAAGAAGATGGAGCCGCGTCCT
>DASSSH010000048.1:0-7712 GCA_035708525.1 Candidatus Methylomirabilota bacterium
GACGTTCGAACCGTATCAGAGCTGCTTGTAGAACTCCGCGCGGTTGCCGCCGACCACATGGACCTGGCGTAGCTGGTTGTCGCGCAGGACCTCGAGGGCGATCTTCTCGCCGGGCTCGTGGCGCCAGAGGGAGAGGTAGAGATCCTTGCGCGTCGGCACCTCCCGGGAATCCAGCGAGACGATGACATCGCCCTCCTGGATTCCCGAGCGCGCGCCCGGCCCGTTCGGCACGAGGCCGGCGACGACGACCCCCTCTTCGAGCGCGTGGGCGAAGACACCGAGCCAGGCCCGCTGCGGCCGGCTCACCACCCGGCCATAGCGGAGAAGCTCTCCGGCGCTGCGCGCGTAGCACTCGCTGGGAATGGCGAGCGAGTAGCGGGCGATCTCGTTGAGGTTCAGCGAGACCACCCCGACCATCTGCCCGCCCGCGGTAAAGAGCCCGCCGCCTCCGAAGCCGGGATTGGTGGCGCTGGAGACGACGCCCCGCTCGAGCAGGAACTCCCAGTAGGCCTCGAACTCGCCGAGGTAGGTCACGATGCCGTTCGACACGCGCCGCTCCCGGGCACCGCTGGAGCCCAGTGCGAACACCGCCGTCCCGCGCTCGAGCCGGTCGGAGTCGGCCAGCTGCACCGCCGGGAGCCCGTGGCGCTTGACGCGGATGACAGCCAGGCCGACTTCGAAGTCCTGCGCCACGATCTCGGCCCGCTGCGAGCGGCCGCGCTCGAAGGAGACCTGGATGTTCTCGCCGCCCATCACCACATAGTTGACGGTGAGGATCAGGCCCGCTGAATCGATGATGGCGCCGCTGCCCATCCGCTCATCACCCAGAATTCGAGTCGAGGGATGCGCCGACGGCACTTCAGTATGGATATAGACGATCGAGGGCAGCAGATGCCGAACGAGCTCAACCGATGCGTCCATGGTGTGCCGCTCACGCTAGCATGCGGGCCCCGTCCCCCGCAACGCTCGCCCTAATTGTTGTCCCCCTCACCCTGCCCTCTCCCCCTTTGGGGGCGAGGGTTCCATACTCGCTCTGCCTTCTGGAATTCAGACTCCCTCTCCCCTTCGGGGAGAGGGCCGGGGTGAGGGGGCTATCGTGCCTTCAGATGACGCGCGAGGAAGGCCTCGACCTGGTGGTGGGCGTCCGCGGCGGCCGCCGCCTGGTAGGAGACGGTGGCACCGCGACCGCCGGGCTTGGATTCGTTCTCGACGTGGGGCAACACCTCGAGGCGCTGGCCCTCGACGTCGAAGTAGTGGTAGGCACCCGGATAGATCACGATGGACGCGTTGGCCCCGCGGCCTCGCATGGCGTCCACCATCTCCTTGCACTTGGCCGCTGGCGTCCAGTCGTCGGCCCCGCCGATCAACACCAGGAGCGGCCGGATGACCTGTTCCTTGACCAGCGAGAAGCAGCCGCCCGGAGAGATGCCGATGCTGGCGGCGAAGCCCACCGGCGGCAGCTTGACACCGCGGAGGCGGGCCCGCTCGAGGCTCGGTCCGTTGATCACGGCCATGGCGTACACACCACCTTGCGACCAGCCGACGGCGGCGACGCGGCCCGCGATGACAAAGGGCTGCGCCTGCAGATAGCGCAGCGCACCGAAGGCGTCGTCGAAGCGCGCCGTGATCGGCGGCTCGCCGGGGCCCGAGCGGCAATCGCCTTTGACCTCTCGCGGACCGAAGCTGTCCACGACCAGGACCACGTAGCCGCGATCCGCGAGCCAGTGCGCCCAGCGGTAGGACTGGGGCTCGAGGCCGCCGCAGCCGTGCAGCTGCACCACCGCGGGGAACGGGCCGGGGCCCTCGGGCTTGATGAGCTTCGCGGTGACCTCGGTGGGCGTTCCCGGGGTCACGTTCGGAAAGCTGACGCGCCCGGCACAGCCGGAAAGTATCGCCGCCAGCATCGCGATGATCAGCGCGAATCGTCGCACTAGGTCAGAATACCGCAAAACCCGAGGCTGCCAAGCCCACGCCCGCGCCCTGAGGTAGAATCCACCCAGGAGGCCGCTCATGACCGTGCGCGTGGTGGAGTATTCGGACTATCTGTGACCCTGGTGTTATCCGGCGGCCGTGCGCCTCCGGCGGTTGAAGGACGAGATGGGCGATGAGCTGCAAATCCAGTGGAAGGCCTTTCCGCTCCGCCCCGAGCCCGATCCCACCGTGACGTTCAAAGGGACGTACCGCGAGGAGGGCTGGCGGCGATGCGGCGCCATGGCCGCGAGCGACGGCATCCGGTTCACGCCCTGGCCGCGCGAGGACTATCCCAACTGGTCGCTCCCGGCGCTGGAAGCCGCCAAGTGCGTCGCCATGCAGGACCCCGAGGCCTTCGAGCGCCTCCACCTGAGGCTGTACGAGGCACTCTTCACCCGGAGCATCAACATCGCCAACCGCCAGGAGCTGATCGGTGTCGTCCGGGAGGCTGGGGTGGACCTCGACCGCTTCCTTGCCGATTTCGAGGGCGGCCTCGCGCGTGAGGCCGTGATGGCCGACTTCCAGGAGGCCGTGATGGAGCACCGGGTGCGCGCGATTCCCACCGTCATCGTCGAGGGCGGACGCCGCTTCACCGGGCTCACCGATCTGCCAACGTATCGAAAAGCCATCGAGGAGGCGTCGGGCGAATAGGATGGCGTTCGGGTTGCCTGCCAACGTCCCGGAGGAGGCTCAGCTCTCTTTTCAGCGGGGCTACGAGGCGCAGATGAGCGGCCGGCTGGAGGAGGCCGTGGAGCACTACCGCCGCTCGATCGCCATCCACCCGACCGCCGAGGCCCACACCTTCCTCGGTTGGGCCTACAGCTTCCAGGGCCGCCACGAGGACGCCATCGCCGAGTGCAAGGTCGCCATCTCGGTGGACCCGGCCTTCGGTAACCCCTACAACGACATCGGCGCTTATCTGATCGAGCTGGGGCGGGAAGAGGAAGCCATCCCATGGCTGGAGCGCGCCAAGAAGGCGCCGCGCTACGAGCCTCGCCACTACCCGTACTTCAACCTCGCCCGCGTGCATATCCGCCGCAACCGCATTCGCGAGGCGATCGTGGAGCTGCGCGGCGCCATCGCGATCGAGCCCGCCTACACGCTGGCGCGCAAGGAACTGCATCGGCTGCTGGGCATGCTCAATTGACGTCGCTCCCCCTGCCCTTCTACGACAACCCGCTGCTCTTCGGCCATGACGCCAGCCCCGGCCTGCTGGCTTTCGAAGCCGCCGACGCCTCGGTGAAGGTCTGGGCCCGCCGCGACGGGCAGACCGTCGTCGTCGAGGAACCCTTCAAGCCGTTCCTGCTGCTCGCCGATCCCGATCTGCTCAAGGGCTTCAAGGGCGAGGCCGCGTTGACCCCGCTGGAGGGCGAGGGAACCTTCCGCTGGCTCGCCGAGTGCCCGGCCTGGGCCCAGGCGCTCAAGGCCCGCGACCACTGCCAGCGCGCCTGGGGAAAGAGTTCCGGCGCCCCCGACGCTCCGTATCGCTTCCTCAACGACGCCGTGCACCAGTTCTTGCTGCGCACGGGCAAGACCTCCTTCCTCGGCATGACCTTGCGCGACTTGCGCCGGATGGCGCTGGACATCGAAGTCACGACGGCACCCGGATTCGAATTCCCCAACGCCCGCCGCGAATCGGACCGGATCATCGCCATCGCCCTGGCCGACTCCGGAGGCTGGAGCGCGGTCCTGTCGGGCGCCGAGCTGTCCGAAGCGGAGCTGCTCGCCGAATGCTCGCGGCTCATCCGGGAGCGCGATCCCGATGTGCTCGAAGGCCACAACATCTTCCGCTTCGACCTCGAGTACATCGAGGCACGGGCCCGCCGCCTGGGCGTGCGGCTCGACTGGGGGCGTGACGGTTCCCCCCTGCGCGGCCATCCCTCGCGGATGCAGGTTGCCGAGCGCACCATCAGCTACCGCCGCTACGCGGTCGCCGGCCGGCACGTCGTCGACACCTGGATGCTCACCCAGCTCTACGATGTGGCGGCGCGCGATCTGGAGTCCTACGGCCTCAAGGACGTCGCGCGCCACTTCGGCGTGGCCGCGCCCGACCGCACCTATCTGCCGCCGGAAGACATCCCCCGAATCTTCAGGGAGGAGCCGGCCCGGCTCATGGCCTACGCCCGGGACGATGTGCTGGAGACCCTGGGCCTCTCGGCCGTGCTGTCGCCGCCCTACTTCGCCCAGGCTCAGGCCATGCCGTTCGACTACCAAATGGTGGTCCTGCGCGGGAACGCCACCAAGATCGACGCGCTCCTGATGCGCGAGTACCTCCATCGGCGTCGCGCGATTCCCGCGCCCCAGGCGGCGCGCGGCGTCGCCGGTGGCTTCACGGCCATCTATCAGCAGGGTGTGGCGCGTGACGTCTGGCACGTGGACGTGACCTCGCTCTACCCCTCCCTGATGCTGGGTCAGCAGATCTTCCCCGCCTCCGACCGCCTCGGCGTGTCAGCCTCCCTCCTCCGCGACCTGAGGGAGTTCCGCGTGGCGGCCAAACGGCTCGCGCGCGAGGCGGGCGCGGCGGCCGACCGTGTCCTGCTCAACGCGCTCCAGCAGACGTTCAAGATCCTGATCAACTCGTTCTACGGCTACCTGGGGTTCTTCCAGGGGCACTGGAACGATTTTGACGCGGCCAACCGCGTCACTGGTGAGGGTCGGCGACTCGTCCAAGCGCTGGTCACGCGCCTCGGGGAGTTGGGCGCGACGGTCGTCGAGGTGGACACCGACGGGTTGTACTTCGTCCCGCCAGCCTCTTCCCTCTCCCCCTCCGGGGGAGAGGGCCAGGGTGACGGCGAGCAGCAGCTCCTCGCTGCTCTGTCCGCCGTCCTGCCCGAGGGCATCCAGCTCGAGCTCGACGGCCGCTTTCCAGCGATGTTCAGCTACAAGATGAAGAACTACGCGCTGCTCGATTCGCGCGGCAAGCTCTTGATCAAGGGCTCGGGGCTCCGGTCGCGCGGTATCGAGCTCTTTCAGCGCCAGTGGATGGAGGAGATGTTCCGCTTGCTCCTAACGGGCCGCCGTGACGAGATCCCGGCCCTGGTCAGACGCTGGCAGGAAGACTTCGAGGCTCACCTGGTGACACTCCGCCAGTTCGTGAAGACCGAGACGCTCCAGGAATCGCCCTCGGCATACGCCGAGAAGACCAAGGCCGGCAAGCGCAATGCCGGGGCGGCCTACGAGCTGGCGCTCAAGTCCGAGCGGCCCTATCAGGCCGGCGACCAGGTCTCCTATTACGTGGCGGGCGATGGCAAGCGCGTCAAAGTCAACGAGGCAGCGAAGCTGGCCGCGGAGTGGAATCCGGCCGCCCCGGACGAGAACACTGGCTACTACGTCGCCAAGCTGCTCGAGCTCTACGAAAAGTTCCGTCCGCTCATCGAGCAGGACGGTCTGGCGCCGGTCACCGACGAGGCCGCCGCCGAGGGGCCGGCCGAGCCCGTCCAGCCCGAGCTTCTCCCCGGCGGCGACCCTGTCGCGCCGGGAGGCCCGGAAGAGTAGCCCACCCGTCCTCGTCCACTAGGCGCCACCGCCGGAGAGGATACCGTTCGAGCCCGCCTCTCCTCTCCCGCCTCTAGCGCCCAGGCCTTGACGGCGAAGACGGGCCCGGCTCTTTGATCTTGCGGCCGCACTTCGGGCATTCGAGATAGTTGACCGAGCGGCCTTGCTGGGTCGTCAGCTGGACGGGCTTCATGATCGCGTCACAATCGGGGCACTTGTTCTGGCCGAAATCCGGGTCGGGTGCTTGTATCGCCATGGCTCCCTCCCTTTAGGCCAGTCTCTCCCCGCTATCGTCCGTGTGCCACTCGGGTCCCGTCAGGGCCGAAGACCTTACACACCTGGCCAGGAAGAAGTTTCCTCTCGGGTGGGCTCGGCCCGCTCCCCGTCGCACCCGGATCACCCAGAACGCCTCGATTCTCTTGCACGTTCCGGGACGCGTCGCCCATGGCACAGCGGTTGAAGGCAACACTCTGGGCCCATCCGACAAGGAGGTACCGGAGCCATGAAGAGGAGCCAGCGATACGTGGTAGTCACCCTGGTCGTGGCCTTGGTCCTTGCCCTGACCGCCGCCGTTTCGTCGGCTGTTGGCGACATGACGGTCTCAGGCACGATCACGGCCATCGACATCGCGAACGGGACCCTGACGGTTACCGAGATCGGTCCCTGGACGGTGACGAACGGTCAGACGGTCATCACGCGCCGCACGTTCACGCTCACCGCGCAGACGGAGTTTGCCCGGGTAGCGCGCGGCGACAGCATCGCGGCGACGGGGTGGGTTGGCGACTTCGTGGAGGCGCCAGCGGCGGCGGACCAACTCCGGCCCGGCGATTTTGTCACGGTCGAGGTGGAGCGGAGCGGCTCACGCCTGATCGCCCGGCGAGTGACGACCGTCGATCAGAGCAAGACCTGATCGCTCCTCCCTACCACGCGAGCGAGAGCTGGCGGGAGCGGGGTGGGCCTTCATCCCGCACCCGGTCCTCGCGGCTCCGCGCCTTGAACCCCGCCTCTCCCGCGAGCCGCTCGACCATCCGCTCCACAGACTCGCGGTAGGAGCGGGGCGCATTGCCGGGCTCAGGGTAGAGCTCACGATAGCGCGCAAGCGCCCACGGGAACTCGCGCTCGATGAAGTCCAAAAAGAACCGGCGGGTGCTCTCGGCGCGCAGGAAGAGCGGCTGGGCGATGGCTTCCCGGGCTCCCGCATCCCGCGCCGCCACGAGCAGCGCTCTCAGGCCGGCCTCGCCGTCGTTGATCAGCGGGAGCACGGGCATGATGAACACGCGCGTTCGGATTCCGGCTCCCGCCAGCGTCCGCAGCGCTCCCAGGCGCAGATCGGGGCGCGGCGCGCGCGGCTCGATCACTCGGAGAAGGTCGGCGTCGAGCGAGATCACCGAGAAGTTCACCCAGAGGTCCGAGGCGGCGGCGATCGCCCGGAGCAGGGCCACGTCCCGGGTGATAGCCGTCGACTTCGTGGTGATTCCCACGCGCAGGCCGGGAACGCGGGCGATCGCCTCGAGCACGCTTCGGGTGATCGCGAACCGCGCCTCGGCGGGCTGATAGGGATCCGTCGCGGCGCCGATGGCGATCTCCTGGCCGCCGTCCCGCGCCCGCTTCAGATCCGCGACGAGCCGGTCGCCCTCGGCGCGTTTGACATAGATGCGATGCTCGAACTCCTCCGGGTCGGCGTGACCGAGATACTCGTGGGTCGGCCGGGCGTAGCAGTAACGGCACCCGAACTCGCAGCCACGGAACGGATTCACCGTCCAGCCGAACGGCATCGCGGTGCCCGTCAACCGATTCATGAGACTGCGCGTGCTGAGCTCCTGAAATTCCGCCCCTCGCCGCATGTCGACGACCGGACCGATCCGCTTCACGAAAGCCGGAGCGGGAATGCCGGGCTTGTTCATGCACTCCTCACATGATGAGTTGTCATCCGCCGAAAAAAGGCCCCGGAGCGCCAACCCCCGGGGCCGTTATTCTTCGCTCGCTAGCGGCGCCAGCCGCCGCCACCGCCCCCGGGTCCGCCGCCGCGGGGACCGCCCGGTCCGCCACGGGGCCCGCCGGAGCCGCGCTGCGGCTGCGGGCGCGCCTCGTCCACGACCAGATTGCGGTCGCGGAACAGGCGCCCGTTGAGCATCTCGATCGCCTTGGCGGCCTCCTCTTTGGTGGACATCTCGACGAAACCGAAGCCGCGTGGCCGCCCAGTGAACTGATCGGTGACGATGCGGACCGACTCGACGGTACCGGCC
>DASSSH010000049.1:0-8747 GCA_035708525.1 Candidatus Methylomirabilota bacterium
TCCACCAATCTCTTGCCGATTCGTCGCCTGGGCCTGGCCGTCGGGGAAGAGGCCGAGGTGAAAGCCGCTTGGCTCCGCTTTCCCGGGTTCGCTCTCGAGCCGCTCGGTCAGGTCTACCGGCGCATCAGCGACCAGACCTACCGATACGAGTCCGCGGGCGGGGCGTTCACCACGGAGTTGCCGGTGAACGCGACGGGTTTCGTGATCGCGTATCCGGGCTTCTGGACCGCTGAAGCAGTCACATGACCATCCTCATCGCCCCAGCAGCGCCCCGGCGATCGCGATGAGGCCGCCGGCCACGCAGAGCACGAAGCCCAGGCCGCCGATCCGGTACCAGGGCCGGATCCGGGATTGCTCGGCGTCGGTCAGTTGGCGGTGCAGAGTCGATGGCGACAGCCACCACGTCCGCGGCAGCGGCGCCTTTGCCGAGACGAATCGATAGAGGATCACGTGATACCAGACGCCGGTCGGCACCCCCATGACGAGCCCGAGCAGCAAGGTGCTGAGACCGATCGCGGTCATGAAGTGGGGGGTGAACGCGGTGGCCACGAAGCCGATCAGTCCCACGGCCACGATGGCCATGAGCACCAGAGTGATCTCGAGCATCGCGGGAATTGTACCCGACGGCCCCGGAGCGAGACACCCGCCGAGGACACCGTCCGCGCGGCGATCGCGACCTCAGTGGAACGCGGCTACCAGGGCACGGTATCGCCGGGCTTCGGGATCCAGACGCTCTCCGGGTCGAGCTTCCGTCGCTCGACCTCGGCCGCGATCCGCTGGGGCGGCTCGTCATAGGGCTCGCGCGCGAGCATGAAGGTGCCCCAGTGGATCCCGATGAAGTGCCGGGCGCGCAGGTCGAGCGAGGCCTGGAGAGCTTCCTCGGGTCCCATGTGGACCGGCCGCGCGATCTCACGGGGCGTGTACGAGCCGATCGGGAGGGCCGCCAGGTCGAACGGCCCCAACGTGTCCCCGATGAGCTTGAAGTGTCCGTTGTAGCCGGTGTCGCCGGCGAAATAGAAGCGCTTGGATCCGAGCACGGCCCAAGAGGCCCACAGGCGGCGTCCCTGGTCCACCAGAGTCCGCCCGGAGCCGTGCTGGGCCGGCGTGCAGACCACAGTCAAACCCTTGACGACGATCGACTCCCCCCAGTTCAATTCGACCGCTCTCGTGATCGCTCGATCGGCGAGCCAGGACTTGATCCCGAGGGGGACGACGAAGAGCGGATCGAAGAGCTGCGCCAGACGGATGACAGTCGGCTCGTCGAGATGGTCGTAGTGGTCGTGCGAGATCAGGACGAAGTCGATCGGCGGCAGGTCTTCGAGCCGGATCGGGGCCGGTGTGTATCGGCGGACGCCGATCAGCCCGCCGAATGGCCCGCTGCGGTTGGACCAGTTGGGGTCGGTGAGAAAGTTGACCCCGTCGAGCTGGACGAGCACGGTCGAGTGCCCGATCCACGTCACGGTCGCCTCGTGGCCGTTCTCGCGAAGCGCCTTCACGTCGGGAAGGGCGGCCGGAAGCGGCGCCACGCGGCGCTCCGGCACCAGCCAGGTGCCTCCCATCAGGAAGGAATGAAAGCGATGGAGGTACGACGCCCGCTTGTATGTGGGATCGAGATTCTTGAAGCCATTCCCGATCCGTTCCGAGGGAGAGAACGCAGAGACCGCCTGGATGGAAGGCCCGGCCCCGGGCGAGAGCGCGGAGGCCACATCGCCGGTCGAGCATGCTGAGAAAAGGGTGAGTGCCGCTGCGAGGAGTGCGTACCAGCCCTGACTACCGCCCATCGAAGCTAGAATACCCTGGCTGTCAAGCCCTCCTGCGGCGGGGCGGGCTAGAGCTGCTCGCGGACCGGGATGGAGAGAAACTCGAGGAACCTACCATAGAGCCCACGCTGATGCCACGCCTCGTAGGTCAGCCGCTTGGAGTGCCTGAGGTCCTGCTCGAAGACCTCCTCCAGGCGGCGTCCGATGGTCCTGTCGTAGGCGACGAGGTTGAGCTCCTGGTTCAGCGCGAGCGAGCGCCGGTCCAGATTGGCGCTCCCGATCGTGGCCCAGACGCCATCGACGACCATGGTCTTGGCGTGGAGGAGCGCCGCCTGGTACTCATAGACCTCGATTCCGGCCTTGAGCAGGCGGCCGAGCTCGGCGCGGCTCGCCTGGCGGACGATGTTGTGATCGATCTGGCCGGGGAGCAGGACGATCACTCGCACTCCCTTGCCTCTGGCGGCGACAAGCGTGTCGATCATTTCCTTGTCGGGGACGAAATACGGATTGGTGATGTAGATCGACCGCCGGGCCGCGGCCATCGAGAGCAGGAACATGGAATACATGGCCGTGGCGCCCTGCCTCGGCGAGCTGCGCACCACGAGGGCGTCGACACCATCCTTTGCCGGCCGGGCGCCCGGGAAGTAGCTTTCCCCGCCAAGCGCGATGCCGGTCGTCTCGAGCCAGTTGTCGACGAACGCGGCTTGCAGCTGCTCCACGATCGGGCCCTCCACCTTGACGTCGGTATCGCGCCAGTAGCCCTCCTGCCGCCCACTGCCGCCCCACTTCTCGCTCACCCCGGAGCCGCCGGTCACTCCCAGCCGGCCGTCGACCACCAGGATCCGCCGGTGGTTCCGGTAGTTCACGCGATGGATGGCGAACGAGGTCAACGGCCGATAGCTCTCGACGCGGCAGCCGGCGCTCGTCATGACCTCGCGGTGCTCGGGCGCCATCAGCAGACTTCCCACCGCGTCCAAGAGCACGTTGACCTTCACCCCGGCGCGGCACCGCTCCGCCAGCGCCCGGGCGATCTGCTCTGCGGGCGGCCCGTCTTCGAACACGTACTGCAGGTAGTTGATCGTCTTCTTGGCACTCCGGATGGCCGCCAGCGTCGCGGGGAAGATCTCGTCGCCGTTGAGGAGGATCTGGACGCGGTTCCCTGCGACAAGCGGAGTCCCGGTGTACGCGGCGACGGTGGCGGCGAAGCCGGACTGCCCCACGGTCATCTCGGGCAGCTGCACGCGCGGCTTGAACGACGCGCAGGAGACCGCGAGCGCCATGATCAAGGTGAGGGCCGCGCCATGCCGGAGGCGTGAGCGTCTCATGCAGCCGCTCTCCCGCGGCGCGCCGCTCCCGCCGGTCCGCGCGGGAGCGCGACCGACCGGCTCCGTGGAGGAGGGCTCAGCTCGGCGTCGATCTCGGCCCCGATCAGCAGGGCGACACCGATGAGGTAGAGCCAGAGCAGGAGGACGATCACGCCCGCGATCGATCCGTAGGTCAGGTTGTACTGGGCGAAATGGGTGACGTAGAGGCGAAGCCCGAGGGACATCACCAGCCAGCAAACCACGGCGAAGGTCGAGCCCGGCGTGAGCCACCGCCAGCGGAGCCGGACCGCGGGTGCGAAGTGATAGACGATCCCGACGCCGATCACGACCAGGCCGACGACGACCGGCCACCGGAGCAGTTCCCAGGTGATGGCGAACAGGCTCCCCAGGCCGAGCCAGTCCGCAACGGCACCACCAAGCTCCGGACCGAACATCAAGAGGGCCAGCGCAACCACCGTGAAGAGCGAGACACCCAGCGTGAGGGCCAGTGCGACGAGACGCTGCCGCCACCAGGGCCGCTGCTCGTCGATGTCATAGGCCGCATTCACAGCGGCCATGACAGCCAGTATGCCGCTCGACGCGCTCCAGAAGGCAACGGCGATCCCGGCCGACAGCAGTCCGTGTGTCGCGCCCGCAGCGATGTCGGAGAAGGTCCTCCGCACGACATCGCTCGGGACGAACATATCGAGGTACCCCATGAGCAGGTCCATCAGATGCCACGGCAGCAGCCCGAGAAGAGCCGTCAGGAAAAGCAGCAGCGGGAACAATGCGAAGAGCAGGTAGTAGGAGAGCGCGGCAGCGCGATCCAGGAGCTCGTCTTCCCGGACTTCGCGCCAGACGGCCCGCGCGACGTTCGTGAGGCGGTCCACGATGGCGACGAGCCCTTCACGGCCGAGTCCGGCGAGCCCGATCCCGCGGGGCCGCTCGGGGATGCGGCCCGCGGTATGTCCCTGATCGGCCCGGCGCTCAGGCGACATCGTCGTTCCCGTCAGAGCTGGTCGTCGTCATGGCTTTCACGACACGCGGAGCTTGGGACTACGTCACGAGAGGAGCAATCCACATGCCATCCGTGAGGGGCGCTCGGCGGCGTCGGCCGGTCGACATCTGATGCGCAGAACGCCCGCCTTGCCTTGGACACCAAGGACTTGACGTTGATGCTCGGCGGTCGAAGAGACCAACCCATGGTCCCGCGTGCGACCACCATCCCGAAATTACCGGGTAAGAACTACCCAGGCCGCCGATGCCACGTGAGAGAATCCATTGGGGGCGAGCAGTACGCGTCGTCGCCTCGGCCAAGAGCTATGTCGGTTTCACCATGGCGGGCGTGAAGACCGCGCCCGAATACGATTCGGATCGGCGGCTCGAGTGGAACGAGGAGGGCTTGCGCTTCCGCCATCGCGGCTGCCGGAGCCACTGACTAGTGCGCGCGACGCGAACGACTACCCTCGACGCCCTGCGCCGCTCGGCGGCCTCCTGCACGGCGTGCGATCTCTACAAGCGCGCCACACAGACCGTGTTCGGCGAGGGGAATCCGCGCGCTCGGATCATGCTCGTTGGAGAGCAGCCCGGGCACGAAGAGGATCTGGTCGGGCGCCCGTTCGTCGGACCAGCCGGCCGGCTCCTGGACAAGGCGCTCGCCGAGGCAGGGGTCGACCGGCGTCGGACCTACGTCACCAACGTCGTCAAGCACTTCAAGTGGAAGAGCACCGAGGGCGGAAAACGGCGGATCCACGAACGCCCGGGACGCGGTGAGGTCGAAGCGTGCCGCCCCTGGTTCGAGCGCGAGCTCGCCCTCGTTCAGCCCGCTGTTCTCGTTTGTCTGGGCGCGACGGCCACCGCGGCCATTCTCGGATCGGCCGTAACGGTGGGCGCCGCCCGCGGACGCGTGATGCGATCACCCGAGGGGATTGAAATCGTCGTCACCGTGCATCCGTCGGCGATCCTTCGCATTCCCGACCACGCGGAGCGGGCCGCGGAGATGCGCCGTTTCGTCGCCGACCTCAGGAGGGCGCAGCGGGTCGCCCGTCTCCGGCACGCTTCCAGAGGATCGAGCGGACGACCACGCCGGTGAGCCGAGGCTCGGCGTCGCCGCCGGTCTTCCGGTCGCGCCCCGATCGTTCCTTCTTCACGCCGCCCGGTCATCGCGCGCCTGCCGTCCGCCGACCCGCTCGCCTAGCAGATCTTCGAAGAGGGCGCGATAACCGATCATGGCCTGCCGGAGGTCCTCCGTACTGGTCTGCTCGCGGTCGTCTCGTGACGCGATCTCACGCGCCCGGCGAAAGTCATCGAGCACGTGGGCGTGGTGCACCGAGATGTCGGCGACGCACTGATCCAGCCGGCTGACCGGGTATCCGCGCGCGTCCATCGCTTCGACGACGAGACGATCCGCCGCGGCGACCGCCCCGCTGGGATCGTCGGCGAAGCGGAGCTGGACCGACCGCCAGGCCTCCGCGAGTCGCGCCCGATCCTTGAGGTCGAGCTCCCGAACGTGCAGCGCGCTCACGCGTCGCACCCGGGTCTCGAGCTCGGCTTCCGCTCGACGCCGGCTGCCGAGCTGCTGGAGCATTCGGTCGTACTCAGGTCCGAACTGCCGCCGCAGGCGCGCGGAGCGCCGGCGCCGATAGGCCCAGAGTCCGATCGCGATCAGCAGGACGAGTCCGATGACGATGAGTGCTGTCACTAGTCGTGTGTCCATGGCGATAACCTCCCGATCATGTTCCGTGCTTGTGCAATCGAGGTGCCACCGCGCGCAGCGCACGCGCATGGGCCAGTCCAGCTGGAAAGGCCGCGCTTGGGCGTCCCTCGAGCACTCGGCGCGAGCGCCACGTCTCCGGGCGCGTAAACCTTACCGCCCTCCTGCGAAAGAATTTCTTCCGCGCGGCGGCGTAGCGGGACACAGGGATACTGCTGGGCGGGCCGGCCGCGCGCGCCCCAGAGTTCCTGGGGCGCGGCCGCTCTCGCGCTGAAGGATCCCTCTTCTC
The DNA here is from genome assembly GCA_035708525.1 of Candidatus Methylomirabilota bacterium. Lineage (GTDB taxonomy): Bacteria > Methylomirabilota > Methylomirabilia > Rokubacteriales > CSP1-6 > DASSSH01. The sequence continues at coordinate 6,067 of DASSSH010000049.1, forward strand.
AGAGGGTTGGAATTGCTACTTGAACGGCTCCTTCAACACGACCTTGACGCCCGAGATGACGCCGGTCGTCGCCTTGCGAACCTGCTCGATGGCCTCCTGACTGATCTCGCCGGCGCCTTTCAGCGCGCCGGTGGCGGCAGCCGATGCCGCCTCCTCGGCGTTGAGGCCGACCTGCTTCGCGCCCGCGATGGCGCCTTCCACCGCTTTGCGCGCCGCGGCGCCGACATCGCTACCGACCTCGGCGGCGCCCTTCACGACGGCGCGCGCGCTCGTGCTGACGGCGTCGGTGCCTTCGAGCCCGACCTCCTTGGCGCCTTTGAGGACGCCGACGACGGCGCCCTTGGCGGCGGTGCCAACATCGCCGCCGGCCGCGGCGGTGCCGGTGATCGCGCCGCGAAGGATATCGGAGACAGTCGACGTCAGGGCGGTGCCGACTGAGCCGGTGCCCTTGATCGCGCTGACCATGGTGCCGCTGACGGTCTCGATGACGGCGTTGGCGACTTCTCCAGTGCCTTTGATCGAGGTGACGACGTTGTCCTTGACGGACTCCATGATGCCCTTGTGGCTCTCGCCTTGGGTGCTCATTGGAGACCTCCTTGGAATCGCTCCTTGCCTTGAACGCGGGGCCAGCGGCCCCGCGCTGACGCGCCCGGGCTCGAGGGAAGGGTGAAACCGGGCGGCCAGGGAAAGCCAATCTCCTGACGACTCCCTCCTCATCCCACGCTACACCCCCCTGATCCGCCTCGGAACCAGTAGGTGTCGCAGCGCGTCGCGAGGGAATGCCTTCGTGGGGAGCGGCGAGCTCGAGCAGAGAGAGCGGGCTAGATGACGCCCTGGGCCCGCAGGCGGCCGATCTCGGCGCCGCCATAGCCCAGCTCGCCCAGGATCTCGTCCGCGTGCTCCCCCGCCATGGGTGGCGGTCGGCGCATGCCGGCGCGGCCGGTGGAGAACTCGATCGGGAAGCGCAACAGGCGGACGGGACCCGCGACGGGATGGATGGTCTCCTCCGTCACGTCGGCGGCCTGCACGGCGGGATCGGCGAACGTTTCGGCGTGGGTCAGCACCGGGGCCGCCCAGATGCCCTTCGGGACGAAAATGGCGAGCCACTCGCTGGTAGCTCGACGCTTGAGCACCGGCTCGATCAGCCGCGCCACCTCCTCGCGCGCCTCGAACGCCCAGGTCGCCTGGGAGTACGGGCCCAGTGCCGGCAGGTCGAGTGCCTCCGCCAGGTCTGACAGCGGCGACATGGACAGCGCCAGGTAGCCGTCCTTCGTTTCGTACACGCCGTAGGGAGGCGGATGGAACATGCTGGCGAGCGGTGTCGGGCTCTTCTCCAGGGGGGCTCCGTTCAGGAAGTAGGTCGCGACCTCAACCTGCAGATCGAGGGCGGCGCGCAGCATGCTGATCTCCACGTGGAGCCCCTGTCCGGTGCGGGCGCGCTCGTGGAGCGCGGCCAGGACGCCCAAGGCGAGGAGCGCCGCCCCGTGCTGATCGACGACGGCTGTGCCCACGGCGGTCGGTGGCTGCCCCGCGCGTCCCGAGATGGAGGCCAGCCCGGAGAGGGCTTGCATCAGCAGATCCTGGCCCGGCCGGTCGCGGTAGGGGCTCGACTCGCCGTAGCCCGAGGCCGAGACGTAGATCAGGCGCGGGTTGAGCGAGCGCGCCGCCTCATAGTCCAGGCCGAACCGCGCCATGACACCCGGCCGGAAGTTCTGCACGAGCACGTCGGCGCGCTCGACGAGCCGCCGTGCCACCTCCTGGCCCGAGGCCGCCCTGAGGTCCAGGGTCAGGCTGCGCTGGTTGCGGTGGGCCAGGAGAAAGAAGACGCTGATTCCGTTCAGGAAGTGATTCGCGCCCGACCAGTGCCGCTCCCAGAGCCGGCCGCCGGGTGGCTCGATCTTGATCACGTCGGCGCCGAGGTCGGCCAGGAACTGGACGCCGGAGGGGCCGAGCAGGAACTGGGTGAAGCTGAGGACGCGGATGCCCTCCAGGATGGAGAGGCCCGTCACTCGACCACCTTCAGAATGTGAGTGGCGGCGGCCACGACACTGCCGCTCTGGCTGGTGCACGTCACCCGCGCGAACGTCTTGCGCGCCGCGGGATCGCGGTCGACGATCTCGTAGGTGACGGTGACGGTGTCGCCGATGAAGAGCGGGGCGGGGAACCGCACCCGGTCGTATCCGTAGGAGACGATGGTGCCGGCGAGGCCCTCGACGATCTTCGTCGAGGCCTGGGACATGAATCCGATGACCAGGGCGCCGTGGGCGATGCGGCGGCCGTACTTGGTCGTACGCATGTAGTCTTCGTCCACGTGGTTGGGGCTCAGGTCACCGGTGAGCCCGGCGAAGAGGTACACGTCGGACTCGGAGACCGTCTTCCGCACCGTGACCTTCCGCCCGACCGTCAGCGCCTCGAACGCGTCCGTAGCCATGGCGTTCCCTCCCCGGTCACCCCTCGATGATGAACTCGAAGGTGAGCAGGCCGATGACGATATAGACGAGGTCGGCCCCCGCCAGGAGCTTGAGCCAGTGGGCGGCCTCGGCGAGCGGCGTCCCCGCACCGAGAAGGATCCGGGCCCGCTCGACGCGAAGCGCGATCTGGTAGGCATGAGGCGGAACGCCGACCTCGTCGGCGAACGCGCGCAGCACATGGAACCGGCTGAGCCCGGCGAAGAGGTACAC
>DASSSH010000050.1:0-2931 GCA_035708525.1 Candidatus Methylomirabilota bacterium
GTGGGCCACGGGCTGGCAGCCCTTCGACGCCTCCCAGCTCGAGCGATACGGGTTCGGCAAGTGCCGTGACGTCATCACCAACGTGATGCTCGAGGATATGGCCCGGGCCGGGAAGATCACGCGCCCGTCCGACGGCGGAGAGGTCAAGACCGTCGCCCTCGTGCAATGCGACGGCGCCGAGGACGAAGCCAACGTCAAGCACAGCGCGCACGTGACCTACCTGGTCTCGCTCAAGCACGCCGCCTACATCCGCTCGGCGAGCCCGGAGACATCCGTCTACGTCATCTACCGCGACATGCAGGCGCCAGGCCAGTACGAGTACTTCTACAAGAAGGCGCAGGAAGACCCCGGCGTGCTGTTCACCCGGGCCAGGGTGACGGCCGTGTCGGAAGAGCCCGCCGGCGGCCTCGCAGTCGAGATCGAGGACTCGCCGCTCGGCGGGTCGGTCCGGCTCCAGGTCGATCTGGTGGTCCTCGCGACCGGGATGGCGCCGGTCCCATCGGAGTCCGAGGGGCTGAACCTCCAGTACCTGCAGGGCAAGGGGCTCCCGCTGTCGCGGTACGGGTTCGCCGACTCCAACTTCCTCTGCTTCCCCTACGAGACGCGGCGGACCGGCGTCTACTCGGCCGGATGCGTGCGCAAGCCCATGGACCTGGCGGCCGCGGCGCTCGACGGGGCCGCCGCGGCGCTCAAGGCGCTCCAGTCGGTCGAGAAGTCCTCGGCGGGCGCGGCGGTGCACCCGCGCGTCGGCGACCTGTCCTATCCGAGCTTCTTCCTCCAGAAGTGCACCATGTGCGGGCGGTGCAGCCAGGAATGCCCGTTCGGGGCCATCGAGCTGACGCCGGGCAAGGATACGCCGTTTGTCGTCACCAACCGCTGCCGGCGGTGCGGGACCTGCATGGGGGCCTGCCCGGTCCAGATCATCTCCTTCGACGACTATTCGGTCGACATGGTCGCCTCGATGATCAAGGCCGTCGAGATCCCGGAGGGCGACGAGGAGAAGCCGCGGATCCTGGTCCTGGCCTGCGAGAACGACGCGTACCCGGCGCTCGACATGGCCGGCATCAACCGCCGGCAGCTCCCCGCCTCGCTCCGGGTCATCCCGGTCCGGTGCCTGGGCTCCGTCAACGCCATCATGGCGGCCGACGCCTTCTCGCGCGGCTTCGACGGGATGCTCCTGCTGGGCTGCAAGGCCGGCGACGACTACCAGTGCCACTTCATCAAGGGCAGCGAGCTCCTGACGACGCGCATGGACAATGTCCGCGAGACGCTGTCGCGGCTCATGCTGGAGCCGGAGCGGGCGCAGGTGATGGAGACCGCGATTTCGGACTTCGACAGCCTGCCGGCCCGACTCGCCCAGTTCGTGGACGTCATCAAGGGTGTCGGCCTCAACCCGATGAAGGGATTTTAGTGGCGGCTCCCGCACGGTCCGACCTGGCCTTCAAGCGGGAGATCCTCGACCTCGACGCCCACGACCTCACCGCCTGCTACCAGTGCGGGACCTGCTCCGTGGTCTGCCCGGTCTCCACCGACGACAACCCGTTCCCGCGGAAGGAGATGATCTGGGTCCAGTGGGGGCTGAAGGAGCGGGCCCTCGGCAACTCGTCCATCTGGCTCTGCCACCAGTGCGCCGCGTGCACGACCTACTGCCCCCGCGACGCCAAGCCGGCCAGCCTGATGGCCGCGCTCCGCGACTACAGCATTCGCCACTACGCGGCGCCCGCCCTCCTGGGGCGGGCCCTGGGCGATCCCCGGTACCTGCCGCTGCTCTTCGCGATCCCGGCCCTGATCCTGCTGGCGTTGCTGGCCTCCCTCGGCCACCTCACGACCCTGCCCCAGGGCCCCATCATCTATTCGCGCTTCATCCCCATCATCTATATCGAGGTCTTGTTCGTGGCGGCCGTCGGTCTGGCGGGGCTCGCCGCGCTGGGCGGCGGGGCGCGCTACTGGCGGGCCATGAGCCGGGAGGCGGGCGCCCGCCGCGCGTTCTGGCCGGCGCTCGCTCCCACGCTGCTCGCCATTGCCAGGCACCAAAAGTTCAGCGAGTGCGACTCGCGCGCGGCCGGGACCCGCCGCACCCACAAGGAGCACCTCCACCGCACGCACCTGGCCGTCTTCTATGGCTTCCTGGGGCTGGTCGTCACGACCACCTCGGTGGGGATCGGCATCTACGCCTTCGGGTACCTCACGCCCTGGCCGCTCTGGCATCCGGTGAAGATCCTCGGCAACCTGAGCGGGCTCGCCGTGATCGCGGCCGTGGCCGTCTTCGCCTACCGCCGCATCGCCGACGGGGAACGGGCCGGGAAGAGCACGTATTCGGACTGGCTCTTCCTCGCGGTCCTGCTGTTGACCACGCTGACGGGTTTCCTGTGCGAGCTGCTGCGCCTGGCCGGCGCGCCGCGGCTGGCCTACCCCATGTATGTGGTCCACCTCGTCCTGATCTTCTTCCTGCTCGTCTACATCCCGTATTCCAAGTTCGCCCACCTGGTGTACCGGACCACGGCGATGGCCTGGGCGGCCGGCGCGGCACCGCCCGCGCGCGGCTGACCGACATGCGCGACCCGAACAACCCCTGCATCTTCTGCCATCCCCGCGGAGTGATCCGGCGGAACGCCCTGGCCTGCTGCACGCGGGATTCCTTTCCGGTGAGCCCGGGGCACTCGCTGATTACCTCGGTGCGGCACTGCCCGAGCTTCTTCGACCTGTCCTCGGACGAGGTGGCCGCCTGCATGGAGCTGGTGGCCGAAGAGCGGACGGCGCTGGACGCCGAGTTCAAGCCCGATGGCTACAATATCGGCGTCAACGTCGGTCCGGCGGCGGGGCAGAGCATCTTCCATGCGCACATCCACCTGATCCCCCGCTACAGGGGCGACCACCCGACTCCCCGGGGCGGGGTGCGGCAGGTCATTCCCTGGAAAGCCGACTATCCGC
>DASSSH010000051.1:0-2148 GCA_035708525.1 Candidatus Methylomirabilota bacterium
GTGCGAGTGGCGCGCCTGCTGGCCATCGTTGCGTCGCACCACCACGTCCCAGGCGACCACGGGATCGCGCGGCAGAATGCGCATCGTGATGTCGACCCGGTCACCGGGAGAGAGCGGCACCGGGCGGTCGATGGGGAAGAAGACGTTCCGGCGGTTGATCGAGTCGGCGGCCAGAGGCGAGTTGGTCATGCTAACCGACGGTGAGAGGCGCGCCGAGAACCATCCGCCGACGCCGTGCAGGATGCCTCCGCGGCTGGCCTCGATCGTCGCGGCCAGCTCGAGCCTGGTCGGCGCCGGCTGGGAGAGGTCGAGCGCGAGGGCGGCGACCGGCTGCCCTAGCAGCTGCTCGGGGCGGAACTTCACGGGATAGCCGGTGTTCACCGCCCAGTCGCGCGCCGGCCCGAAGTCGAACCCGGCGGGCGCCGAGGCCCAGAAGTCGATTCGCCCGAAGGCCTCGGGGCATTCGACGGGAGCGACCCAGAACTCCAGCGCTGCCGGGATGGTGGTGCCACCAGACTTGAGCAGCCGCGCCCGGGCGTCGTCGAAGTACTGGAGGATGCCGGCCTCGAAGCCGAAACGGCCGATCTGATCCGCCACGACGAGGTCGACCCGCTCCGGCAGCAGCGCCTGCGTGGAGAAGTCCTTGACGAACTCGACGCGATCGGCGAAGCCGTTGGCCCGGCAGATGGCGCGCGCCACCTCGATCATCCCGCCCGCGTCGATGGCGTAGACCTTCCGCGCCCCCGCCCGGCAGGCCAGCAGCCCGAGGATGCCCGTCCCAGCGCCCAGATCCACCACCACGTCGCCGGGCCGCACGCTCTCCTGGATCGCGCGGGCGTAGGCCGACAGGCGCGCCGGGTCGGCGAGATACTCGCGGTGCTCGTCGACGACGAGGGACACGGCGCCGGGTCTCAGCCCGAACGCGCCCGGATCAGAGGCATTGCTGATTCATGCCTGTCGGGCCGGAATCGGCGCCCACCGTCGCCGTCCCTTGGGTCAGCTTGGCGATCGACCCGTACTCGATGAGGCGTGGCCGCTCGTACGGTTTCCTGACCGCCTTCTCGGCCTTGGGCCGCTGCTCCGCCTCGCGCTCGTCCATGGTTTCTCCTCCTCTACTCGGTGCCGCGTCCCAGCGCGGCCCGGAGCCAGATCTCGATGCCGAAGAGCATCCAGAGCGGTCTGACGTTCGCCGTGTACGCGGGCTCGCCCGCGGAGTAGGACGCGGACATCTGCTCATAGGCCTGACGCGCGGCCTGCCCCTGGATCCAGCCGAGCTCGGCCGTGACGAGAGTCTCGAAGATGCGTCGAGCGTCGGGGGCCCGCAGCGTTTCCGCGAAGACATGGGAGAAGTCCGCCTTGTCCCGGCGTTCACGGACCGCTTCGGGCAGGCGGCTTCGCATGGCCTCGCGCAGGACGAGTTTCGACATCGCCCCCCGGCGACGCTCGGACTCCGGCATCGTGAGGGCGAGCTCGACGACTCGCCGATCGTGGAAAGGGTGGCGCAGCTCGAGCCCCCAGCGGGCGGCCGACCGGTCGAGCATCTCCATGCCGTGGGCGTGCCACCCGCCGTTGAGCTGCCGGTGCAGGTCGTTGGCGGCGAAGGTCGGTGCGGGTGCTGCTGCAGACGCACGCCTGAGTCGATCCCGGAGGCCGGTCCGTGCCGCGAAGCCGGGATCGAGCCAATCCGGCCCCGGGGCGCGGGAGCGGATGAGCTTCACCGCGCGCCGTGCCCAAGGGGGCAGGAGCGGCCAGACGCCATAGTGGAGCGCCGAGAAGAGCCGGCGCTCGATGAATCCAGCGACGTGATCCGACCTGACCTGGCGGACAAACGCGCCCAGGCCGAAGCGCCGCAGCAGATCGGCATAGTGATAGGGGCTTCCGCCGAGCCAGTCGTCGCCCCCGTAGCCGGTCAGCAGGACGCGGACACCACGGTCGCGAGCAAGACACTTGAGGGAGTCCGACATGATGCAGGTCGGGTATTCGGGGACGTCCCGCATGCGGGAGGCCTGAAGCCGCCACCAGCCCGGGGCGGGCTCCGAGGGGGGCGCGGTGTGCGACCTCAGCGCGTGGAGCGCCACCACCTGGTTGGCGTAGCCGCTCTCGTCGCACGCGTGGCCCGGAAAGACGAGGGAGTAGGTCTCGACGCCG
>DASSSH010000052.1:0-4789 GCA_035708525.1 Candidatus Methylomirabilota bacterium
TCGCCGACGGCCGTGTCGATGTGCAGCTGGAACTCTTCCGGCTGGCCCTCGGTGAGCTGGCCGTAGGGACCGATGATCTCGAGCGCGAGCTCCATGAAGCGCTTCTCGAACTCCGAGTAGGAGAGCTTGGTCAGCGAGCCGCCGGCGCCGGGGTGCTCGCCGCGCTCGAGCATGGTGAGCACCCGAAGGGCGCCGTAGCGCTCGACCTCGAGCTCGGCCCAGATGCGCCCGAGCTTCTGGCGGATGACGGGATTGTCGATGAGCGGCCGACCGTGGCGCTTGAGCCGGCGGGCGGCATCCACGAGGCGGCTGTACTGCGAGGCGTAGGTGGTGATGCGTGCCAGCGCGCGGCCGCCACGCTCGTAACCGAGCGTGGTCTGGGCGATGGCCCAGCCCTCGCCCAGCGCGCCGATCTGGTCGGACTTCTCCACGCGCGCGTTGGTCATGAACACCTCGGAGAACTCCGAGGAGCCGGTGATCTGCTTGAGCGGGCGGACGTCGATGCCCGGCTGGCGCATATTGATGAGGAAGCAGGTGATGCCCTTGTGCTTGGCCACGGCGGGATTGGTCCGGGCCAGCAAGAGGCCCCAGTCGGCGATGGACCCGGCGCTGGTCCAGATCTTCTGGCCGTTGACGATGAAGTGATCGCCCTTGTCCTCGGCGCTGGTGCGCAGCGCGGCCAGATCGGAACCGGCGTTGGGCTCCGAGTAGAGCTGGCACCACAGCTCCTCGGCCGTGAGGATCTTCTTGAGGTAGCGGCGCTTCTGAGCGTCGGTGCCGTGAACCACGATGGTGGGCCCCACGATGCCGAGACCGAGGCTGTTGGTGGGCGCCGGCGCGCTGACCCGCGCCAGCTCGTCGGCGACGATGGCCTGCTCCATGGGACGCGCCCCACCGCCGCCGTACTCCTTCGGCCAGCCCATGCCGAGATAGCCCGCCTCGTAGAGCTTGCGGTGCCACGCGCGGCGGTCCTCGAGGGTCTTGATCTCCGTCCGCGGCAGGTTCTGCTCGAGCCAGGCGCGCACCTGCTTGCGGTAGGCGATGTCTTCGGGGGTGTAGTTGAGATCCATGGTGGGCCCTCCTTGCGTCCTGCGCCTCGCGCTGCGGTTGCGGTGAGCCCGGTTCTATCACGGGCCCGGGGCACGGTCAACTTGACGCGCCCGCCGCGGGTCGCTAAGCTCGGGGCACTATTCCCGGGCAGACGACTTCCTGATCGTCCAATCCGGAGAGCGCCGCGATGAAGTGTCCCCGGTGCCAAGCAGAAAACCGCGACGGGGCCCGATTCTGCCGAGACTGCGGCGCGGCCTTTGTCGCAGTCTGTTCCGGCTGCGGCGCGAAGGTGGAGGCGGGAAGCAAGTACTGCGATAGCTGTGGGGCGCCCCTGGCGGCTGTTTCGGGGCAGCCGACAGCCTCCCCCCGCTTCGCCTCACCGGAGAGCTACACTCCCAAGCACCTCGCCGAGAAGATTCTCACCTCCAAGAGTGCGCTGGAAGGCGAGCGCAAGCTCGTGACGGTGCTCTTCGCCGACCTCAAGGGCTCCACGGAGCTCCTCGCCGACCGCGACCCCGAGGAGGCACGGAAGCTCCTCGACCCCGTGCTCGAGCGGATGATGGAGGCCGTCCACCGCTACGAGGGCACCGTGAACCAGGTCATGGGTGACGGCATCATGGCCCTGTTCGGCGCTCCGCTCGCCCACGAGGATCACGCGGTTCGCGCGTGCTACGCCGGGCTGCGAATGCAGGAATCGCTGAAACGATACGCCGAGGAGGTACACCGGACCGCGGGGGTGCCGATCCACATCCGGGTCGGCGTGAACTCGGGCGATGTCGTCGTCCGCTCCATCGGCAGCGACCTCCAGATGGACTACACGGCCGTCGGGTTGACGACTCACCTGGCGGCGCGCCTTGAGCAGATGGCCATGCCGGGGTCCATCCTCATCTCGCCCGAGACACTGAATCTGGCGGAAGGCCACGTCGTGGTGAAGCCGCTCGGAGAGCGGCCGGTCAAGGGCCTGGAAGCCCCGCTCGAGGTCTTCGAGGTCGTCGGCGCGGGTACCGTGCGCTCGAGACTGCAAGCGGCCGCCGCCCGTGGCCTCACCCGCTTCGTCGGGCGCGACGCGGAGATGGAGGAGCTCCGCCGGGCTCTCGAGCGGGCGGGCGCGGGGCACGGCCAGGTCGTGGCCATCGTCGGCGAGCCCGGGGTCGGGAAGTCCCGTCTCTTCTGGGAGTTCACCCACTCGCATCGCACGCAGGGCTGGCTGGTCGTTGAGAGCAGCTCGGTATCCTACGGGAAGGCCACGGCGTTTCTCCCGCTCATCGAACTCCTCCGCGCCTACTTTCAGATCGAGGCGCGCGACGAGGCGCGCAAGATCCGCGAGAAGGTGACGGGCAAGCTGCTCTCGCTGGACCGGGCGCTGGAGTCCTCGCTCCTGGCGCTGCTCTGGCTCCTCGACGTGCCCGTCGACGACCCCGAATGGCAGCGGCTCGACCCCCCGCAGCGCCGCCAGCAGACCCTCGAGGGGATCAAGCGGCTGCTGCTGCGGGAGAGCCAGGTCCAGCCGCTCTTGATCGTGTTCGAGGATCTACATTGGATCGATGCCGAGACCCAGGCGCTCCTGGACGGCGTGGTGGAGAGCCTGCCGACTGCCCGGCTTCTGCTCCTGGTGAACTACCGGCCGGAGTACCAGCACGGCTGGGGCAGCAAGACCTACTACCGGCAGCTCCGGATCGACCCACTTCCGCCCGAGAGCGCCGAGGAATTGCTCAAGGTCCTGCTCGGAAACGACCCGGGTCTTCAGCCGCTCAAGCAGCTGCTGATCGAGCGGACCGAGGGCAATCCCTTCTTCCTCGAAGAGAGTGTCCGGACCCTGATCGAGACGAAGGCCCTTGCGGGCGAGCGAGGCGCTTACCATCTGGCGAGGGTGTCCGCCACGCTGCAGATTCCAGCGACCGCCCAAGCGATCCTGGCCGCGCGCATCGACCGGCTCGCGCCCGAGGACAAGCGGCTTCTCCAGGCCGCCTCCGTCATTGGCAAGGACGTGCCGTTCACGCTTCTTCAGTCCATCGCCGAAGTACCGGAGGAAGGTCTCCGCCGCAGCCTCGGCAACCTGCAGACCGCCGAGTTCCTCTACGAGGCACGGCTCTTCCCGGATCTCGAGTACACCTTCAAGCATGCCCTGACGCACGAGGTCGCCTACGGGAGCCTCCTGCAGGAAAGACGGCGCACTCTCCACCGGCAGATCGTGGAAAGCATCGAGCGACTCCATCCCGAGCGGCTGGGCGAGCACATCGACCAGCTGGCCCATCACGCCTTTCGGGGCGAGGCGTGGGACAAGGCCGTCACCTACCTGCGGCAGGCTGGGGCGAAGGCTTTCGCCAGGTCCGCCAACCGGGAGGCGGCGACTCACCTCGAGCAAGCCCTCACCGCTCTGGATCATCTCCCTGAAGATGGCGAGACACGCGGTCAGGCGATCGATCTCCGGATCGAGCTGCGTCATGCGCTCTGGCCGCTCGGGAAGAACGAACGCATCCTCGAGCAGCTTCATCGAGCGGAGACGCTGGCTGAGGCACTCGGCGACCAGCGGCGGCTGGCGCGGGTCCTCTCGGCGATGGGCTACTCGTTCTGGATGCTGGGCGATCCTGACCGCGTCGTCGCGGCCAATCAGCGCGCGCTGGCCATTGCCACCAGCCTGGGAGACTTTGCCCTCGAGGCCGCGGCGAACTTAGCCATCGGCCTGGCCTACTATGGCCTCGGGGGGTACCGTCGAGCGACCGAGCACCTCGACCGGAACATCGCCTCGCTCCAGGGAGAGCGGGAGTACGGTCGCTTCGGTACCGCCGGCGTCACCTCCGTCCTGTCCATCATGGCGCTGGCCTGGTGCGACGCCGAGCTGGGGTCCTTCGCCGAGGGTATCGCCAGCGGGGAGAACGCTCTTCGCATCGCTCAGGCCCGCGATGACAAGCTGAGTCTCATGTTCGCGGACGTGGGTGTGGGTCAGCTCTACCTCGTCCAGGGGGATCTCGCCCGGGCCATTCCAACGCTCGAACGCGGACTCGCAATCTGCCGGACGTGGGACTTCCCGTCGTGGCTTCCGTGGCTGGCCTCACGATTGGGCGCGGCCTACGTCCTGGCCGGTCGTGTCACCGACGGACTGCCGCTGCTGGAGCAGTCGATGGAGCAGGCCGCGTCCATGGGCTGGAAGGCAGACGCTTCGCCGCTCGCGGCCAGATTGAGCGAGGCATATCTCGAGGCTGGCCGCTTTCAGGACGCGTCCGCACTGGCTACCCGTGCCCTCGATCTCGCGAAGGGGCACAACGGCCGCGGCCACCAGGCGTGGGCTCTTCGTCTTCACGGTGAGATCGCCTCTCGCCGTGATCCTTCGGATCGCGAGCAGGCCGAAGGGCACTATCGCCAAGCTCTCGCTCTGGCCGAGGAATTGGGGATGCGCCCGCTCGTCGCCCACTGCAACCTCGGCCTCGGTGACCTCTACCGCCGGACGGGCGATCGAGCGAAGGCCGGGGAGCATCTGAGAGCAGCGACGGGGATATACCGCGAGATGGACATGCGGCTCTGGCTGGAGAGGGCGGAGGGCGATACGCGCGAGCTGGCATGAGAAGCATCGCCGCTCGTCCTCAGCAGCCTCGGGTATACTGCCAACCATGAGAACTCCACTGATCGTCCTCGGCGTCATCGTCCTGATCCTGATCGGCGGGATCGCATGGGCCATCGGCGTCAACAACGACCTGGTCCGCAGCGAGCAGCAGGTGAACGAGAAGTGGGCGCAGGTGCA
>DASSSH010000053.1:0-5751 GCA_035708525.1 Candidatus Methylomirabilota bacterium
CTCGCTGTTCTGCGAGCGGCCCCGCGAGCGACGTCACGGCGGCTTCGATGATCCGGCCCTCCGACTGGGCGTAGGCGTCCGCGACGCGAGGCATGTGAACAAAGCCGCGCATCCCTCGGTACGGCGTGATGGAGACCGACCTATGCGCCCGGCTACAGGGCGATGTCGCCGAGGAAGATCCGCTTGACCTCGTCCGACCGCAGCAGCTCCGAGGACGGCCCGGTCAGGATCGTCCGCCCGGACTCCAGGACATAGCCGCGATTCGCCAGCCGGAGAGCCAGCTCCACGTTCTGCTCGATGAAGATGACGCCGATGCCGTCCTCGTCGCGGATGCGGCGCACGACCGTCGCGATCTCCTGGACCACGCGCGGCGCCAGCCCGAGGAAGGGCTCGTCGATCATGAGGAGCCGCGGCCGGGCCATGAGGCCGCGGGCGATCGCCACCTGCTGCTGCTCGCCGCCCGACAGAGTGTGGGCGAGCTGCGACCGACGCTCGCGCACCACCGGGAAGATGGTCTCGACCCGCGCCAGCATCTCCTGGCGGTGAGGCCGCGCGTGGGGGTTGTGGGCGCCGAGCAGCACATTGTCGAGGACCGTAAGGAAGGGGAAGAGGCGCCGCCGCTCCAGCACGTGGGCAATGCCCTGGGCGACCGTCTGGTGCGGCGGCAGGCCGTCGATGCGCTTGTCGAGGAAGGTGATCCGTCCGCCGCGCGGCGCCAGGAGCCCGGAGATGGTGTTCATGAGCGTGGACTTGCCGGCGCCGTTCGGGCCGAGAAGGCAGACGATCTCGCCCGCGTCCACCCGCATGGCGGCGTTCCACAGGACCTGGAAATCGCCGTAGGCGACGTCAAGCCCCTCGACGGTCAGCACGCGGCCGCCCTCATTGCGTGTAGGCCTGCCCGAGATACGCCTCGACGACGCCGCGGTCCCGGGTGACGACCTCGGGCGCGCCGTCGGCGATCACCTCGCCAAGGTAGAGGGCCACGATGCGCTGGGCCACCGCCGTGATGACGCGCATATTGTGCTCGATCACGAGGAGCGTGAGCCCGCTCTGGTGGAGCTCCCGAACGAGCCGGACGAGCCCGGGGATGCTCCGCTGGTCCACGCCGCCCGTCACCTCGTCGAGCAGCAAGACCCGCGGCCGCGTCGCCAGGGCGCGGGCCAGCTCGAGCCGCTTGCGCTGCCCGGTGGACAGCGTGCGGGCATGGGCGTCCGCCTTGTCGCCGAGGCCCACGCGCTCGAGGATCTCGCGCGCCTGGTCGCGCGCGTGCCGGACGTCGTGGGTCCGGGTGAGCGCCCCCACCAAGACGTTCTCGAGGACGGTCATGCCCTGGAAGGGGCGGAGCTTCTGGAAGGTGCGGGCGATGCCGAGCCGGCAGACCCGGTCCGGGGAGAGACCGGTGAGCCGAGTCCCCTCCAGGCGCACCTCGCCCATGTCCGGCCGATAGAAGCCCGTGATGATCTCGAAGAGGGTGGATTTCCCTGCCCCGTTCGGACCGATGACCCCGACCAGCTCACCCGGCGCCACCTCGAAGGAGACGTCGCGGTTGGCTACCACGCCGCCGAACCACTTGGTGACGCCAGCTACCGAGAGGAAGCTCACGGCGCCACGCTCGCCGGCCGGCGCCGGCGCCACCAGCCGCCGAGCCAGCCCACCAGCCCCTGGGGGACGAACCGCACGACAAAGATGAGCGCGGATCCATAGATGATCAGATAGATCCCGACCAGGCCGGCGCCGATGCCGCCGAACTGAGCGCGTAAGTACGTCTCGAGCGTCGTGATGAGCGCGGAGCCGAGAAAGGGCCCGAGGGCGGTGCCGATCCCGCCAATGATTGCGGCGAGGGCGAAGCGCACCGAGAGGTCCACGGAGAAGACGTAGAAGGGGTCCACGAAGCCGACGTACTGCGCCCAGAGCGCCCCACAGGTCGCGGTGAGCGCCGCGCTCGCCGCGATCGCCGCGACCTTGAGCCACCGGGCGGGCACCCCGAGCGATAGCGCGGCGTCTTCGTCCTCGCGGACGGCGGCGAGCTGGTAGCCCCGGCGGGAGCGCTCGAGGTAAAGCTGAACGAGGTAGAGGAGCACGGCGAGGGTGAGCACCACGTACACCCACACCCGCTTGTCCGCGATGCCGAGCGTCCAGAAGCCCGGGCGGAACGGGACCGGGATCCCCTCCGAGCCCGCCGTGAAGCCGCGCCAGCGGCTAGCGACGATGAGCAGCACCTGCGACAGGGCGATGGTGGCGAGCACGAAGTACGGGCCGCGCAGCCGGTTGCTCAGGTAGCCGATGATGAGCCCGGCCACGGTGGACAGCACGGCGCCCACCAGGAGCCCGACCCAGGGTGAGACCTCCCAGCGCGTCCCGAGCAGCGCGGCCGAGTACGCCCCGAGACCGAAGAACGCGGAGTGGCCCAGCGATACCTGGCCCGCATAGCCGCCGGCGACGTTCCAGGCCGCCGACGCCGCCCCCCACAGGAGGATGAGGACCAGGCCGTCGAGGAGGAACGCGTCCCGCACGGCGAGCGGCGCGAGCCCCGCCAGGCCGAAGAAGGTCGCCGCCGCCGCCCAGCCGGTCATCGGAGCCCTCTTCCGCTGGCGCGCATCGCGCGGCAGTTTGGCTTCTTCCCCCAAGGGCTCATCAGGTCCCCAGCAGCTCGGCCCCGCGCTGGCCGAAGAGGCCCGCCGGCCGCAGGAGCAGGATGGCGATGAACAGGAGCAGGTAGAGCACCTCCTTCCAGGCCGTGCCGATGACGTAGGAGCCGACCACCTCGACGGCGGCGACGATCAGGCTCCCGAGCAGCGCCCCCGCCATATCGCCGAGGCCCCCGAGCACGACCACCACGAAGGCGATCAGCACGAACTGCAGGCCGACGGTGGGGTAGACCGGATACAGCGGCGCGAGGAGCACGCCCCCCGCGCCCACGCACACGATGCCGATCGCCCACGTAAGCGCGTAGACGCGGTCGGTGTCGATGCCCATCAGCGCCGCCGCCGGGCGGTCCTGGGCCGTGGCCCGCATCACCTTGCCCGTGTACGACCAGCGCATGAAGACGACGAGCGCGGCCGTGAAGGCAACGGCGACCCCGAAGGCCACGATCTGCGAGAGATTGGAGGCGGTGGTGCCGAGACGCACGACGACTCCGTAGTACTCGGGACGGACGAACCGGAAGTCGCCGGTCCAGAGCACGAGCGCCACGTTCTGCAGCACGATCGACAGCCCCACCGTGGTGAAGATCTGGACATTGTGCGAGGCGTGGATGACCGGCCGCATGACGAGCCGGTAGCTCACCCAGCCGGTGAGGAAGAAGATCGGCAGCGAGACGATCAGGACCAGGTACGGATCGAGCCCGAGCAGCGCGAATGCCCAGAAGGCCAGGTACATCCCGAGCATGACGAACTCGCCGTGGGCGAAGTTGACGACGCGCATCACCCCGAAGATGAGGGTCAACCCCACCGCGACGAGGGCGTAGATCCCCCCGAGGAGGACGGTCGACACCACGAGCTGCGGGATCGCGCGCACGCTAGGCGAGAGCCCGACGGGGCGCCCGGCTCGGAGCCGCTACTTCCGCTGGTCCCACGCGCCGAGCGGAATCCACCGGGCGCGCTTGGTCGTGAACTCCTCGGGCCAGACGGTCACGAGCTCGCCGTTCTGCCACTGGAGGATATAGTGCTGGACGCGCTCATTGGAGTTCTGGCCGTTGTCGGCGAACTTCACGCCCCAGCCGTTCACCGACGATCCGACGGGCAGGTCCATGGCCATGACGGCCGCGCGGAACTTCTCCAGGTCGTCGGTCTTCGCCTGGTCGAGCACGAGCTTCAGCAGCCAGAGGCCGCCGGCGGCGAGCTGGTGCCCGCCGGCCGGGTTGTCCGCCCCCGTCCTCTGCTTGACGTACTCGCGGAAGGCCCGCTCGATCCGCTGGCCCTCGGGGCGCAGCCGGTCGATCACGAAGCCCGGGCCCGGCTCGAGCAGCGCGAAGGGGCCGTTGCCGTCGGCGCCGAGCGCCTTGCCGAAGTCCGGCGAGCCGTAGCCGGTAGCGCCGGCGTGCACGAGCGCCTTGAACTGGAAGCTCTGCTCCCGCGACTGGCGCCAGAAGAGCACGGCGTCCTGGCCGCGGGCGATGTGATGGACGACGTCGGGGTTGAGCCCCTTGAGCTTGAGGATGATCGGGGTGAGGTCATTCGTGGTCGCGAACGCATAGTACTCCGCCGCGACCTCGGTCATCCCGAACTCCTGCTTGGCCCGCTGGCGCGCCGCCTCGGTCACGCCCTGCCCGTAGGACGAGTCCTCGGAGAGGAACGCGACCCGCAGCTCATTGGGCTTCTTCCCGAACCGAGGCGCCAGGTGCTTGGCGATGAACTCGATGTTGTACCAGCCGAACCCGGTGCCGTCGATCTCGGTGCGGAACACGTTCTTGAGGTTGCGCCGGGTGAACCGGGGATCGACGCAGGAGGTCTCCCAGTAGATGACGTTGTGGCGCGACGCCGCCTCGCTGGCCGCCCCGCACAGCGTGGAGGAGTAGGTCCCCGTGATGATCTTCACGCCCTCCCGGGTGATCAGACGCGTGGCCTCCGAGGCGGCGACGGTGGGGTCGACGGCGTCGCCGGCCACGAGCACCAGCTTCTTGCCCATCACCCCGCCGAAGCGCTCGTTAATGAGGTCGCGCATTATCTCGTAGCCTTCCAGATGGCGCTTGCCCTCGAAGGCGAGGTTCCCCGTCAGGGGCTCGAGCACCCCGATCTTGTACTCGCCGCTGAGCGGCTGGCCCTGGACCGCGCCGGTGCCGGCGACCAAAACGATGAAGCCGAGAACAGCGACCGCTAGCTTCGCGTAGCTCATGGCGCGACCTCCCCTTTCCTTCGCCGGTTGCTCCGAGTATGGGGGCATGTTCCCCAGGACAACGACCGTCTCCCCGCCGGGGCGAGGCGCCTGCATTCTATGGGTCAAGCCTTACCGGGGTCAAGGCGCGGGTCCGGGAGCACAAGCGGTGGTGAGATCGGCGGGATTCGAACCGTTCGATGCTATCAACATCAAGGGAATCGTCAGAGTGGCGTAAACCCGTACCGGAGCCAACGCGCAACTCTCTCACCTTGCGAAGAATGTCCGAAATGATCAACCACTCTAACGCTGCGTTAAGCGGCGGCGCGCTTGCGCGCCGGCCGACTTCAACGCTGAGTTGGGCAGCCTTGCGAGACCCTTATTCAATCAATTCTTCCGCCCGCAGCACAACGGCCATCAGGCCTCCCCCTCCACGCGTCTGAAGCCCTTCCGGAAGCCCGGTCCCACGCTACAGGTCGGCCTCGCTACTTCACGATCAGGCCCGGATCGAGCTTCAGAGGTCGATCGAGCTTGAGGACCAGGACCTCGTTCGGGTCCCGGACCCCGGCCCGGCGCGCCCCGGCCAGGGGGTAGTTGTTGTCGTTGACGACGACGATCGTCGTCGCGTCCAGTGGAGCCACCCCTTCGATGGTCCAGTAAGGGAACGTGAACTTCGGGCCGAGCCCTGCGAGGTTGTTTGGGTCGCGGATGTTCAGCAAGTCTGCCACCTCTTCCTTGGCGACATACCCCTGGTCGTCCTTCCGGGTGAGATCGATGAGGAAGATCTTCTTGAACTGTGCCTTCGGCCCGTGACCCTCGTCTCCCTCGATGACCAGAAACTCGTTCTCGTTGATCGCGGCCATGTCTCGGACCGCGTGGGCGGGAAGCGTCATCCGGTAAGCCCACGAGCGCCCGGTGAAGCGCTGGCTGGCCAGGTCG
>DASSSH010000054.1:0-6558 GCA_035708525.1 Candidatus Methylomirabilota bacterium
CAACGGGTCCGATTCCCATTAGCGAGTCCCTTCAAGCATCACTAGCAGAGTCCGCAACCTCTCGTCAACGGCGGCACGCCAGTTTGATTCGCGCCCTCAGCGCCGCCAGCCCGCGCGGGTCAGCACCCAGACTCCCGGGCCCGCCGCGATCTGGGCGAGGCTCGCCAGCAGCACGAGCGCCGAGTACGCCCAGTTATTCGCGCACGCCCCCCACTCCGCGTCCGCCGCGCTTCGCCCGCGGGTCAGCAGATGGTGCTCGAGGCTGTAGACGAGCGGCACCAAGCCCACGACGAAGCCGTTGAGGCCGGCCACCCATCGGACCGAAATCCCCAGGATCATCAGGAGGCCTCCCACGATCGCGAGGACAACCGAGAAGTAGCCGAAGAGCAGGACGGGGCCGAGGGCAGGGAGCAGCAATCGGGCAAGATCCGGAGCCACCAGAGCCTCGGGCCTCACCGCATCAAGACCACGGAAGATGCAATAGCCTTGACGCAGCAGGAGCAGGCCCAGCGCCAGGCGGAGCGCTGTCGGCCAATTGGGGCGCATGTCCTAGAGATCGCGCACCGCAGGCAGACCGGGCAGGGAGGTGGCGGCGCGGACGCCGCTGACGATGGCCCGGGCCACGACCTCGGCGCCAGCCCGTCCGACGGCAGCCGCGTCGGCGCGTGCCTGGCCCACCGAGAGGCAGAAAAGGGCGTCGCCGTCAGCCGCCAAGTGGGGAGGCGACAGCGCCCGCGCCAAGCCCTCCATCGCCGCCTGTGCCACACGCGCGCACTCCGCCTTGCTGAGCGCCGCGGTGGTCGCGACGACGCCGATGGTGGTGTTGACCGGCCGGAAGGACGGTGACGGCGCGCCGGCGGCGAGCGCCGCGGCGGTGTCGATCAGGGTGCGACCGGACGGGGAGTCGCGCGTGCCCGCGATGAGGCGGCCCGTCTCGGGCTCCCGCACGTCACCGACGGCGTTGACGACGACCAGCGCGCCCACGACGGCACCCGCCGCTTCGCTGACCGCCACGCCCAACCCGCCTCGCATGGCCTGCGTGGGGCCGTAGAGCTTGCCCACGGTCGCGCCGGTGCCGGCGCCGACGTTCCCCTCCGCCACAGGACCCGGGGCGGCGGCGGCCGCGGCGCGATAACCCATGGCGCGGTCCGGGCGCGCGCGCGGGTCACCAACGCCCAGGTCGTAGATGATGGCGCCCGCCACGTGTGGCACCACGGTCTGGGCCGTCTTGAATCCGATTCCGCGCTCCTCCAGATACTGCATGACGCCCCAGATCGCTTCCAGCCCGAAAGCACTGCCGCCCGCGAGAACGATGCCATCGACGGTGGGAACCAGGTGGCGCGGGTCGAGGAACTCCAGGCCGTGCACGCCCGCCGCCCAGCCGCGGATATCGAGACCGCCCACGGCGGGCCGGTCGGGGAGGAGCACCGTGCAGCCCGTGAGACCGGCGGCGTCGGTGACCTGACCCACCTTCACACCGGGAATCACTGGAGGCGTGTCAATCCGCGAAGCGCGGGCGGAAGAATGGCTCGTCGGGGAAGACTCCCGGCGGCAGCTGATCGGAGCGGAAGTGGACCTGGCGCGCGTAGGTGAGCGAGCCGGCGTAGAGATCGAACCGCTCGGAGAGCCGGCGGAAGAGCGAGGCATCGCCCGGCTCTCCCGCCGTGCGCGCCGTCTCGGCCACGAAGCGATAGGCCTGGCGTCCCTGGCGCTCGTAGTAGCCGATGGCCGAGCGTCGCTCGACGTAGTCGCGAAAGATGCCGGTCATGAACAGCGTGTAGTCGCCGATGTGGCGACGCAGCGTCCGCTCGGCCCTCGGATTGAACTCCGGCGATTCCCAGTCCCAGGCCTTCTGGATCTCCAGCAGCGAGTCGGCCACCGTGTCGAGCCGGCGCGTCGCCTCGGTCTGCGCGCCGTAGAGGACCTCAGTGCGGGCGAAGCGGGTCAGCAGGTCTGCCAGGTAGCGCGCGGCCGGAGGATCATCCAGAGCCAGGTCACCGAAGGCCTGCCGGGTGACGCGATCGAAGAAACGGGCGAGCATTCCCCGCTCCACGATTTCTACTCTAGCAGCAGAATCTCGGCGCAGGCAAACCTTGGTGGGGGGTAGGGGCGGTGCTAGGCTTCTGGGCATGAAAGGCTACGATCGCTTGGCGGCCACGGCGGCCGCGCTCGAGCGGCGCGCAGCCCGCCGGCCGCGTACGCGACGCCCCTGGGCGCTGATCATCGCCGCCCTGCTGCTGGTCTTGCTCTCGTCCGTCCTCTGGATCAAGTGGCGGGACGCCCGCAAGCGGGCCGACGAGCTCGACGCCGAGCTCAAGAAGGTCTACTCCGAGGCCGAGGCGCTGCGCATGGAGGGCGCGCTGGCCAAGCAGCGGATCGGCCAGCTCGAGCAGCAGCTACGCGCGCTGTCCGGCGACCGGGGCAAGGCCGCGGCGCCGCCCCCTGGCCCGCAGCCGGGAGGACAGCAGCGGAGCGGCGGCGGGCGGACCAACAATAACCGCACCCAGTCGCCCTAACGCGAAGTATCCGCCGATCAGAGACCGCTCACTTCCCTAGCCCCCGGAGGGGGAGAGGGTCAGAGTGAGGGGGGCTTCGCTCGGTCCCACACCTCCAGCAGCCGGTTGTTCTGCTCGCGGGTCCCGATCGAGATCCTGAGGTGGCCGGGGAAGCCGACCCCGGCACCGTCCCGCACGATGATGCCCCCCTTCAGCAGCGCCGCGCGGATCACCCCCGCCTGGCCTCCCACGTTGACGAGGAGGAAGTTGGCCTGCGACGGCGGTGAGGGCGCGCCGCGGCGGGCCAGCTCGGCCGCCAGCCGCGGGCGCTGCTCGAGCACCACGCGCCGCGTGCGCTCGAGATGGGCGGTGTCGTCGAGCGCGGCCACGGCGGCCGCCTGCGCCAAGCGGTTGACGTTGTAGGGCGCGCGGACGCGATTGAGGCGCTCGATGGACTCGGGGCGGGTGATGGCGTAGCCAAGCCGCAGCCCTGCCAGGCCGGCGATCTTGGAGAAAGTCCTCAGCGCGATGACCGTGGGATGGCGGCGAGCCAGCTCCACGCCATCGGCTGTATCGGGATCGTCGGCGAAGTCGCGGTAAGCCTCGTCGAGGATCACCAGCGGCGGATCGTCGCCCAGCGCGCCGAGAAAGCCCTCGAGGGCGCGCCGCCCGATCAGGGTGGAGGCGGGGTTGTGCGGGGTGCAGAGGACGACGGCCTTGGTGCGCGGCGTGAGGCGGCCCAGCATGTCGTCGAGATCGGTGTCGTAGCCCTTGAGGGGGCTCAGCACCACCGTGGCACCGCTCAGCGTGGCCGCGGTGGCGTAGGGCTCGAAGGCCGGATGCGGGATCACGACCTCGTCACCCGGATCGAAGGCCGCGCGCGCGATGATGTCCAGCACCTCGTCGGCGCCGTTGCCCGCCATGATCCACTCGGCGCCGATCCCGAGGCGCTCGGCGAGCCTGGCCCGGAGCACGGTCGCGCCGCCGTCGGGATAGAGGTGGACCCGCACGGCCTCCCGCCGCAGGGCCTCGATGGCCAGGGGCGAGGGCCCCAGGGGGTTCTCGTTGGCCGACAGCCTGAGGATGCCTCCGAGACCGAGCTGCTCCTCGAGGGCTTCGAGCGGCATGCCGGCGTCATAGGGTGCCACCTTGTCGAGCACATCCCGCCAGAGCCGGCGCATTGGGAGGCATTGTACCCGCTCCACAAGTTCGCGCCAAGTTTGACTTTCTCGCCGCTCCACGTTACCGTTTCGCCATGCCGTCCGACCTTCTCCGCCAGGTCCGCCGTGTCGAAGCCCAGGCCGAAAAGGGATTCGACGGCAACCCGGCGGAGCGCGCCGAGCGCCGGCGGCGGCTGAGGCTCGAGCTCCTCAGGCAGCACCTGGCCTCCAACGTCGACTTCCTCCGGGCCGCGCATCTGGGGGGCGCCTCCGGCCAGCAGTCGGTCCAGGCTTATGCGGCCTTCATGGACGGCTTCCTCGCGACACTCTTCCGCCTGGCGGTCGACGATGCCAAGCGCGAGGGTGCCCAGCCGACCCCGCTGGTGCTGGTCGCCCTGGGCGGCTACGGGCGCGGCGAGCTTCACCCGCTCTCCGATCTGGACCTCATGCTGATCTACGAGGGCGAGATGAACGCCTTCGTGCAGCGGGCGACCCAGGGACTGCTCTATGCCCTGTGGGACCTCGGGCTCCAGGTCGGCCACGCGGTGCGCAGCCTGCCCGACTGCCTGGCCATGGCCCGCACGGATTTCCCGAGCCGCACCTCGATGCAGGAGGCACGCTACCTCGTCGGCGACCGCCGCCTCTTCAACCGCTTCCGGAAGGTGTTGGCCGAGAACGTCTATCAGAAGGACTTCGCGCAGTTCCTCGAGACCACGCTGACCGAGCGGGACCAGCGCTATCGCAAGTTCGGCGGCTCACCCTACATGGGAGAGCCGAACATCAAGGAGTCGGCGGGCGGCCTGCGGGACATCCACACGGCCATGTGGCTGGCCTCGACCAAGTTCGGGACGCGCACCCTGCGGGAGCTGGCCGACAAGGGCCTCATCACCGAGCGCGAGCAGAAGGCGACCGACGAGGCGCTGACCTTTCTCTGGCGCGTGCGGAACGAGCTGCACTTCCTCTCGGGCCACAAGAACGACGTGCTCTCCCGCGACGTGCAGCCCCAGATCGCGAAGAACTTCGGCTACGCGAGCGACGAGATCTCGCTCGGCGTCGAGAAGTTCATGCGTGACTACTACCTGCACGCGCGCGTGATCCACCGCGTCTCGCGCCGGCTGATCGCGCGCTGCCGCGAGACCCTGGCCCGCCGCGGCTCGGTGCACCGCAAGCTGCGGCAGGACGCCCTGGCCGACGGCCTCATTGTCATCGACGATCGGATTCACCTGGCCCGCGCTGACGGGCGCGGCTTCCGCGAGGCGCCCGAGCGTCTGCTCAAGGCCTTCTGGCACAGCCATCGGCTGGGTTTCGAGCTGGGCATCGACGTCGAGCGCGCCATCGAGGACGCGCTGGAGCTGATCGACGACGGCTTCCGCCGATCGGCCGAGGCGCGCGACCTCTTCCTGGCGATCTGCCGGAGCTGGGGACGCGTGACGCAGACGTTCCGCGAGATGCACGAGCTGGGCGTCCTCGGACGGTACCTGCCCGAGTGGGGCGCGCTGACGTGCCTGGTCCAGTACGACGTCTACCACAAGTTTAGCGCCGACCAGCACTCGCTGCTGGCGGTCGAGCACCTGGAGGCGCTGGCACCGGGCCAGTCGGCGGAATCCGAGGGCAGCGCCCAGGTGCTCAACGAGATCGAGCGCCCCGACCTGCTGATGCTGGGGATGCTGCTGCACGACATCGGCAAGGGCAAGGGCCACGGGCACGTGGCCAAGGGCATCCCGCTCATCGAGGCGCTCGCCGCGCGCATGGGGCTGTCCCCCGACGACGCGGACAAGGTGATCTTCCTCGTCGCCCATCACCTGACCATGTCGCACGCGGCGCAGCGCCGCGACATCGACGATCCCAAGACGGTCGAAGCCCTCGCGGAAGTCTGCCGGACACCCGAGCGGCTCCGGATGCTCTACCTGCTGACGGTCGCCGACATGCGCGCCGTCGGCCCCGGCGTCATGACCGGCTGGCAGGCGCAGATCCTCTGGGATCTGTACGTTCGCACCTACGCGCGGCTCACCGGCGGCCAGCCCGAGCGCCCGAACCGCGAGGCGATGGCCGAGCGCGTCTGGGAGGCCATGCATCGGGAAGGCCCGCGCCGCGCGGTGACGGCCCACCTGGCCATGACTCCGGACCGCTATCTGAGCGCGACGCCGCCCCAGCGCATCGCGGCCCATCTCCGACTCATCGACGCGCTCGAAGAGGACGTGGTCGCCACGGAGCTGTTCCACCATCCGGACCTGGGCTCCTCCGAGCTGGTCATCGCCACCCGCGACGTGCCCGGGCTCTTTTCGCTCATCGCGGGCACCCTGGCGGCCCACGGGATCAACATTCTCTCGGCCCAGATCCACACCCGCGCTGACGGCATCGCCGTCGACACCTTCCAGGTCAACGATCCCTTCGGCGAGGCGGTGACCGAAGAAGTCCGGTGGCGCAAGACGCTCGAGGCGCTGCGTCGCGTGTTGCGCGGTGAGCAGACGGTGCAGGAGCTGCTGGAGATCAGGCGCAAGGCCGGCCGCACGGGCCCCGAGGGTGTGCCCGGCCCCCCCAAGATCACCGTGGACAACCAGCTCTCGGACACCCACACCGTGATCGAGGTCAAATGCCCGGATCGGGTCGGGCTGCTCTACGTCATCACGCATACGCTGTCCGGCTTCGGCCTCGACATCGGCAGCGCGCGGATCGCCACGGAGATCGACCAGGCCTACGACACGTTTTACGTCACCGACCGTCAGGGCCGGCGCGTCGAGGACGCCGCCGCGATGTCCAGCCTCCGGGACGCGCTGGAAGACGCGCTCCTCAAGCCCCTTTAATGTGTCGCGCGCGATACCGTAACGGCCACCTGACGGGGCCCGGGGCGCCGACGCGACTGGGGCCCCCGCGCTCGGGCCCCGGCAAGATTTAGATGCTCT
>DASSSH010000055.1:0-3930 GCA_035708525.1 Candidatus Methylomirabilota bacterium
TACCGCGAGGCGCGGGGCCGGCTTCTGGCCTCGGCCCTGCTCCACGGCTGCGCCTGGGCCATGGCGGCCGCGGAGATCTACCTGGTGCTGGCGCTCTCGGACATCCACGCGCGCCCCGCGACGATCTTCGTCATCGAATCCTTCGCGGCCGCGGTGAAATTCGCGAGCTTCATGATCCCGGGCTCGCTGGGCGCGCTCGACGGGGGGTATGTCGGATTCTTCGCCGCGTTCGGCCTGGGCGGCGCGGTGGGGCTCGCCTACACGGTCGTCCGCCGACTGCGGGAGCTCCTGTGGGTGCTGGCGGGCTTTCTCGCCTTGGCCCTCGGGCCGGGCCGGACGGCCGCCGGCGACGCGTGACGCCCGGCTCCCTAGCGCCTCGCCCGCTGTGCTAGACTCGGGGCGCCTGCTCGACCCCGAGCCGTGACCCCTGACCTAAGGAGGCCTCCGTGGGATCCGTTCGCGTCGCCGTCGTCGGAGTCGGCAACTGCGCCTCGGCGCTGGTACAGGGCGTCCACTACTACCGGAACGCTCCGGACACGGGCTTCATCCCCGGACTCATGCGGCCGCGGCTGGGCGACTACCACGTGGGAGACATCGAGTTCTCTGCCGCCTTCGACATCGACGCGCGCAAGGTGGGGCTGGACCTGGCCGACGCCATCGCCACGCGCCCCAACAACACCGTGCGGTTCTGCGAGGTGCCTCCGCTCGGGGTACCGGTCCACCGGGGGATGACCCACGACGGGCTCGGCCACTACCTCTCGCAGGTGATCACCAAGGCGCCCGGGGCCACCGCGGACATCGCGGGCATCCTGCGCGAGACGCGCACGGACGTGGTGGTGAACTTCCTGCCGGTGGGCAGCGAGATGGCGACCAAGTGGTACGTGGAACAGGTGCTGGACGCCGGCTGCGGCTTCGTCAACTGCATCCCCGTGTTCATCGCCCGGGAGGAGTACTGGCGCCGGCGCTTCGAGGAGCGCGGGCTGCCGGTCGTGGGCGACGACGTGAAGTCGCAGGTGGGCGCCACGATCGTGCACCGCGTGCTCGCCAAGCTCTTCATGGACCGCGGCGTGCGCCTGGAGCGCACCAGCCAGCTCAACGTCGGCGGCAACACGGACTTCTACAACATGCTCGAGCGCGAGCGCCTCGCGTCCAAGAAGATCTCCAAGACCGACGCCGTCCGCTCCCAGATCACCCATGAGCTGCCCGACGAGGCCATCCACATCGGCCCGAGCGACTACGTGCCCTGGCTCGAGGACCGCAAGTGGGCCCACATCCGGCTCGAGGGACGGGGGTTCGGGGACCAGCCCATCACCGTGGAGCTGAAGCTCGAGGTGTGGGACTCCCCCAACTCCGCGGGGGTGGTGATCGACGCGATCCGCTGCTGCCGGATCGCCATGGACCGCGGACTCAAGGGGACGCTCCTGGCGCCGTCCGCCTACCTGATGAAGGCGCCGCCCGAGCAGTGGTCCGACGAGACTGCGCGCACCCGCCTCGAGCAGTTCATCGAAGGGGACGAGTAGGCGCGGGGCTTCCGCCCCGTCACCATAGGCGGGGGCCCAGACATGGCCCCCGCACTGCCCCACCTGGACGGACCACCGGCTGAGCGGATCGGACGGTCGGGCTGCCGGGACGTGTTACACTTTTCCCCGGTCCCTTCGCTCCTCCCATGATCGCCATATCTAGAACCGGCCGCTGGCTGCGCCGCCTGGTTCGGGTGTCGTGCAGGCGCCCGGTCCTGACGGTCGCCCTCTCGCTGCTCCTGGCCGCGGTCGGCGTGGCCTACACGCTGCACGCCCTCACGTTCAAGACGTCCGGCCGCGACGTGCTGCCTCAGGACGCCGCCTACGTCAAGCGCTACACCGAGTACGCCCGCGATTTCGGCGAGCTCGAGGACATCGTCGTCGTGGTCGAGGCGCGCAGCTTCGAGGGCGCCAAGGCCTACGCCGCGCGGCTGGTCCACGAGCTGCGCGCGTCGCCGGTCAAGTTCCACCGGGTCGCCTACCGGATCGACCCCAAGCGATTCGAAGGGCGCCAGCTCCTCTACCTCTCCACGCCCGAGCTGAAGGAGATCCGGGACAAGATCTTCGACCACCAGGAGTTCATGGAGGGGTTCGCGGGCGAGCCGAGCCTGACGCGGCTGTTGGAGGGCATCAACACCCAGATCGCCGCGGCCTTCGTGTCCAACCTCTTCGACCTGGGGCTCAAGGACAAGGACCTTCCCGTGGACACCCGATTCCTCCGGGTGGTGGTCGACCAGATCTCCGCGCGCCTGGAGGGCCCCGCGCCCTACCGCTCGCCGTGGGGGACGCTGTTCTCGTTCGGCGCCGAGCCGGACTCGGACGCCGGCTACTTCCTCTCCGACGACAAGAGCCTGCTGTTCATCCTCGTCGAACCGCCCAAAGGTGAAAAGGGCAGCTTCGTGGGCGACCGGAAGGCGATCGAAACCATCCGGGACGCCATCGCGGGGCTCAAGCCCCTGTACCCCACCGTCCAGGCTGGCGTGACCGGCGCCCCGGCGCTCTCCAACGACGAGATGTCGGCCGCCTTCCGTGACAGCCAGATCGCCACCGTGCTGGCCTTCGCGCTCACGCTGCTGCTGATGACGCTGGCCTTCGTGCGCGTGGGCAAGCCGCTCCTCATGCTCGGGGTGCTGGCGGTGAGCCTGGCGTGGTCCATGGGGATCGTCACGCTCACCGTGGGCCACCTGACCATCTTCTCGGTGATGTTCATCTCGATCGTCATCGGGATCGGGATCGACTACGGGATCTACTTCCTATTCCGCTACGAAGAGGAGATCTTCCTGGGGCGGAACCTCCGGGAAGCGCTGGAGCTCACGGCGGCGCGCACCGGGCCCGGCATGGCCATCGGGGCGCTCACGGCCGGCGGCACCTTCTACGTGCTGATGCTCACGGAGTTCCGCGGCATCCAGGAGCTGGGCTTCATCGCGGGCACCTCAATCCTCCTGGCCTGGCTCAGCATGATGACGTTCTTCCCCGCCCTCCTCGTGCTCGTGGACCGGCGCCATGCCGCACGCCCGCGCGGGGAGAAGCCGCGGGCGCACGAGCTCCAGCGGATCCACGTGCCGGTGCTCGACCGGCTGACCGGCTATCCCAGGGCGGTCCTGATCGGCGCCGCCCTGGCGACGGGCGCCTCGCTGTGGGCCGTCCCCGGCGTCGGGTTCGACTACAACCTGCTCAACCTGCAGGCCAAGGGGACCGAGTCGGTGGTCTGGGAGAAGCGCATCCTGGCCACCACGGGACGATCAGGGTTCAACGGGCTCGCCTCGGCCGATACGCTGGAGGAGCTCAAGCGGAAGCACCGCGCGTTCGAGGAGCTCCTCTCCGTGTCCGAAGTCGACTCGGTCCTCCACGTGATCCCGGAGGAGCAGCGGGAGAAGATCACGATCGTCAAGAGCTTCGCTCCGCTGGTCGCCCCGGTGCGCGTCGGGCGATCGAGCCCGGTGGACATGGAGCAGCTCCGCAAGGCGCTGGCCGAGCTCAAGCGGCGCTTCGACATCGTGGCCAACGAGGCCGGCGACCGGCTGCCCGCGGAGCTCCGGCTGGTCCGCGAGAAGCTCGCCGCGCTCCTGCAGAAGCTCGACACCGTGGACCCCGAGACCGCCGAGCCCGCGCTGAACTACCTGCAGGCCCAGCTCTACCGCGACTTCGTCAACAAGTTCCACAGCCTCCAGCGCAACCTCAACCCGCGCCCGGTCGGGATCGACGAGGTGCCGGAGGAGCTCAAGCGCAAGTTCGTGGGCCAGAGCGGCCGGTTTCTGATCCAGGTCCACCCCAAGGTGGACATCTGGGACCGCGACGGGGCGGACCGCTTCGTGGGGGACCTCCGCAGCGTCGATCCCGACGTCACGGGATCCCCCATCATCACCTACGAGGCCATCCGCTTCATGGAGAAGGCCTACTTCCAGGGGAC
>DASSSH010000056.1:0-25466 GCA_035708525.1 Candidatus Methylomirabilota bacterium
CTCCGAGGCCAGAAGGTCCTGCCCTGCGCGCCGCTGGAGCCCGTCGAAGAAGTCGCGGTCCACCGGTGCCGGGCCGAGCGGGGTCTCGAAGGGCTTGAGCGTCATCGCGAAGGGCTCCTCCATACCGACGTGACAGGTGCCGAGGATGACGAAGAGGTCGGCGTCGGTCCTGGTCAACAGCTCCCGATAGGCCCACGCATAGGTCGGTCCGCCGCGGTGAAAGTCGATGTGGGGCGCCAGCAGCCCGCGCAGCCGAGGCCCCCCCGGCACGATGATCGGCGGATCGGCGCCGGGGCCGTCGCCATGGTCGAAGAAGCCGCGCACCTGCGCGCGAAGTCCGTCGGGCTCGGCGGCATAGCCGCCCCCCGCATGGACAGCCGGCCTCACCGGACTCGCGCGGAACGCCGCTTCGATGGCGTGCCGCCGCGCCGCGAATCGCTCGCTGTCGAGAAAGCCCGCCGCGTCGAGCCGCTCGACGACCGTCAGGATCTGCTCGGTCGTCGGCCACTCGCCGTGACGCGCGGCCAGAATCTCCTGCATTTCCGCCACCGAGTGCTCGCCGTCGAAGAGCGAGACCAGGTCCAGCAGCGGGATCGGCAGGAGGGCCACCTGGTCGGTGAACCCGGCTGGGTCGCGCAATCCGATCAGCCGGTGGCCGTCGTGCTGGAGCGGAAAGGCTTCCAGCATCCTCAATCGGGGCCGCGCCGCAGCCGGGTCGCCCTCACTCATGAGCCGCTCGCTGAAGCGCCAGCACGAGCCGCATCCCGCCGAGGATGAGCGTGCCCCCGACGAGCAGCGGCCAGCCGACGGGCTCGCCCAGGAAGAGCGCGCCGCCCAGCACCCCGAAGAGCGGCACGAGCAGCGCGAAGGACCCGGCCCGCGCCGCGCCCAGTCGCGACAGTCCCACGTACCAGAGGTAGAAGCCGCCCGCCAGCGCCACGGCACCGATGTACACGGCCGCCCCCAGCTCCGGCCAGGTCGCCGCCCCGAGCCGGCTGACCGTGGCGGGGCGCACCAAGGGCAGGATGCTGAGCACGCCGATCGCGGTGGTGTAGGTCGCGAGCACAGGGGGATGGTAGCGCAGGAGCAGGGGCTTGCTCACGACCGTGAACACGGCCCAGGACAGGGGTGCCAGGGCCATGACCAGCGGACCGAACGCTTCGCCGGACTCCTCTCCCCCGCCCCGGCGGAACACGAGCACGATCATGCCCACGGCGGCGATGGCGACACCAGCCCACTGCCGCGGCGTCACCCGCTCTCTGAGCCACCAGGCGGCCAGCAGCGTGGTGAAGATCGGGTTGAGCGGGACGATGAGGGCGGCCTTCGTAGCCGGCGTCCAGGCCAGGCCATAGGTGAAGGCGACGCTCTGGCCCCAGCCCACAATGGCGCCGAGGAGCAGGAGGAGCCGCCAGTGGGAGCGGGCGGGCCAGCGCCATCGCCCCCACGCGGCCGTGGGCAGCAGGGCGATCCCGCCCAGGCAGGCGAAGACCACGCGGTACACCGCCAGATGCTGCGGCTCGAAGCGGCCCAGGGCGAACTTCATGAGTGGGAAGGAGAAGCCCCAGATGGCCCCCGCCGTCATCAGCGCGACGTACGCCACTAGGCGGAAAGTCTCGTGAATGACGACGCTGGGGACGGGCGGGTGGCGCTGCGGGCGGTCCTGCGCGGCCGCGCGAAGTGGGACCCCCGAGTCCCGTCCGCAGCTCGCAGAGCTGCGCTCGGGCGAGTGGGTGACGGAGCCGGCCGCGCGGGGCCGCCTGCGGCGACAGGACCCGCCAGTGTCAGGCTTCGAGCACTCACTGCGGTGCTGGCTAGGCCTCGAGGTAGTTCAGAGCCGAGGCTGCGTAAATCCGTGCCGCATCAACGAGTTCGGCGACTTCGACATACTCGTCGACTTGATGCGGGATGAGTCGGTTTCCCGGTCCGCAGGTCACGATGGGGATCCCGAGCTCCATCCTGAGGATAGTGCCGTCGGTGGAGCCGGGCACCCCGCCGTATCTCGCCGCCCGGCCCGTGGCCTTCTTCACCCCGCGGATCATCGCCTGCACCAAGGGCTCGGACTTGTCCACGCGCGTCGCCAGGCGGAAGGGATTGACGGGCTCCCATTCCACCTTGACCGAAGGCTGGCCCTCCGACGCCTTCCGGCACAGCGCCTCCATCTCCTCGCGAATGCCGTCGGCGTCGATGCCCGAAGTCAGACGGATGTCGAGCGTCATCTCGGCGACTGCGGGAATCACATTGGACTGGGGCACCCCGACGCCCCGTGGTGGCGACTGGACGATGGTGGGCGTGACCGTGGGCGGCCGGAGGTAGCGGCTCCGCTCGCAGCGCTTTCGGAGCCGCTTTTCCAGCGCCGGAGCCTCGCTCAGCAGGCGACCGAGACATGCAATGGGGTTGATGCCGGCCTCCGGCATCGCGCCGTGGGCCATCTTGCCCCGGATGCGGAAGCGCGCCCACACCACCCCGCGCTGCTCGAGGCAGAGCTCGTTCTCCTCGGGCTCGCAGATGATGGCGGCGTCCAGCTCGCGCCCGAGAGGCGTCTTGATGAGATGCCGCACGCCCAGCATCCGGTCCTCCTCGTCCACGAGCGCACCCACCACGAGCTTGCCGCCCGGCGCGACGCCGGAGCGTTTGAAGGCCGCGGCGGCGATCATGGCGGCGGCCAGGCCGCTCTTCATGTCGGCGGCACCGCGCCCGTAGATTCGGCCATTCACCAACTCCGCCGCGAACGGCGGGTGGGTCCACTCGTTCGGATCGCCCTCGGTGACGACGTCCGTGTGGCCCTCCAGGAGCAGGCACTTGCGTCCGGGCGACTTTTCCCCGAGCCAGCCGATGACATTGGGGCGTCCGGGCGCCGCCTCCTGCACCTCGACCTGGAAGCCCTCGCGGCGGAGCCACTCCCCGACGAAGCCGGCGACCCGGGCTTCGGTCGCCTCTGGGTCGCCGGGGCGGTAGACACTCGGGATGCGGACCAGGCCCCGCGTGAGCTCGACCAGCTCGTCGGAGTCGATCGTCCGGAGAAGCTGCGGGAGGGCGCGCACCGCGAGGGGTGGCGCTACTCGAGCGGGAAGGACAGGATCACCGCGTCGAGGCGGATCACGCGGTGCTCCTCGCCGCCGATATAGAAGTAATGCCCTTCGACTTCTTCGGGATTTTCCTCGAAGGCGACTACCGCGCGCAGGGGCGGCATGTCACGGAACGCGTTGGCGCCTTCGTCGAAGCCATCGCCACGGCCGACGACCTCGCCGTAGCGGATGGGCGAGCCCTTCGGGCAATGCACGCGAACATCGGCGGGGGCTTCCGCGAGGAGGCGAACCAGGAGATTGATCCCATACACCTGGAATTGAATGGCAGCCATGGCGTTCAGTCTACCATAGCGAGCTATTCGGGTTCGGGGCTCTCGGCGCGCGTCACGACCCAGGCGGTGAGCGCAAGCGCCACGACGATGAGCAGCGCGCCACGCCAGGGCCGGCCGAGGAAGAGCTGGCCCGTGCCGAACAGCCCCAGGTACACGATGGCGCAGCCCACGGCCCACTGAAGCAGCCCCGCGTAGCCCGGCCCCTCCTCCTCCGCGGTCCCGACGATCTCCATCCAGCCCCAGCCACCCGGCCGCACGCGCTCATAAAAACGCTTCAGGTGCTCCTCGGGCTCGGCGGGAGTGAGGAACGTGACGGTGAGCCAGACCACCGTGGTCCCCGTCACGGTCCAGAGCATCAGCCAGGCGAAGCCGAGCGGCTTGTCGGCATCGAGACCGGCGAACCGCTGCAGGCTGAGCGAGATCACGAAGGCGGCGATCATGGCCGAGACTTCGGACCAGGCATTGATGCGCCACCAATACCAGCGCAGCAGGTAGACCAGCCCGGTCCCGGCGCCGATGGCCAGGAGGAATTTCCACGCGCCCTCCACCGACTGGAGGTAATAGGTGATGACCCCCGCGACGCCCATCATCCCGAGCGTCATCCAGCGGCCCACCAGGGCGTAGTGCTCGTCCGTCTCCCCGGGCTCCACATAGCGCCGGTACACGTCGTTGACGAGATAGGAGGCGCCCCAGTTGAAGTGGGTGGAGATGGTCGACATGTAGGCCGCGAAGAACGCGGCCAGCATGAAGCCGCGCCAGACGGGCGGCAGGTAGTCCACCATGACGCGGATGTACCCTTCTTCCGGGTCGGGCAATCCCGGATAGACGAGGATGGAGACCAGCGCCACCAGGATCCACGGCCACGGGCGCAGCACGTAGTGGGCGATGTTGAACCAGAGCGCCGCGAGAAACGCGTGGCGCTCGTTCTTCGTGGCCAGGATGCGCTGGGCGACATAGCCGCCGCCGCCCGGCTCGGCGCCGGGGTACCACGAGGCCCACCAGTTCACCGCCACGTAGACGAAGAAGGTGAGCGCCGGCATCCAGGCCGAGTTGAGATCGGGCAGCAGCGCCAGCGGCCCGGCATCGGGAAAGCGCGTGTTCAGCCCGGCCAGCAGCCCCGAGAGGCCACCCACGGCGCCCACGGCGAAGACCGCGAGAGCGATGCAGCCGGCCATGGCCAGGACGAACTGGAAGGCGTCGGTGACGACGACACCCCACAGGCCGGACAGCGTCGAGTAGAAGGCGGTGATGGCGAACAGCACGACGATCGCCTGCCACTTCCCCACGCCCATGGTCAGCCCGACGATCTTGGCCATCGCGTGGGTGACCCAGCCGATGATGATGCAGTTGATGGGGATGGCGAGATAGCAGGCGCGGAAGACTCGCAGGAAGGCCGCCGGCCGGCCCGAATAGCGGAGCTCGGCGAATTCCGCGTCCGTCATCACGCCGGCCCGACGCCAGAGCCGCGCGTAGAAGAACACGGTGAGCATGCCGCTCATCACCATCGACCACCAGAGCCAGTTGCCCGCGATCCCGTTCTTGACGGTCAGTCCCGTCACGGCCAGCGGCGTGTCGGCGGCGAAGGTCGTCGCCACCATGGAGGTGCCGGCCAGCCACCAGGGCAGCTTACGGTCCGAGAGGAAGTACTCCTCGGCGCTCTCGCCGGCGCGCCGGGTGTAGATGAGGCCGACCACGAGGGAGAGGACGAAGTAGAGGAGGATGACCAGCCAGTCGACGAGGCCGAGGATCATCCGTCCGTCCCGGGCAGCGCGGCCTGCTCGCCGCGCCGGTCGATTCCCTCGAGCTTGGCCTCGATCCGCCCCAGGGCGATCGTCGCCTCGTCATACTTGTTCTTGGCGTTGGTGAGATGCCGCCCGACGACGTCGAAGGCCTCGCGGAAGCGGTCGAGGTCTCCGCTCAGCCGCCCGAGGCGAGCCTGGATCTCCTGGGCGTCGCGCTCGATCTGCAGCCCGCGCAGGCCGAGCACGATGACCTGGAGATAGGCGTAGAGGCTGTTGGGCGAGACCGGGACCACCTTCCGCTCCAGGGCGTACTCCGACACGGCCTGTGTCTCCCCGCCGTCGTCGCTCTTGACGACGATCTCATAGTAGACGTTCTCGGCGGGGACGTACATGAGGGCAAAGTCGAAGGTGCCCTCGTCCGGCAGGATGTACTTCTTCGCGATCTCGTCCACCCGCGCCTTCACGTCCCGCACGAAGGTCCGCCGGAACTGTCGCCGCTTCTCGTCGTCGGACTCCTCCATCAAGCGCCGGAAATTCTCCAGCGGAAACTTGGCGTCCACACAGACGAGGCGGCCTCCGATGCGGATCGCCGCATCCACGATATTCCCGCTCTTGAACGGATACTGGAGCTCGTAGTGCTCCCGCCCCAGCATCTGGCCCAGGAGATTCTCCAGGAATGTCTCGCCCAGGCCGCCGCGGATCTTGGGCGACTTGAGGATCGCCTCGAGCCCGGCGATGTCGCGCCCGACGTCGAAGACCCGCTGGGTCACCTCGCCGAGCTGGCCCAGGGTCCCCTGTACCTGCCCGACGACCTCGGTCACGTGCTGGAGCTGCTGCTGGACGCCCGTGTTGACCTGACCGAGCTGCGCGGTCACCTGGCCCGTGAACTGATGCATCTCGAGTCGCAGCGACTCGGTCGCGGCCAGCTGCGACCGCGCGCTCTCCTCGCGCGTGGCCTGGATCTCGCGCTGCAGGAGCTGGATGGCCTGGTCTGGCTGGCCGCGGGCCGCCTCCAGATCCTTGAAGCGGCCGGAGAGACCGAAGATTCCCAGCGCGATGAGGATCACGCCCGCCGTGAGGATCACCAGCATGACCGTGCTGAAGTCCACCCTAGCGGACTCCCAACGAATTAGGGCCAGGACTCATCGCGGATTCCCCGTGCCGGGCCAAATAACGAGCCAGACGAGGCCCGACGGAGGAGCCGGCCCGAGGCGTACGCGGTTGTACGTTGAGCGGCCGGCGACGACCGAGAACGAAGTATGGCGAAGTTAGGTGGAACGGCACTAGAGCCTCCGTCCCCGCCAGTGCAGGCAGACTCCCCGCAGGCCGCACGGCGGGCAGACGCGCGGATCGCGGCGGTTCAGGCACTGGCCGGCCATGCGCGTGTGGCAAAGCGCGAAGTCGTACTTGACCGGATCCTCGGGATCCAGCCGGCGCAGGCGC
Organism: Candidatus Methylomirabilota bacterium; assembly: GCA_035708525.1. Classification (GTDB taxonomy): domain Bacteria; phylum Methylomirabilota; class Methylomirabilia; order Rokubacteriales; family CSP1-6; genus DASSSH01. The sequence continues at coordinate 6,544 of DASSSH010000056.1, forward strand.
GCGGTGATCTCCTCGGCCATCTTCCAGTTGCGGGTCCGGCGGCGCGTGAGCCCGATCGAGCGCGCCATGTTCTGAATGTGGGTGTCCACGGGAATCAGCAGCGCCGAGGGTGGAATCGCGGACCAGAGACCAAAATCAGGTGGCTCGCGGCGCACCATCCAGCGGAGATAGAGGTGCAGTCGCTTGCACGCCCCGCCCGTGGACGGGCGAGTGAACCAGTGCTTGTACCCATAAGACAGCCGGTTGCGGGGAAACACCGACGAGAGGTCCTGGGCGAGGAAGCCGTCGACGAAGCGCTCGAGCGCCGGCCCCACGTCGCGGTGCTCCGGCCTCCAGCCCTGGGCGAAGAAGGCGCCCAGCGAGCCGTGCCGGATCAGCAGCCGCTGAGTGGCGAGAGCGAATGCGATCAGGTCACGCGGCCGGTTGAAGCGGTAATGGAAGCCGTCAAAGAGCCGGGCGTGCTTGGCGGGATCGAAGCCCAGGATGAAGCGGGAGGGCGACTCGCCCATCCGGCTGAGCGCCCACTCGACCCAGGGGCCGAAGAGATCCACCCGGCCGTAGGCCATGCAGGCGGCGAAGAGCCCCACGACCTCGCGATCGGCGGGATTCCGGTAGCGGAGCGGGTAACGGATAGCGTCCTGCTCGGCGCGGGCCGCCCAGTCGAACTCACGGTAGAGCCGGTCCAGCGGCTCCTTGAGCCGGGGCAGTGAGGGCATCCAGCAGCCTCTGGGCGCGATTCTAGCACGCTGGTTGCGGGGGCCGCGACGGCATTGCTATGATCGGTCGGCGTCGACGCCGACCAGAAACGGAGAGGAGCCCTCTATGCGAAAGACCGTGTGCTTCGGGATGGCCGCGCTGCTTGGTCTGGCGGTCGTCGGGACTGTCATGGCGGCCTACCCCGACCGCCCCGTGAAGCTCATCGTGCCCTGGGCCGCCGGGGGCGACACCGACAACATCTTCCGCCCCTTCGCGCCGGCCTTCCAGAAGGCGCTGGGCGGCACCATCGTCGTCGCCAACGTGGCCGGGGCCTCCGGCACGGTCGGCGCCCGCGAGGCGAAGAACTCACCGCCCGACGGCTACACCCTCTACGCCGTCCACGACTACATCCACTCGACGTATTACACCGGCGTGTCCGACGTGGCCTACACTGACTTCGAGCCCGTCTGCCTCATCTCCTCGACCCCGTCGGTGCTCACGGCCAGTCCCAAGACCAAGTGGAGCTCGTGGCAGGAGCTACTCAACGACGCCAAGGCCCGTCCCGGCGAGATCACGGTCGGCGCCACCCTGGGCTCGACCAGCCATTTCTTCCCGGCGCTGATCGAGAAGGCGGCCAAGATCAAGTTCAAGTACGTCTCCTACGAGGGCCTGGCGCCGCGGATGAACGCCATTCTGGGCGGCCACATCGACCTCACCGACTCCAACCTGACCCAGAAGGGCAAGGTGGACGCCGGCCAGCTCAAGTTCCTGGCGATCGCCACCGAGAAGCGCAGCCCGGAGATCCCGAATGTGCCCACGCTCAAGGAGCTGGGCGTCAACGTGGTCTTCTCGGTCGAGCGCGGCATCGTGGTGCCCAAGGGCACACCGGCCGACGTGCAGGCCAAACTCGAGGCAGCTTGCGCTCAAGCCGTGAAGGACCCGGCGTTTGCCGAGTCCATGAAAAAACAGGGCACCGAGGTGCGGTATCTGGATCGGAAGAGTTACGCGGAATACCTCAAGAAGCTCGACGCGCTGAACAAGGATCTGGCGCGCGACCTGGGACTGCTCAAGCGGTAGCCGCCCGTGCTCGGTCGTGACGGCTGGGCTGGGGGCGTCTGTCTCCTGGGGAGCCTCTGGCTCCTGCTGCTGACGCGCGGGCTCCCCCAGCCTGCCCTGGTGCCCATCGGCCCGGGATTCTACCCGCGTATCGTCCTCGCCGTCACCGCGGTCCTGTCCGCCGTGCTGATCGGCACCGATCTCCTGGCCCGCCGTCGCTCCCGCCCGGCGCGTGCGGCGCCCGGGGTCCCGCGCAACTATCGCCTGGTGTGGATCACCTTCGGCATCTTCACGGCCTATGTGCTCCTGCTGCCGGCGCTGGGCTACCGTCTGGCGACCTTCCTGTTCGTCCTGGCGATCCAACTCGCCCTCGAGCCCGAGGTCCGGCGCCACTGGATCCGCATCCTGGTCATCGCGCTCGCCTCGGCGGTGCTGACGCACTTCGTGTTCGAGAGATGGCTCTCGGTCCTGCTTCCGCGCAGCCGCTGGCTCGGGGGGCTCTGAACGGTGATCGAGCTCCTCACGGCGGGCCTCTGGAATGTCATGCACTTGAAGTACCTCGCCCCACTCTTCGCCGGCACCCTGGCGGGCATGATCGGCGGAGCGCTGCCGGGCGTCACCATCACCATGACCATCATCCTTGTCCTGCCCTTCACCTTCGGGCTGGACCCACTCCAGGGGCTGGCGGCCATGACAGGGGTCTACGTGGGCGGCGAGTCGGGAGGGCTCATCACCGCCTGCCTCATCGGGATCCCCGGCACGCCGTCGGCCATCGCCACCACGTTCGACGGCTTCCCCATGGCGCGAAAGGGTGAGCCGGGGCGGGCCGTGTGGCTGGGCATCTGGGCCTCCATTGCCGGCGGGCTGCTCGGCGCCATTTTCCTCATCGCGGTCACGGGCCCGCTGGCGGCAATCGCGCTCCGGTTCGGACCGTGGGAATTCTTCTCTCTGTTCATCCTGGCCCTGTCGATGGTCGCCGGGCTCACGGAAGCTTCGCTGCTGAAAGGCCTTTTGTCGGGAGCCATCGGCCTCGTCATCACCGTGATCGGGGCCGACCCCATCATGGCCGTGCCGCGGTTCACCATGGGCTCGGACTTTCTCCGGGGCGGATTCCAGTTCCTGCCCGTCCTGATCGGCATCTTCGCCTTCGCGCAGATCATGACCGACGTGGAGAAGATGGGCCGGGCCGGGTATGCCGGGCCGGAGGCCCTCCGGGCGCCCAATCTCAAGGTCTCCCACCTCAAGATCATCTGGGAGATTCTCGAGCGGCCGTTTCTCCTGCTCTGGTCTACCTGGATCGGCATCCTGATCGGGGTGCTGCCGGCCATTGGCGGCAGCGCGGCCAACGTCATGGCGTACGACCAGGCCAAGAAGTTCTCGCGACACCCCGAGCGCTTCGGCACCGGCACGCCCGAGGGCATCATCGCCTCGGAGTCCTCCAACAACGCCAACGTGGCGGGCTCGCTCGTGACCATCATGGCCTTCGGCATCCCCGGCGACGCCGTCACCGCCGTGATGCTGGGCGCCATGATCATCCACGGCATCCAGCCGGGGCCGCTGTTCATTTCCCAGGAGCCGCGCCTGGCCTACAGCATCTTCGCCGCCTATCTCCTCGCCCATCCGCTGGTGCTCCTCATCTCCGCGGCCGCCGGCCGGTTCTTCCTCCGGATCGTCACGGTGCCGAAGTCCGCGCTGATCCCGGTGGTGCTGGTGCTCTGCGTGATCGGGGCCTATGCGCTCAACAACATCATGGAGAACGTCTACGTGCTGCTGATCTTCGGCCTCCTGGGCTATGCCATGGTGAAGTTCGCCTTTCCGCTGGCGCCCCTCATCCTGGGCGTCATCCTGGGCGACCAGATCGAGATCAACCTGGTCCGCGCCATCATGACCGACTCCGACCCGTGGCTCTTCCTCACGCGCCCGATTTCAGGCATCCTGATCGCGCTCTCGGTGGGGTCGGTCATCCTGGCCCTGTGGCAGCATTACCGCACCCAGGCCCGCCTGGCCCAGGCTGAGCAGGAGCAAGAGGTCGAGTTCTAGACGGAGCACGGGGGACGTCATGATCAAGGTCGGCATCGTCGGCATGGGCGTGATCGGGACCCACATCGCCGAGGCGATCACGAAAGGCATTCCCGCCATCGCGCTGGCGGGCGTCACCGTGCGCGATCCGGCCACGGCGCGCGGCCATCGGGCGCTCGCGCTCGAGTGGCTCATCCGGGAATCGGACCTGATCGTGGAGGCGGCGACCCAGGCCGCGCTGCGCGAGTTCGGCCCTGCCGTGCTCTCAGCGGGCAAGCACCTGATGGTCCTCTCGGTCGGCGGCCTCGTCGGCGTGCTGGAGGATTGGGCGCGGCTGGCCGAGAAGCACGGCTGCCGGATCCTCGTGCCCTCGGGCGCCATCGCCGGGCTGGACGGCATGAAGGGCGCGCGCGAGGGCACGATCACTAGCGTGACCATGGAGACGCGCAAGCCGCCGCGCGGGCTGGCGGGGGCGCCTTACATCGAGCAGCAGAAGATCGACCTCGACGCGATCAAGGAGGAAACCCTGATCTTCGAGGGACCCGCGGCTGAGGCCGTCAAGGCCTTCCCCGCCAACGTCAACGTGGTGGCCGCGCTGTCGCTGGCTGGGCTCGGCCCCGAGAAGACCCGGATCAAGCTCTACGCCGTCCCCGGCCGGGAGCGCAACCAGCACCGCATCAGCATCGAGGGCGAGTTCGGCCGGCTGCGGATCGAGATCGAGAACGTCCCCTCGGAGAATCCGCGCACCGGCAAGCTCTCCTACCTCTCCGCCATCGCCATGCTGCGCGAGCTCGGCGCCTCGGTCCAGGTCGGGAACTGACCCGTCAGGGCTTCGGCTCGAACTTCTCCACGAAACGCTCCTGGACCGGGCTCTCCACGGCGAACCGCGTGTAGGCCGAGCGCACGAGTTTGAGGGGATCGCCCTCCACCCCGAGAATCTTGAAGAGGCAGCACAGCAGGGTCCCCGTGCGGCCGATGCCTCCCAGGCAGTGCACGTAGAGATCCTCCCCGCGCCGGAGCCGGTCGAGGAGGTCGCGCAGGAAGCGGGCGAACTCCACGGGGTCCCCGGGAGCGTCGAAGTCCTGGATCGGATGCTGAAGCAGAGTCAGCCCCGCGTGCTCATAGGCCTCGCGCAGATCGGCCGGGAGCTCATAGGGCTTGAGCAGACAGGCGACGGTCGTGATGCCGAGCGCGCGAAGCGCCGCGACTGACTTCTCGAAGGGTTGGGCGGGACGTGGGCCGGCGTAGAGCCGTCCCGGTCCAGGCAGGCTCGGGTGGACGACCTCCCTCACGACCGAAGGCCTTCCGCCGAGCTAGTGGCCGTGCCCCTGGGCCTCCAGATAGCGCTCGGCCTCGAGCGCGGCCATGCAGCCCGTGCCCGCCGCGGTGACGGCCTGGCGATAGGTGAAGTCCTGCACATCGCCGGCGGCGAAGACGCCGGGCACCGAGGTCTGGGTCGTGCCTGGCTTCACCTTGATGTACTCATTGGGGAGCAGCTCGACCTGTCCCTTGAAGATGGCGGTATTGGGCTGATGGCCGATGGCCACGAAGAGCCCGTCCACCGGCGTCTCCCACTGGGCGCCGGTCTTGAGGTTCCTGAGCCGCACGGCGGTCACTTTCCCCAGCGCAGGATCTTTGACGTCCTCCACCACGCTGTCCCAGATGAAGGAGATCTTCGGGTTCTTGAAGGCCCGCTCCTGCATGATCTTGGAGGCCCGGAGCGCGTCCCGGCGGTGGACCACGTCGACCTTGCGGCCGAGCCGCGAGAGGTAGAGGGCCTCCTCCAGGGCCGAGTCGCCGCCGCCCACCACCATGATGTTCTGGTCCTTGAAGAAAAAGCCGTCGCAGGTCGCGCAGGTGGACACGCCGCGCCCCATGAGCTTGCTCTCGCTCTCGAGGCCGATGAGCTTGGCCGAGGCGCCCGTGGCGATGATCACCGTGTGTCCCTCGAGGGTGATGTCCCCGGTGGAGACGACGAAGGGCCGGCGGCTGAAGTCCACGCGGGTGACGTCCTCCGTGATCATCTCCGTGCCGAAGCGCTCGGCCTGCTTCTGGAAGTTCTCCATGAGCGGCGGGCCGTCGATGCCCTCGATGAACCCCGGATAGTTCTCCACCAGGGTGGTCAGCATGAGCTGGCCGCCGGGCTGCGCCCCGATGAACATGACCGGGGACAGGTTGGCCCGGGCCGCATAGATGGCCGCCGTGTAGCCGGCCGGGCCGGAGCCGATGATGATCACCTTGCGCGTGGTTGCCACGTCCGCCTCCTCGCTGTGTCGTCGCTCCTTTTGATGCCTGAGGGATTCGCCGGGATGCCGCTCATCGCCCCAGGATCGTTTCCAGCTCCCTGAGGTCGCGGATCTCGAAATCCGGCGCCGCCGCCCCCTCGGGCAGGGCCGCCCGGTCCCGGTTGATCCAGGCCGTGGCCATTCCCACGGCCTGCGCCCCGGCCACGTCGATGTCGGCGCGGTCCCCCACGAACAGGGTCTCCTCCGCCGCCGCCCCCAGCCGCCGCAGGGCCGTCTCGAAGATCACCGCCTTGGGCTTGCGCCAGCCGATCTCGTCGGACACGACCACGGTCTCGAAGAGCCGGCTCAGCCGCTCGCGCTCGAGGATGAGCCGCGCCGTCGGCGTGTAGTCAAAGTTCGAGACCACGCCCAGCCGCCGGCCCTGGCCCACCGCTCCCAGCACGGCCGGGTGATGCTCCGGGCAGACCACCGCCTTGGACAGCTCGGTCATATGGGTGTGCAGGAGCCGCTCCAGAATCTCCGGCGGGACCATGGACGGCTCGAGGCCGAGCCGTCGGAAGAGCATGCCGAAGCGCTCGGGGGCCGGCACCTCACGGTGGGTCTCGTCGCGGATGCGCTCGGCCTCCTTCCAGCTTCCGAGCAGGGCGTCGAAGAACGTGCCGAGATCCACTCCAGGGGCGAACGTCTGGAAGGCCTGGTGCAGATGGCCGGCCGTGGAGCGAACCACCCGGCCGTTGACTCGCACCTCGGGCATCCGCTCGCGCTCGAAGAGCACCAGGGTGTCGAAGAGGTCGAAAAGCACGATGCGGTAGCTCATGGCAGTGGCTTCCGCTGGGCGTAGCCTTCGTCGAACCCGTGCCAGAAGCCCACCCTAGCCTCTCCGTGCTTCCAGCACAGGTTCACGGCCTCGTCACCTCGGATCTCGTGCACGAGGCCGGGAAAGTCCACCAGCCCCAGGTCGAGGTCCTTCACCACGCCGCCCATGGCGTTGATCTCCCGAAGGACGGCGCGGACCTCGATGGCGAGGCCGTCGAGCCGCTCGGCCCGAGCCTTCCAGTCCCGCCGGTCCACCAGGGTCCCGCCGGAGATGCGGACGCGCTCCTGCGCCTCGTGGAGCTGGTGCTGGAGCGCCGTCGCCTGGCGGTGGCGGTCCATGGCCGTCTCCACCAGCTCGCTGAGCTTCGGGATCAGGCCGTCCACTTCCTCGGGGGTAAAGAGCCGCTCGCTCATGGCTCGTCCACGAAGATCGCGTGCACTTCCTTCGGGCCGTGCACCCCGCGCGTGAGCGTCAGCTCGATGTCGGCCGTCCGGGAGGGGCCCGTGATGAAATTGATCATGGCCCCGCCCGGCCTCGACGCGGGCCCAGCGTGCAGCGCCTCGAGCATGATCCCCACCTGCTCGAGCGATTCGAGCAGCCGGGTCCGGTCGAAGACAGCCACGTGAGTGTCCGGCAGCAGCGAGGTGGAGCGAGGACGACCCGAGCCCGAGAGGAGAATGAGGGTACCGGTCTCGGCCAGGGCAAAATCACAGCCGGTGACTCCGATCGGGGCCCGCGCGGCCTCCTCACGGTGGCGACGCCGCGCCGCCTCGTCTTCCTGGCCCGCCTCGCCCACGGTGACCGTGAATCCGTCGGCGCCGAGACTCGGCCGCAGATCGATTCCGAGGGCTGCGGGATCCCAGGCCACGAGGTCCCGCACTCCTCTCTCCCGGGCAATGGCGGCAATCACGGCCGACACTTCGGCAGGACTCGCCGCGCGGTGAAACACTCCTCCCACCCGCTCGAACTCCTCGCGGAAGCGCTCAAGCGCCTGGGGCCAGCGCTCTTCGATCTGACGTCTGACGATCTCGGCCGCCCCGGCGGGGCTGGCCGGCCGCGGCGCCGGCGAGGCCGGGAACAAGCCCGGGGCCTTGACCATCTCGCGCTTGACCCGCTCCAGAAACTCCTGCCGAGTCGCCATGTTACGCGAGGTCCTTCCAGCGCTCTCTAAAGGTCTTCAGGGCTATCGGCGGAAGATCCCTGCTCGACGTCCACTTGGCGAAGAAGAGCGGCAGCCGCCTCACCCGCCCGTTGCTCACGAATGGCTTCTGGAGGACGCGCCCCACGCTCGCCGAGAGCCTGAAGGCCGTCGGGGAGAGCAGGACCCGCTTGAAGACGCGGAAGACCATCCGCTCCGCCCACGGCGCGATCCGCTCGCGATCGAGATGCTCCCGCAGCTCGATCAGCATCCGGGGGATGTCGATGCGCACGGGACAGACGTCCTTGCAGGCGCCGCAGAGGGAGGAGGCGTGGGCCAGATCCTTCACGGATTCGGTGCCCTTGAGCATGGCCGTCAATAGGATGCCGATGGGGCCGGGATAGGTGTAGCCATAGGCATGGCCGCCGATCTGCCGGTACACGGGGCACACGTTCAGGCACGCCCCGCAGCGCAGGCAGTAGAGCGCCTCGCGCAGCGTGCCGGCGATCTGGCGGGAGCGGCCGTTGTCCATCAGGATCAGGTGGAACTCCTCCGGGCCTTCGAGCTCGCCCGGATGCCGCGGCCCGCGCACCAGGGTCGTGTAGGACGAAAGCTTCTGGCCGGTGGCGCTCCGGGCCAGGATCGCGAGGAAAACCACGAGATCGGTCATGGAGGGGATGACCTTCTCCATCCCCATCACCGCCACGTGGATGCGCGGCAGAGTGGTGACCATGCGCCCGTTGCCCTCGTTGGTGACCAGCGCGACGGTGCCGGTCTCGGCCACCGCGAAGTTGGCGCCGGTGATGCCCATGTCGGCCTGGAGGAACTTCTGGCGCAGCGCCCGGCGCGCCACCGCGGTGAGCACTTCGGGATCGGCGGCGAAATGCCCGTGGAGCTCCTTGGAGAAGAGCTCGGCCACCTGGCCCTTGGTCTTGTGGATGGCGGGCGCGATGATGTGGGAGGGCTTCTCATGGGCGAGCTGGATGATGTACTCGCCCAGGTCGGTTTCCACCGGCGTGACGCCCGCGCGCTCCAAGGCCTCGTTGAGATCGATCTCTTCGGTGGCCATGGACTTGCTCTTCACGGCCATCCGCACGCCCTTGTCCCGGCACAGCCGGAGAACCGTCTCGCGCGCCTCCTCGCCCGTGGTCGCCCAGTGGACCTGTCCGCCCAGCCGCTCGACGTTGTCGGCGAGCTGGCCCAGATAGAAATCGAGCCGCTGTAGCGTCGCCTCCTTGATGGCGCGGGCCCGGTCCCGGAGCGCATCGCCCTGAGGGAAGCCCGCGAAGGACTCCTTCCGCAGCTCGATGAACTTCGTCGTCGCGATGGTGAGCGCCTTCTGCAGGAAGGCGTCCTTGAGCGCCGCCCCCGCGCGCTCGGGGAACGGGACCTTTAGGCTGGCCTCGCTCATGGCATCTCTCCATCTCGCCTTACTGTCGAAGTCGCCACGTTGCGGTTTGGCCTCTTCGGCCCTTCGGGCCTCATCGGGACGGCGCCTCGGGCCGTGAGTCCTCGCCTGTCAGAATCTGCGCGAGATGCAGGGCCCGGACGCGCGAGCCCCGGCGCGTGAGTCCGCCGCCCATCTGCATGAGGCAGCCGGCGTCGCAGGCCACGAGGCAGTCGGCGCCGGTGGCTTCGACGCTCGCGAGCTTCTTGTCGAGGATCGCGCTCGACACCTCCGGCAGCCGAACCGAGAACGAGCCGCCGAAGCCGCAACACTGATCGGCGCCCGGCAGCTCGACGAGCTCCACGCCGTCCACGGCGCGGAGCAGCTTCCGCGGCGCGGCGGACTCCCCGAGCCCGCGCAGCAGATGGCAGGAGTCGTGGTAGGTCACCTTGCCCCGGAAGGGGGACCCGACCCGTTCGACCTTGAGCACTTCGACGAGGAACTGAGACAGCTCGCGCGTCTTAGCGGCCAGCCGCTCCGCCGCCGCCTTGAGCACGGGATTGTGCTTGAGCAGCCCGGGGTATTCGGCCTTGACCATCCAGGCGCAGGAGCCCGACGGCATCACGACGTGCTCCGAGGCCTCGAAGAGCCTCACGGTGCGCGCGGCGACCTCGGCGGCCTCACCGTGGTACCCGGAGTTGAACAGCGGCATCCCGCAGCAGGTCTGGCCCTCGGGGAAATCGACCTCCACCCCGAGTCGTCTGAGCAGCCTGACCATGGCCACGCCGACCTCGGGGAACAGCAGGTCCCCCAAGCAGGTGATCATGAGGGATGCCTTCATGGCTTGGCGCCTCCCGGTCCATGGGGCGGCGGCGGGGCCACTACCACGAGCACCAGCAGCGGATCGGCGCCGTCATTGACCAGCCCGTGCTCGACGCCGGCTGGCGCGACCAGCGCTTCGCCAGCCTCCACCCGCTGCTCCGCACCAGCCAGCGAGAAGCGCCCCGCCCCTTCGAGCACATAGTAGATCTTGTCCTGGGCGTCGTGGGTATGGGCTTTTTGCGACTGGCCCGGCGCCACGCAGTAGAGATCGAGCAGGGTGCGATCGGTGGCGTGCAAGGCGATCTTCGCCATCTTGTCGGCGGCGAGCTTGACGTGATCCCTGATCCGGATCTTCACGGCTCCCTCAGGGCGCGCGCCAGCAGGCTGACCGGATGGACCACCTGGACCGCCAGGCCCTCGGCGCGACACTGCTGGGCGATCTGCATCATGCAACCGGGATTGCCCGTCGCCACGACGCGTGCCCCGGTCTCCCGGATCCGCTCCACCTTCCGCCGCGCCAGCTCCTGGGCCAGGTCGGGCTCGAGCAGGTTGTACACTCCCGCGCTGCCGCAGCAGAGGTCGCTGTCGGGAAGCTCCACCAAGCTGAGCCCGGGGATGCGGCCGAGCAGGTCGCGTGGCTGGCTCCTCACCTTCTGGCCATGGGCCAGATGGCAGGCGTCGTGATAGGTAACGGTCTCGCGGAGCTCACCGAGTGGCAGCTCGGCTTCCACCAGCACCTCGCTCACGTCCCGGACCTTCCTCGCGAAGCTCTCGGCGTCCGGCGCCGGCAGCCAGTGGCCGTACTCCTTCAGGGCCGAGCCACAGCCAGCGGCGTTGGTCACGATGAGATCGACGTCGTCGCCGAAGACGGTGAGGAGCCGGCCGGCCATGCCGCGGTAGTCGTCGAGCCGGCCGCCGTGCAGGTGGAGCGCCCCGCAGCATCCCTGCTCGCGGGGCACCACGACCTCCCACCCAGCCGCCGAGAGCAGGCGGACCGTGTCGGCGTTCACATCGGGATAGAAGAAGCGCTGGACGCAGCCGAGTAGGACTCCAGCCCGTCCACGGCGCTTGCCGCGCGCCAGCGTCAGCTCCGGAAGCGGTGCGGGCGCCGCCGGCAGCCGCGGGAGCAGCCCTTCCATCGCCTGGAGCTTCTTGAACGGCGCGAGGAGGCCGAGGCCGCGCACGAAGGCCTGCATGCCAGACCATTGGTAGAGCCGCAGCATCCCCAGCAGGGAGCCGAGCCGGCTCGGATTCGGGAAGAGGTTGAGCGCGAAGTCGAGCGTCGAGCGATCCGTAGTCGGGGCGTGAATCCTCTGGCGCTCGAGCTGGGCGCGCGCCGCCTCGATCAGCCGGCCGAAAGGCACGCCCGAGGGGCAGGCCGTCTCGCACGCCCTGCAGCCGAGGCAGAGGTCCAGATGGCGGGCCAGGGTCGGCGTCAGGGCGGTGCGCCCCTCCGCCGCCGCCCGAATCAGATAAACCCGCCCGCGGGGTGAGTCCATCTCCTCGCCCAGCAGACGATAGGTCGGGCATTGGGGCAGGCAAATGCCGCAGTGGACGCAGGCCCGCAGCCCGTCCATGGACGGCGCATCCTCGGCGTCGAAGGCACCCAGCCGTCCGGCTTCGACCTGGGTCATAGCCCGCCCACGAAGCGACCCGGGTTGAGAAGGCCCAGGGGATCGAACTCCTGCTTGACCCGCCTCATCAGCGCCAGGGCGTCGGCCGGCACCGCTCCCCAGACGTCGAAGTCCCGCTTCAGCGCGGGCGGCATCCGCTCGACGACCACACTGCCGCCTTCGGCCTCGAGGCCGTCCCGCAGCGGCTCGATCAGCTCCCGGAGGAACGGCCGCTCGGCGGCGCCGTCCCCGAGCGAGGCGCGCAGCACGCCGTTGCCCCCCTCGCCGACCACAAACACCTGGGTTCCCAGCGCCGAGGCCAGCCGCTCGAGTTCGCCGAGCCAGTGGCCCACTCGCCTGATCTCACACACGAGAGTCAGACTCACCTCTGGAGGATCACCCCATCCCCGGCCGATCTCGTCCCAGAAGGTATTTGGTACCCACTCGGCCACAAGGCTGCTCGGCTTCGCCAGCTCGATGAGCGCCTGGCCTTGACTCTTCACCGCTTCGTCCACGCTTCCGAAGGAGACCAGGAGAGCGGGAGAAGGCGGGCCGCCGCCCCGCACCCAATTGTTCAGCGCCGTGATCCGATCGGGCTCGAGGGAGGAGTCGAGCACGGCGGCCAGCAGCTCCTGCAGCGCCGCGGGGGAGCGGCAGACGACGACCACCGTTCCCGTCGCGGCAGGCAGCGGGTGGAGCCGCAGCGTCGCCTCGACCATGACCCCGAGGGTGCCGAGCGAGCCCACCAGCAGCTTGGGCACATCATAGCCGCTCACCGACTTGACGACCTTGGAGCCGCCCCAGGTGATCGTGCCGTCGGCCTGGACGAAGCGGACGCCGAGCAGGAGGTCGCGCCCCGTCCCGTAGCGGAAGCGCAGCGGCCCGCTGGCATTGGTCGCCAGGACGCCGCCCACCGTGCGCCCACCGCCGCCGAGCGGGTCGAGGGCCAGCCGCTGCCCCTTCTTCGCGAGCTGGACTGCGAGATCGGACAGCGTCAGGCCGCACTGCACCGTCGCGACCATGTCCTCCGGGACATAATCCTGGACCGCCGAAAGCCGCGTGAGATCAACCACGAGGTCGAGACGGCTGGGCGGATTCCCCAGCCCCGCCCGCGCGCCGCTGCCCCGCGGCGCCACGGCCAGCCGCTCGCTCGAGGCGAGAGCGAGGAGGCGGCCCACCTCCTCGACGCTGCCGGGCTTCACGATCCACCGCGGCTCGATTCCATCGAGGGCGCAGGCGGCGAGCGCCGCGGGCGAATCGAGCACATGCCCGGCGCCGACGATCTCGGCCAGGGCCGCGGACAGGGTGCGGGCGCTCACCGCCACGGCGCTACACCCATGCCCCGCTCGGCAGGCGAGCCGGCCCGGGACGGAACCCCTCGCCGCAGGCGGGATGGTCGGGCAGGAGCTTGCCGGGGTTCATGATGCCGTCGGGGTCGAAGGCCCGGCGTAGCCGCGCCATGAAGTTGAGATCGGCCTCGCCGAATTGCAGCGGCAGGTTCCCGGCCTTGTCGAGCCCGACACCGTGCTCTCCCGTCACCGTGCCGCCGAGCGCCAGACAGGCGTGCAGCAGCTCCTCGTTCACCTTCTTGGCGCGCTCCAGCTCGCCCGGCACGCGGTCGTCGTAGCAGATGATCGGGTGGAGGTTGCCGTCGCCGGCGTGGAAGACGTTGGTGATCAGCAGGCCGTGCCGGGCGCTGATGGCCAGCATCTCGCTCATGATCTGGGGCAGCTTGGAACGCGGCACCACGGCGTCCTGGAGCAGCCAGTTCGGCGTCATCCGTCCGATGACGCCGGCGGCTTCCTTGCGCCCCTTCCACAGCAGCGCGCGCTCAGCGTCGTCGCGCGCCACGCTGATATCCAGCGCGCCGCAGTGCCGGCAGATCTCCTCGATGCGCCGCGACTGTGATTCGACCTCGGCTGTGGGGCCGTCGAGCTCGATCAGCAGGACCGCCGCGGCGCCCTGGGGATAGCCGGCGCTGATCCCTGCTTCGATGGCGCGGACCATGGCCTGGTCGAGCATCTCCAGCGCCGAGGGGATGATGCCGGCCCCGATGATCGCCGACACGGTCTCCGAGGCCGCCTCGATGCTGGGGAACGAGGCCAGGGCCGTCTTGACGCCATCGGGGACGTGCAACAGCCGCACGATCACGGCCGTCACGAGTCCCAGGGTGCCCTCGCCGCCGACCGTCACTCCGCGCAGGTCGTAGCCGGGCCGCTCCTGCACCTTGCCGCCGAGCCAGACGAGCTCGCCGGCGCCGGTCACCACCTGCAACCCCAGGACATGGTTGACCGTGATGCCGTACTTGAGGCAGTGCGGCCCGCCGGCATTGGTCGAGGCGTTGCCGCCGATGGAGGACACCATCTGGCTCGACGGATCCGGCGCGAAGTAGTAGCCGCGGGGACGCGTGGTGTTGCTGAGCCAGAGATTGATCAGTCCGGGCTCGACGGTGGCGCAACGGTTGGCGTAATCCAGGTCCAAGATCCGGTTCATCCGGTTCATGGACACCATGACGCCGCCGACGGGCGCCATGGCGCCGCCGATGAGCCCCGTGCCCGAGCCGCGCGGGATCACGGGCACCCGCGCGCCGCGGCAGAGCCGCACGACCTCGGCCGTCTGCTCGGCGCTCTGCGGCAGCACCACGGCATCCGGGGCGCCGCGGTAGAAGGTGTGCATGTCCGCCTCGTAGGTGAGACGGCCCTCCGCCGAGACCACCACACCCGAGGCGCCCACGACGCGCTCGAGCCGACGGAGGAGATCTGGTGTCAGCGCCACGGCAGCACTCCTGACCGGCCCGCGAAGCCGGACAAAAAAGCGCCGGCCCCCCGGAGGAGGGCCGGCGACGGGAGATCGCTCACGTTCACAACGGACTGGACGACGGGCTGACTACGATGCCCCGATCTTCCAGGTCTCGCCCGACATCAGCAGCTTGGCGATATCGCCCGGGCCGCGATCGGAGATCGACCGCTGCTCCTGCTGGAACACGATGTCCTCGTAGGTGTGCTCCCCCGCCGTCGCGGCCAGCACACCCAGCGGGATCGGATAGTCCGGCGCCCAGAGCTGCGCCAGGATCAGCGCGGTGCCCCGGTCCGTCTCGTTGTGGACCCAGAGCGCGGTCTCGGGCACGTCCTTGACCCGGACGACCTTGGGCTTGACCCCCTCGAGGACCAGCCCACGGCGGTCGTCCAGCGGGCCGAAGAGCAGCGGCTTGCCGTGCTCGAGCTTGAGCTCGTGCTGGATCTTCGATTCCCGATCGTAGATGACGTTCCACGCCAGGTCGTTGTAGACGTTGCAGTTCTGGAGGATCTCGACGAACGCGGCGCCCTTGTGGCCCGACGCCCGCTTGAGCGTCTCCTCCATATGGCCGATGTTGCGGTCGACCGTGCGCGCGACGAAGGTGGCCCCCGCGGCGAGCGCGAAGGAGCACGGGCTGACCGGCCGGTCCGCCGACCCCATGGGCGTCGACTTGGTGACCTTGCCTTGCTCGCTGGTGGGCGAGTACTGCCCCTTCGTCAAGCCGTAGATCCGGTTGTTGAAGAGCAGGATCGTCACATCCACGTTCCGCCGCAGCACGTGCAGCAGGTGGTTGCCCCCGATGCTCAGCCCGTCGCCGTCACCCGTGACGACGAAGACCTTGAGCTCCGGCCGGGCCAGCTTGAGCCCGGTGGCGATGGCCGGCGCGCGGCCGTGGATCGTGTGGAAGCCGTAGGTGTTCATGTAGTACGGGAACCGGCTCGAGCAGCCGATTCCCGAGATGAACACGATGTCCTCTTTCGGGATGCCCAGCTCGGGCATGGCCTTCTGGATCGCGCTCAGGATGGCATAGTCCCCGCAGCCGGGGCACCAGCGGACGTCCTGGTCGGACTCGAAGTCCTTCTTGGTGTATTTCGGGCCGCCACCCTGGGCGGCCTCGGGTGCTCCCTTGACGGTGCTCACCGCTTCGCCTCCAGCAGCTGGTTGATCGCCTCGAGGATGTCCTGGCTCGCCAGCGGCATGCCGCCCACGCGGTTGTAGCCGACTGCGTCGACCAGGTACTCGGCACGCAGGATCCGCACGAGCTGCCCGCTGTTGATCTCGGGCACGAGCACGCGCCGGTACTGGCGCAGGATCTGCCCGAGATCGGGCGGCAGCGGATTGAGATGACGCAGGTGCACCGAGGCGACCGCCTTGCCCTCGATCTGCGCCTCCTCCACGGCCGCCGTGATGGCGCCGTACGTGCCGCCCCAGCCCACCACCAGCACGTCACCGCTGGCCGGCCCATTGATATTGGTCGGCGCCAGTTCCTGAGCCACCCGCCGCACCTTCTCGGCGCGCGTCCGGACCATGTGATCGTGGTTCTCCGGGTCGTAGGAGATATTGCCCGTCACATCCTGCTTCTCGATGCCGCCGATCCGGTGCTCGAGCCCGGGCGTGCCGGGGCGCACCCACGGTCGGGCCAGCGTGGCCGGATCCCGCAGGTAGGGCGCGAACCCCTCCCGCTCGGTACGGAACTTGACGTCGATGTCGGGCAGCGTCTTCACGTCCGGGATCAGCCAGGGCTCCGAGCCGTTGGCGAGGTAGCCGTCGCTCAGCACGATCACCGGCACCATGTACTTGATGGCGATGCGCACGGCCTCGTAGGCGATGTAGAAGCAGTCACCCGGCGTCTGCGGCGCCAGCACCACCACGGGCGACTCGCTGTTGCGTCCGTACAGGGCCTGCATCAGATCCGCCTGCTCCGTCTTGGTGGGCAGGCCGGTGCTGGGCCCGCCGCGCTGGATGTCGAAGATCACCAGCGGCAGCTCGGCCATGACCGCCAGCCCGATGGCCTCGCCCTTCAGCGCGATGCCGGGGCCACTCGATGCCGTGACGCCGATGCAGCCGCCGAAGGCGGCGCCGATCGCCGAGGTCACGGCCGCGATCTCGTCCTCGGCCTGGAAGGTCCGCACGCGGAAGCGCTTGTGCATCGCCAGCTCTTCCAGGATGCTGCTGGCCGGCGTGATCGGATAGGCGCCGAACACGATGGGAATCTGGGTGCGCTCCGCGGCGGCCAGGAGCCCCCAGGCCAGCGCCCGGTTGCCGGTCATGCTGCGGTAGATGCCCGGCGGCATCTCCGCGGCCTCAATGCCGTAGTGCTCGGCGAACATCTCGGCGGTTTCGCCGAAAGCGTGGCCGGCCTTGAGCACGCGCGTGTTGGCCTCGACGAAGGTCGGATTCTTGGCGAACCGCTTCTTGATCGCGTCGAGCGTCGGATCGAGCGGGCGCGTGTAGATCCAGGACACCAGGCCCAAGGCGAAGAAGTTCTTGCAGCGCTCCTTCTCCTTCGCGTTGAGCGGCAGGTCCTCGAGGGCCTTCTTGGTCATGTTGCTGATGTCCACCTGGTAGAGCCGGTACTTCTCCCCGAGCCCCGTGTCCTCCAGCGGGTTCTTCTGGTAGCCGGCCTTGTCCAGGTTGCGCTGGTCGAAGGCCGCCGTATTGACGATCAGGATGCCGCCGGGCTTGAGGTCGGCGAGGTGCACCTTGAGCGCCGCCGGATTCATCGCCACCAGCGCGTCGAGCTGGTCGCCGGGCGTGTAGACCCGTTGGCTGCCGAACTGCAGCTGGAAGCTGGAGACGCCGAACAGCGTGCCGGCGGGCGCGCGGATCTCGGCCGGGAAGTTCGGCAGGGTCGAGATGTCGTTGCCGGCCCACGCCGCCTCGGTCGTGAACTGCTCGCCGGTCACCTGCATGCCATCGCCCGAGTCGCCGGCGAAGCGGATCACGGCCCGCGTCAGCGTGCGGCGGGGCTTCTGGGCGCCCGTGACGGGCGCTGCGGTTTCGCTCATCGCTCTCGTCCCCTTCGTCGCCTCGTGCCGCTATCCCGCGTCCACTTCCGATGGACGCTTGAGTGTGTCGCCGGGGCGGAGGTTCAGCACCGCCTCCGGGAAGAGATCCGCCATCCACTTGATGAAATGGCTCACCGTGACGACTCCGACCGGCCGCTTGTCGGCGTCGACCAGCGGGATCGTCCGATATCCCGCCACGCTCATCCGGTTCACGGCGTATGCCACCCGGTCGCCGGCCGTGAGCGCGTCCGGGTCCTTGGTCATCACCTGTCCGACCGGCGTTTTGTCCGCCGCGAGCCCTGGCGCCAGGACCCGCGTGAGTGCATCCCGCTCGGTGAAGATGCCCTCGAGCCGCCCTTTGGCGTCGACGACCAGCACCGCGGCCCGCCGCGCGGCCGTCATGCGCGCCACGGCCTCCTTCACCGTGACCGCGGCCTCCACGCAGATGGGCTCGTCGGGATCGAGGGTGCGGATCGTGTCGTTCAGGAGAGCGCCCTTGATCTCGCTGAACTCACCCTCCAGTGCCGCCGAATACTCTTCGTCGAGCTCACTCATGGCCACTCCTCCCAGCCAGCGTCAGGCTCGCCGGGATCACCTGGCGCGCGACCCGCGTCCGAACGGAGTGACCCCGGTTGCCCTGGCCTTGGGAACCTCCATCAGAGGCGAGACACTCCACGCCCAATGCTACCCAAAGGCCTTAAGAGAAGCAAGGTTGTCCGCGGTCAGACCGCCCGACCATTCCCCTCGGGCGCCTAGAGCTCGAGCAGCTCCGCCTTGGGCGCCCGGGTCAGATTCCGGCAGCCGCCTTCCTCCACCACGACGATATCCTCGATCCGCACGGCTCCTCGGCCGGGGTAGTAGAGCCCGGGCTCGACCGTCACCACGTGGCCGGCCTCGAGCTGCTGATCCACGCGGCTCACTCGCGGCGGCTCGTGGATATCGAGCCCCACCCCGTGGCCGGTGCCGTGGAAGAAGCCCTGGTTGCGGCCGTTGACCACCCCGGTCAGATAGCCCCGGTCCTCGAGGGTACGGTTGACCTCGGCGTGGATGGCGGCGCCGGAGGCCCCCGCCCGGACCAGGGCGATACCGCGGAGCTGGGCGGCCAGGACGGCGTCGTAGATCCGCTTGAGCTCGTCGCTGGCCCTGCCCTTGACCACGGTGCGGGTCATGTCGGCGAAATACCGCGTCGCGGAGGAGCGCGGAAAGATGTCGAAGATGATGCCCTGATGGGGGCGGATGGGCCCCGAGCCCTGGTTGTGGGGGTCCACGCCCTGCTCGCCGCAGGCGATGATGGTGTGCTGGGCGATGCAGTCGTTCTCCATCAG
>DASSSH010000057.1:0-8593 GCA_035708525.1 Candidatus Methylomirabilota bacterium
TCCGGCCGAGCCCCGGCGAGTAGAAGTAGCCGAACGTCGCCGGGGCCGGGGTCAGCCCGTACAGGCCGAAGCGGCCCCATCCGCCGAGGGACCCGATCCGTCCCACGTGCAGCTCGTGGCAGTAGCGCTTGAGCTCCTGCCCTTCCTCCCACTCCGCCGCCGAGCGCGCCAGCGTCGCCACCGTCACCTCGTGGTTGCGGCTGAGATGGCGAATCATGTTGAACGGGCGGATCTTGCCCCCCCGCTTGGGCGGATACGGGAGGCGGTGGCAGAGAAAGAGAATTCTCATAGCGCCTGGAACGGGCTCCCGAGCCGGCCATAGCGGAGTCCTGCGGCCGCCCGCAGTTCCTGGACGTCGAGCAGCCCCCAGCTGTCGAAGAGGAAGGCCGGCAGCCTCATCCGGCGGACGAGAGCGGCAATGTCCGCCGCGGCGTAGCCTGGGTGGTTGTTCATGATCACCGCGCCGTCGGCCCCGTCGAGGCCGTCCTCGAGCGTGCAGGCGCGCGCCCCCAGCTCCGCGATCAGCTTTTCTGGGGTCACGAAGTCGTGCCCCCACACCTCGACCCCCGCGCTCTGAAGCCGCCGCATCAGCGGAATGGCGGCCGAACCCCGGACATCTTCGGTGGCGGGCTGGCCCTTGAAGGCGAAGCCGCTGATCAGGATCTTGGCCCGGTGTGCCGGCCGGCCGAGCGTCCAGAGCTCGTCGAGCAGGCGCGTGGCGACATGCTCGGGCAACGCCTGGTTGATCCGCCGAGCCTCCTCGATCACCCGCGGCCGGAAGTCGATCCGGTGCAGGCTGTCGATGAGGATCAAAGAGTCCTTCTCCAGACACGGGCCGCCGACGAAGCCCGGGCGGGCGACGTTGGAGCGCGCGTAGTCCGCGTTGGCGGCGTGGATGAGCTCGCCCGCATGCAGCCCCAGGCGCTCGGCGATCAGCGCCACCTCGTTGGCGAACGCAAAGGTCAGGTCCCGGTAGCTGTTGTTGATGAGCTTGATCATCTCCGCCGCTTCGAGGGACGAGACCCGGACGATCCGGGGCGTGATCGTGCGGAAGAGCGACTCCGCCCGGTCGGCGCTCTCCGGGTCGAGCCCGCCGATGATCTGGGGCAGGGCGCGCATCTCCGGGATGGCCTTGCCCTCGATGGTTCGCTCGGGGCAGAAGGCCAGGCCGAAGCGCTCGGTGTGACGCCGAATCGCCGGCAGGACGACGTTCCGCGTGGTGCCGATGCTCACCGTGCTGCGGAGGACCACCAGGGGGTTCGAGCCGAATGCCGGGGCCAGGCGCTCGACGGCCACGCGGATGCGGTCTTGATTCGGCCGGTCGGTGCCGGGCTCGAGGGGAGTGCCCACGGTGATGATATAGGCGTCCTGCCCGGCCGGCGGGAGCGCCGTCAGGGTGAGCCTGCGTCCAAGGTGCGCGCGCAGCAACGCCTCGAGCTCCTCCTCCTGGAAGTCGGCGGTGCCGCTGCTGCTCACTCGCGTGATGAATTCCTCGTTGGTGTCGTAGCCGATCACCTCGAAGCCAGCCTCGGCCAGCACGGCCGCCAGTGGGAGGCCGATGTGCCCGGTGCCGACGACGCAGACTTTGCGGATCTCAGTCATTTCGAGCGAGTCCTCCCTGACTGTGGCCGCTCATGAGCCGCTCGAGAATGGGCTGGGCGACCTTGGATTCGACGTAGCGGAACTTGCCCGACGGCGATCGGGGCAGTGCTTCCGACTGGACCACATCGACCCGCATGTCGGGGCCGAAGACGACCGCGAACTTGGCGCGGATCTCGCCCTCCTCGGTGGGTTGCAGGGGCCGTGTCGGGACGAGGTGAATCACCAGGTGATTGACCGCCTCCTGGACGATGCGGAACTCGCGAATGGTGGCCAGCTCGCGGAGGAGGTAGATGGCGGAGAGCGCATGAAGCACGCGGCCCGACGGCGTAACCAGGAAGTCGGTCCGCCGTCCCTCCACGGCACGGAGCTTCGGGAGGCCGCGCCCGCACCGGCAGGGGGTCGGGTCGACGCTCCCGATGTCACCCGTGCGATAGCGGACGATCGGAAAGGCGTGGGAATCGAGATTGGTGAGAACGATCTCGCCCCGGCCCTGCTCGTCCGGATCCAGGATCTCGAGGCACATGCCTTCGGCAAACACGTGAAGCCCGCCCTCCGGGCACTCGAGAGCCACCAGGCCGCCGTCGCGGCAGCCGTACTCGACTCCGACGGCGCAGCCAAAGGCGGTCTGGATCACCTTCCGCTGAAAGTCGAACAGCGGCTCGGCCGTGGTGAACACCGCTCGGAGCCCAGGGGGCGGCGGCAGGGATTCGCGCTCGAAATAGCGGGCCAGCAGATACAAGGCGCTCGCGTATCCGTACATCTTGGCTGGCGGATGCCGGAGGATCCGCTCCGCGTAGCGTCGCAGCCTGTCCTCCCCCATGTCGAAGGCGGAGAGCAGATGGGAATTGAGGAGGCGATCCCGCCACTGGCGGAGGTGATCCTGCCGGGTGAGCTCGATCGGGGAGGCCCAGACGACGACCTCGCGTTCTCCGGGCTCAACCCCGAACCACCGGTGGGCGCGGAGCCGGGCGGCCTCGGCGATGCCCATCCGGCCCATGTCCACGAGGACGGTCACGGGCACTCCGGTCGATCCGCCCGACGAGCGCGCGTGAACGCCGGGGAGGGGAGCGTTGGCGCGAAGCGCCTGCGACCGCGTTTGAATCATCTCCCGCGTGAGGAACGGCAGACGCTGGAGATCGTCGAACGATTCGAAGCGGTGAGGCGCCAGGCCGCGTTCGTCCATGACCTCGCGGTAGTAGGGGACGTGGCGGTAGCCGAACTCGAGGAGCTGGCGGAGCCGCCCGAGCTGGTACTCCGCCAGCTCTTTGCGATCCAGCCATTGAGTGCGCTCCAGCTCGCGGAGCCAGCGGAAGGTCGGCTTCCGCTTGAGACGCTCGTGAAGCGGGAAGAGGACGTGTCGAACGAGGGCGGGATTCACGGCAGCCTCTTGAGCGCTCGCTCGAGCTCGGCCAGCGCCTGTTCCACGGTCTCGTTCCAGTCGAACTGGCGGGCCCGCTGGGCGAGGGAGGCCCGGTCCCAGGCTGTCTCCAGAGCTCGGCGAAGGGCCGCGGTCAGCGCGGCCACGTCTCGGGCTGGGACCAGCCGGCCGTCCCGCCCGTCGCGGACGATCTCCGGGACGCCGCCGACATTCGCGGCCACCACCGGTGTGCCGCAGGCAAGCGATTCGAGCAGCACATTGGGCCAGCCCTCCGACCGCGTCGCCAAGACCGAGAGGTCGGCGGCGTTGAACCAGCGGCTCATCTCGGCGTGCGGCCGCGTCCCGGCGACCCGCACATGACGCGCGAGCCGCAGCTCACGAACGCGCTCTTCGAGACGCGGGAGGTAACTCTCACCCGGCCTCGGGCCGCCGACCAGCACATAGAGCAATCCTGGATGACTCCGAGTCAGCTCGGGCAGGGACTCGATGACGTCGAGCTGCCCTTTGCCTTCGTAGATGCCGGCGACGGTGACGAGAATGGGTCCCGTGTCCGGCAGCCCGCAGAGACGGCGGGCTTCGGGGCGGTCCATGGGGGCGAAGACTGCCGTGTCGACCCCATTGGGAATGACCCGGATGCGGTCGGCCGGTGCGCCCAGTCCGACGGCCACCCCGCGGAGGGCGTCGCTCACCGCGACGACCCGGTCGGCGCGGCGGAGCACCCAGCGGAGCTGGGGCCGGTGCAAGCGATAGCCGCGGAGCCTCACGATGCTGCCGCGAAGGGTGACGACCACGGGGCGCCGGAAGAGCCGCGCGAGCAGCGTCGCCGCCACGCCGTCTGGGTACGCAAAATGGGCATCGATGACTTCGAAGGGGAACCGCCGTCGCAGGCGCGCTACGAAGGGAATCAGGCAGAGGAAGTAGAGAAGGCCGTCGAGGCATTTCCCATAGCGGGGAAGCGAGAAGAAGCGCGGGTGGTGGACGATGAGGTCGCCGTCGCGCTCGACGCGCGGAACCAGCGCCCGCTCCTTCCGGATCCAGCGATTGAAGGGGAACCAGGGCACCGGAGCCACCACGACCACCTCGCAGCGCCGCGCGAGCCGCCAGACGCGCTCGCGGATGAAGACGCCGCGGACGGGCTCGCGCGTGCTGGGGAAGGTGGAGCTCAGCACCAGGACGCGCATCAGGCCGCTCCCCGGTAGACGGGCAGGTAGCCCGGGATGATCCGGTCCCAGGTGCGCTCCGATTCGACCCAGCGCCGGGCATTGTCCGCCAGCCGCCGGCGCAGCTCCGCATCCTCGCCGAGCCGCACGGCCTGCTCCACGAGGGAGTCCCGGCTCTCGGCCTTGAAGAGCAAACCCGTCTCTCCGTCCTGGATCAGCTCGGCATGTCCGCCGATGTCGCTGGCCAGCACGGCCGCGCCCGCCGCCATGGCCTCCAGCGGCTTGAGGGGCGTGACCAGGTCGGTCAGGCGGATCCGCCTCCGAGGCAACACCAGGACGTCGAGGAAGGTGTAGAGGTCGCGCACTTGTTCCTGGGAAAGCCGGCCGGTGAGGATGATGCCGGCCCCCGCGCGCTTCGCGGCGGCACGAAGTCGCTCATCGTCCCGCCCGCTGCCGACGAGGAGCAAGGTGGACCCGGGGAAGCGCCTGAGGAATCCGGGGGCGGCCCGGACGAGAAACGGGAGGCCCTCGTAATGGCTGAACGATCCGATGTAGGCGAACACGGGACCTGTTCCGACGCCGAGACGCGCCGCCAGCTCTCGGGCGCGTGGCCGCGGCTCGAGCCACTCGGCATCCACCCCGTTGGGGATGATCGTGACGCGGCGGGGATCGATGCCGCGAACGGCGATCTCGCCGCGAATCCCGCGGCAGATCGCGACGACGGCATTCGCCCGCCGGAGCACCCGGGTTTCCAGGGCCCGGCTGATCCGGTAGCGGAGCGAGCCTTCCGCGAAGGTGCCATGGCTGACGGCGGCGTCCTCCCAGAAGGTGCGGACTTCGTAGACCACCGGCAGTTGCAGCCGCCGTCCGGCCCAGAGGGCGGGCAAGCCGTTCAGAAGCGGGGAGTGGGCATGAATGACGTCGGCACACTCGTCCCGGGCGACACTCGCCAGCCGGGTCGCCAGCTTGATCATCAGGGCGACTTCGCGGACGAATGGCAGCTGCCCTCCGACGCCGGCCGTGCGGTAGTGAGGGATGGCGTCGATGATCTCGCACTCGTCCCGTCGGCTGCCCTGCTTGGGCGAGGTCAGGATGATCGGATCCAGGCGCAGCCGCTGCTGGGCGCGGACGATGGCCCGGCTGCGGTAGCTGTAACCGCTCCCGATGGGCAGGGAATGATCGAGAACGTGAAGAATCCTCATGTCACGTTCTGCCTGCCGCCGAGGCGGCTCCGGCGCCGCGGCGGATCGGCCGCTCGGGCCGCGCCCAGAGAGCGAGGACCCGGCTCCGCAGTGACCGGAGCGCGACGCCCTCGATCTGCGCCCGGAAGGCGAGCGGGTCGAACGCCTCACTGACGCTGATGCGGAGCACGTTGCGCGGGTCCACGTGACCGGCATTCACGCCGCCGTAGGCCGAGGCCACGACGTCGAAGCCCGCCGCGGTGATGTCGTCCAGGAGGCCGGCGGTGATGTCGTCGGATCCACCGAAGGGAAAGGCAAAGCTCCGCGGCGGGGTCCCCAATTTCTCGCCCAGCAGCTCCCGACTCCGGACGATCTCGGATCGCGCGTCCTCTCGCGGGCAGCGGGCGAGGTTGCGATGGCTCATGCCGTGGGAGCCGATCTCGAAGCCCCGGGCGGCCAGGCTCCGGATCTGCTCCCAGGTCAGGTTGGCGAACCGGTGGGGGGAGTCCGCGTCGTGGTCGAAGCGGCGCGTGGTCCCCATCAGCCCGGCCGTGACAAAGAAGGTCGCCGGCAGGCCGAAGTGCTGGAGGATGGGCGCCGCGATGTCGTGGTTGTCGGCATAGCCGTCGTCGAAGGTGATGACGACCAGGTTGGGGCCGAGGTAATGCCCGGCACGCAGCGCCGCGACGGCCTCGGAGAGGCCCAGCACCGGATAGCGACGGCGGAGCACACGCATGTGCTCGATGAAGCGCTGCTCGCTCGTCGTGAGGTTGTCCGACGAGACATTGTTGACGCGATGGTAGAGCAGCACCGTGCAGCGGGTGCGGCGCCAGAGGCGAAGCCAGCCGTTGCGGAGCCAGACGGGACCGCCGTACAGGCAGCCCCAGTAAAAGGCCCGCTTGACGAGCCTCTTGAGGACAGGCTCCGGCCGGCGGCTTCTGGGGTTCATGCGGCCGCTCCGGCCAGCAGGCGGGCGTAGAGGGCCTCGTAGGCGCCGAACATGCGGTCCAGGCTGAAGTCGCGCAGGACACGCTCCCGGCCGGCTTTGCCGTGCAGCCGTATGAGCCCGGGCTCCGAGAGGTAGCGGTCGAAGGCGGCCGCCAGGGCCTCGGCCGAGCGGGGACTCACGAGCATTCCGGTGACGCCGTCCTCCACGAGCTCGGGATTGCCGCCCACCCGCGTGGCGACCACCGGCAGCCCGGAGGCCATGGCCTCGAGCAGGGCGTTGGAGATGCCCTCGCCGAGCGACGGCAGGGTGAAGATGTCGAGCGACTTCAAGATCGGCGCGACATCCGGCCTCTCACCCAGCAGGCGCAGGCGGCCGTCGAGAGCCAGTGTCCGCCCGATCTGCTCGAGCTCGGAGCGGCGCGGGCCGTCGCCCACGATCACCAGAAGCACCTGGCGGTCAGGCGCCATCCGATGGACAGCCTCGAGGAGCGCAGTGTGGTCTTTGACCGGATCGAGCCGCCCGACGGTGCCGATCACCACGGTGCCGTCCGGGATTCCGAGGGCGCGGCGCGCCTCGTCCCTGCCGACGGTGGAGAAGGTCTCGGTATCCACGCCGTTGTAGATCTGGGTGACCTTGGCGGCCGGCACGCCCACCTCCTCGACGAGCCAGCGGGCCAGATCCCGCGATACGGCGACGAACTCCGTAATCAGCGGGGCCAGGGCCCGGCGCACGCGGCGGCGGAAGCGGTTCCGGCCTTCGGGATCACCGGCCTCGCGCCCGTGCTCCCCGTGGACCACCAGCGGCACGCCGGCCAGCCGCGCGCCGAGGACAGCATCGATGCAGGTCCAGTTGCGCGTGTGCACGATGTCAGGGCGCCAGGCCCGGAAGATGCGCGCCATCCGCAGGGCGTTGAGCTTCGGGCTGCCGGGGCGCTCCGCCAGGGCAATGACGTCCACGCCGGGGGCGAAGCGCGGCCGCAGGGGACCATCACCGGCGGGCGTGAGCACCAGATGGTCCATCCGACCCTGGAAGCGGTCGATGAGGCGGACGACCACCTTCTGCAGTCCGCCGATCTGGAGAGACGGGATCACTTGGGCCACTCGGACCTTGGCGCGTGCGGTTCCCGAGCCTTGTGCGAGACAGTCCTGCCGGCGGGCGCGATCGATCGAGCGCGTCATGGTCTCGTGTCGAACCCCAGCGTCTCGTTCACCGCGCGATGGAGCAGGGGAGCCAGGGCCTTGATCGTGCGAAGCGGCGCCGCGGTCGACGCCGTGGGCTCCACCGGCACCGCGATCCGGACCAGGACGGAGTCACCGCGGCGCGAGAGGATGAGGTCGCGCATCAGGGCGAGCCGATACGGGACCTCGCGACCGAACGAACGGCGGCCGATCTGATGCCAGTAGGCGACGAGGATCCGCTGGCGCTCCTGGTGGACGAGGCGGGCCGGCACGCCGAGCTCGGTCCCGGCCCCGCCGCTCAGCGACAGGCTGATCGGAACGGGCTCGAGGAGGCTCGAGTTCCGCTCGGGGTAGATCAAGTTGATCGAGGCCCGACGAGACACGTCATCCTGTCGGGTGAAGACCGCTACCGACACCCAGGCCTGCTCCTGGCCGCGTCGGTAGGTGCGGCGGATCGCCGCCCGCTCCCGAGGGTCGCCGGGCAGCGCCCAATCGGGGAGGCCTTCCGTGGCGGTCCAGCCGTCCATGGTGACCGGGAAGCCGTAGAGCGCGGCCGTATTGATCCCGTCGCGGACTGAGGGCACGAGGTAGACGACCGCCGCCGCGGCCGCGAGCAGCCCCAGCACGAGCGCGAGCCGCCAGGTCGCGCCCATCAGGCTGCCCTCCGGGCAAGCCGGAGCAGGATGGAGTCCACGACGACGAGCAGCGCCACCGTCAGGAGGAAGACGCTCGTTCCGCTGAACTTGTGGATGACGTTGTTCAGCGCGATCGGCCCGAGCTGGTAGGCCGCCAAGCTCGTGATGACCAGGCGCACGATGTTGGAGAAGAGCCCCAGCGGAGCCGCCGCGAGGGTCAAGGTCGTCCGGAGCCAGCCGGGTCGAGGCTGCATCTGCGCGTAGGCGGCGCCCAGGGCGATGAGGGCGGCGATGGCCGGGACGCTGCTGCAGTCATCCGCCACCTCGAGCGTGATGTTGGGCAGGTGCAGCATCACGCCGCTTCTGAGGATGGGCACGCCGAGCCAGCCAACCACCGCTGCGGTGACGCCGGCGTCGAACAGCCGCGACTGGTACGTGAGCGTTTTCAGCGTCAGATAGGGCAGCGGGATCATGAAGACCAGATAGGCGAGCCCGATCCAGGCGCGCCGG
>DASSSH010000058.1:0-18448 GCA_035708525.1 Candidatus Methylomirabilota bacterium
GATCCCCGCGCGCGATGCCTTGTCCAGCGCCATCTCCATCGCGCGCCGGGCGACCACCATGCCGAAGGCGTTGTCGCCCTCGAGCATGGCCGTGGACGGCGTCTCGCGGAGCAGCTGGATCTTCGGGCGCGGGTTGAGGAGACCGAGCCTGATCATGCTCGCGTACCCGGCCACACGCGTGCTGCCATGGGACTCCACGCTGCGCAGATCCGCCTCGACGAGGATCTCGGCCACCGTTTCCGCGTCGGCGTCCGGCGCTCCCAGGGCCCGGAAGATCGCGGCGATCAAGGGTCGAAGCCGCTCGGCGCGGACCAACACGGGCGGCTGATGGTCCCCGTGACTGGTGGTGGGCTTCCTCGAGGGCTTTCGGACAGGTTTTCGGCTTCTGGCGGTGCGTTTTCTTGACTGGGACACGGTGGGGACCTCCGTCCGCTAGCTGACAGTTTCGACCACTGCCCCCTACGGGGCGAGGCGCAGCTTATCAGATTCGGTAGGCCGCTTGACAATTTTGGGAGAGCGGGGACCCGGGGGGCTCTTCCGAAGTGGCCGACTTGTCGCTTCTTTTGCCATGGCTTGCCTCTTGCTTTCTCTCGTTGGTGTCCGGGGGCGGAGGGGCTCCTCAAACCCCCTGGCGGGTTCCGCATGCACCGGTTCTGCGGGCCCGGGCTCCTCCGACCTCGGGCACCACTTCGATGTGAAGGCACGATGATGCGCTGAAGGAGGCCGGCATGAGGCTGGGCCTGGGACCGTCGGGGCTGATCCGCCTGACCATTTTCGCCGGGCTCGGGCTCTCCCTGCTCCTGTCCGGCTGCGCCTCCGCGGGCTCTCAGACCGCCGACAACGTGACCGAGGAGAAGCGCTGGGGTCAGTGCGATCGCTCCCGGATCGTCAACGTCACCTTCCTCTGCTACCAGCGATAGGCTCTCCCGTCTTGACCCGAGCGATCGTCCTCCTCCTGGCCCTCGCCGTCCCCGGCACGGTGTGGGCCCAGCCCGACGGCGACATCGCCCTCGACATCGCGCGCCTCCGCTCCTTGCTGGCGGCCAGCGCCGCCCAGGAGCAGCAGTGCCTCGCCGGCGCGACGCGGACCGTCTGGGCCGGGGCGACGGCGAAGGATCTTCAGCAGCTCAAGGAGCGCGCGCGGCAGATGCAGGAGCGGGCGCTCCGCGGAGCCAGCGCCGGCGGCGATGCGAGGACCGTGGAGGCCTGGCAGGCGCTCCAGCAGAAGGCCGAGCGGCTTGAGGCGATGGCGGTGGCCAACACGCGCTCGGGCGCGGATCTGCTCGCCACCCAGGCCGTCGGCATGGATTGCCTCGACCGCTTCGCCGGAGAACGGGAAGCCCTCCGGGCCTCGCTGGAGCAGGCGCTCAGCGATCCGGCCGCCTACAAGGCCTCGCTCCGGGACGCGCGGCTCAACGGGTCTGCCAGCCTCCGACGTGACGTCAACGTGCTGCAGGCCGGCGCCCTCGGCCTGGCGGCGCGCCTCCGCACCCAGGCGGCCTTCGATCAGGTCGCCGGTGAAGCGGCCGCCCTCAGCCGGCAGGCCGACGATCTCCGACAGCGACATGTTGCGGCGCTCGAGAGCGAGCCAAACCGGGCGATCGCCGGACCCATGCTGCGCGCCGCCGAGCTGCTCGTGGGCACCGTGTCCGCGTGGCGGGACGAGCGCGCCGCCGGCGACTCGGCGGCGCGAGAGGAGGCGGCGCGGCTCAAGCAGAGGCGCTGGGGGGACGCCCTGCAGCTCCTGGGCGAGGCCGCGCGCGCCGCGAACTAGTGCCGTTCCAACTAACTTCGCCTGATTCACTCAGCCCTCGCCTCGCCGCGCCGCGGCTCAGCTCGAACTGCCACGTTCTCGGTCGTCGCCGATCCTCACGTACAACCGCGTACGCTCCGGTCGGCTCCTCCCTCGGGCCTCGTCTGGCTCGTTATTTAGCCCGGCACGTCGAGTCGGGCGAAGGAGTTAGAACGTCCGCGGAATCGCCGCCGGCGTAGCCGAGCGCCGCCAATGCGGCCCCACTTCCGTGAGGAGACTCGCCAACTTCGCCCGCTGCTCGGGGGTGAGCTGCGCCTTGCCCTGCTCGATGGCGCGAATGCGCGCCAGCCGCTGCTCGGTCCGGAGCCGTTCGATGTCGCGCACCTTGGCCTCCACCTGGGCCATGTCCACCGGCTTCCCCGCATCACTGGGGTCCGTGCGGGTCAGCGTCGCCAGGTCCAGCTCGGCCACCCGGATGTCGGCGCCGCGCTTGATCGCCTCCCGCCGGAAGGTGTCCCTGATCTGCTCGAGGGTCTGAATCTGCGCCGACGAGAGCCCGAGCTCCTGGCGGTGGCTGAGCGCGAGGCTGATGAGCGGCCGCTGACCGGCGCGATGATGATGGCGGAAATGGCCCCGCCGCCGCTCGCCCATGCCGCGCATGTCCCGATGCATGGCGCCACCAGCCCCACCCATCTCTTCCTGAATGGCCGGGGTTGCCGCCGGCGTCTCCGCCGCGACGGCGGGCAGCGCCAGCGCGAGGGCGATCGCGAGGGTTCCGAGCAAGGTTGCGTGACGCATAGAGTTTCCTCCCAAGGTCGATTGGTTGACGTACGCAGGTTCGACGCGGCGAGAGGGCGGGTATTCGAGATGTATCACTCTGGAGGCGTTGACGACGCGGCGCGCCCTTTCCAGACTGTCCCCATGCTAGCCCGGGTACGTTCGGCGACGCTCTGCGGCGTC
The DNA here is from genome assembly GCA_035708525.1 of Candidatus Methylomirabilota bacterium. Taxonomy (GTDB): domain Bacteria; phylum Methylomirabilota; class Methylomirabilia; order Rokubacteriales; family CSP1-6; genus DASSSH01. The sequence goes on from DASSSH010000058.1 coordinate 2,714, forward strand.
GAGGCCGCTGCGGTCTCGGTGGAGGTGGACGTCACCTCGGGGCTGCCCTCCTTCGCAACGGTGGGGCTGCCGGACTCCACGGTTCGGGAAAGCCGCGACCGCATCCGGGCCGCCATTCGCAACGCCGGGTTCGAGTTCCCCATCGAGCGCATCACTGTGAACCTCGCGCCGGCCGAGCTCCGCAAGGAAGGGGCGGCCTTCGATCTGCCGATGGCCCTCGGCATCCTGGCCGCCACCGGCGTGATCAAGACCGACCGGTTCGAGGGCGTCGCCGTGGTGGGCGAGCTCGGGCTCGACGCCCGAGTGCATCCGGTGCGCGGCGTGCTGCCCGTCGCGCTGCACTGCCGGCGCGAGAGGCTGACCGCCCTGCTGGTGCCCGCGGGGAACGCGGCCGAGGCGGCCGTCGTAGCTGGCGTCGACATGGTCCCCGTCGCCAACCTGCAAGAGGCCGTGGATCATCTGACCGGCGAGCGGCCGATTCCGCCGGTCCGGTCCGAGTGCGCGGCCCTTCCCGTCGCGTTGCCCGCTGATGGGACTGATTTCGCCGACGTGCGGGGTCATGCCCATGCCAAGCGCGCGCTCGAGATCGCCGCGGCGGGCGGGCACAACGTCCTGATGATCGGGCCGCCCGGCGCCGGCAAGACCATGCTGGCCCGGCGCCTGGCGAGCATCCTGCCGCCGCTCACGCTGGAAGAAGCCATCGAGACCTCGGTGGTCTGGAGCGTGAGCGGGCTGCTGCCCGCCGAACGGGGCTTGCTCAGCGAGCGGCCGTTCCGCGCGCCACACCACACGGCGTCCGAGGCCGGCCTCATCGGCGGTGGTGGGATCCCGCATCCGGGCGAGGTCAGCCTGGCCCATCACGGCGTCCTCTTTCTCGACGAGCTGCCGGAATTCTCCCAGCGCGTGCTCGAATCGCTGCGGCAGCCTCTCGAGGACGGCTATATCACCGTCTCGCGCACCGCCGGCAGCGCGGCGTTTCCCGCCCGCTTCCAGCTCGTCGCCGCTGCGAACCCCTGCCGGCGCGGCTGCCCGTCGGTGCAGACCTGCGGCTGCTCACCGGCCGAGCGCGCCCGATACCTCGCGCGGCTGTCGCGGCCGCTCCTGGATCGCATCGATCTTCACCTCGAGATTCCCGCGGTGCCGTACCCGCAGCTGGCCGCCTCTGCGTGTGGCGAATCCTCGGCCGAGATCCGCGCCCGGGTCGTGGCGGCGCGCGCGCGCCAGGCGGCCCGCTTCGCCGGCACGAGCGTCCGCGTCAATGCCCGCATGAACGGGCGGCAGACGCGGCGCTGGTGCATGCTGCCCGCGCAGGGGACGCGACTGCTGGCGCTCGCGGTCGCGCGTCTGGGCCTCTCCGCCCGGGGCCACGACCGGGTCCTCAAGGTGGCGCGGACTATTGCGGACGTGGCCGGCTGTGAGACCATAGCGGCCGAGCACGTGTCCGAGGCCATCCAGTATCGGGGGCTGGACCGCGGCCGCTGAGGAGGCCGCGGACATGTCGCCGCCGCCCGGACGCATGCCGAAACGATCGATGCCGCGATCTCACGAGCGCACAGCCCGGCGGCGCGCTTCTCGAGCGGGCCGGACGCCCGCCGCCGACGGGCGAACCGCAGCCCTGTTGCCGTCGCTTCGGCTGGACGATGCGCTCCGCGAGGTCGCCACCTCGGCCGCCGCCCTGATGGGCGCGCCGCTCGTGACCATCTGGACCGCCGACGAGCAAGCCCGCACGGTGGAGCGGCGCGCGGCGTCGGATGACCGGTTCACCGCCGATTACCCGACCGCGATACAGCGCTACGGCCAGGGCGGTGCGGGGCTGGTGGCCGAGCAGCGCCGGCCTCTCTTCATCCGCAGTATCGCCGCCGATCGGCGGTTTCTGGCTCGCGACTGGTTTCGCAGCCATGGCTTCACGAGCTACGCCGGCCTGCCGATCCTCCTCGACGGCTGCGTCCTCGGCGTGCTGTCGGTCCTGGGCCGCAAGCCATTCAGGCTCGGGCCCGGAGACCGCAGGCGCCTCGAAGGCTTCACGGTCCAGGCCGCCGTAGCCATCCGCAACGCCCGGCTGTTCGCGCAAAGCGAGGCCCGCCGGCGCACCGCGGAGGCCCTGGCGGAGATCGGGCGCGCACTCTCCCAGGTGCTGGACCCTCAGGTGGTCGCCCAGCGGATCATCGAGAGCGTGAGGACCCTGCTCCACGGCGAGTCCTCGGCGCTGTACCGGCTCGACCCCTCCAGCGGCGACCTCGTCGTCGTGGCGCAGTCGACCGCGACGCGATCGCCGTTCGCATGGGCGCCGGTGTTGATCCGGGGCACGGGCATCGGGAGCATCGCGACCCAGCTCGGTCACCCGGTGGCATCGGCTGACTGCCTGGTGGATCAGCGCCTGTCCTACACTCCCGAGGTGAAAGCCGCCTTCAGCCAGTCCGCCTATCGCGCCGTCCTCTCCACGCCCCTCATCGCCCAGGGTCGCGTCCTGGGGGTGCTCAACGTGGCGGATCGCACCGGTCGCAGGTTCGACGAGGAGGACTCCCAGGTCGCTCAGGCCTTCACCGACCGGGCCGCGACCGCGCTGGAAAATGCGCGGCTCTACGACGAGGCCCGCCGCCGCCAACGCGAGGGCGAGGCGCTGGCCCGGGTGGCCCGGACCTTGACCGAGAGCCTCGCGGTGGCGGACGTGGCCAAGCGGATCGTGGAGAGCGTCGTGCCGCTGTTCGGGGCCCGCTCCTCCGGGCTGCGGCTGCTCCAGCCCGATGGGTCACTCCAGAGCGTGGCCCGCAGCGACCACGCCGGCGCCCACTCCGATCCGGGCGACGTGCTGCCGCCGGGGATGGGCATCTCGCGTCGGGCGGTGACGGAGCGGCGACCGGTGCGCACGCGGAACGTGCTGACGGAGCCAGGCGTCTCGCTGCCGGAGGAGCTCCGCCAGCGCGTGCTGGCCGCCGGTGAGATCGCCTTCATGGCCGTGCCCCTGCAAGTCAAAGGGCAGATCATCGGCGCGCTCACGCTGGCCGATCGCGAGGGGCGCGAGTTCACGGACGCGGAGGCGGCGCTGCTGCAGGCCTTTGCCGATCAGGCGGCGGCTGCGATCAGCAACGCGCAGCTCTTTGAGCGCGAGCAGGCGGCGCGGGCGAGGGCGGAGAGCTCCGAGGCGGCCCTGCGCGAGAGCGAGGAGCGGTACCGCTCGGTGGTCGAGAATGCCTCGGACTTGATCACGGTGATGACGCCCCAAGGTGTGATCGAGTACGAAAGCCCGTCGGTCGAGCGGCTGCTCGGCTGGCGCCCCGAGGAGCTCGTCGGCAAGCAGGTGATGGACTACGTCCATGCCGATGACGTGACGCTCCTGACGGAGGCCATCGCCAGGCGGCTCGCGGACCCAGTCCTCGTCAACCCTCCGGTCGAATTCCGCGTGCGCGCCCGGGACGGGTCCTGGCGCGTGCTGGCCGCCACGAGCCGCGTGATCCGCGGTGAGACAGGCGCCGTGACGCTCGTCGCAACCTCGCGCGATGTCACGGAGCGCCGGGCGCTGGAGGAGCAGCTCCGCCAGGCGCAGCGCCTGGAGTCCATCGGGCGCCTCGCCGGCGGCGTGGCCCACGACTTCAACAACCTCCTCACCGTGATCGGGGGGCGGGCCCAGCTGCTCCTGAGCCGGCTCCCCTCGGGGGACCCGTCGCGCCGCGACGTCGAGCTGATCAAGAAGACGGGCGCCCGGGCCGCCCAGCTGACCCAGCAGCTCCTGGCCTTCAGCCGGCGCCAAGTGCTGCAGCCCAAGATTCTCGACCTCAACGGGGTCATCACCGGGCTCGAGGGCATGCTGCGGCGGTTGATCGGTGAGGACATCGAGCTCGTGACCGACCTGGTGACCGGCCTGGGCACGGTCCTGGCGGACCCCGGCCAGCTCGAGCAGGTCATCATGAACCTTGCGCTCAATGCCCGCGACGCCATGCCGACGGGCGGCCGCCTCACGATCCGGACCGCCACGGCCGGCCTCGGCGCTCAGGATCCGGTGGGCTTCGAAGCGCTCGCGGCGGGTCCATACGTTCTGCTCACGGTGAGCGACACGGGCGTGGGCATGGACGAAGCGACCCGTGCCCACATCTTCGAGCCCTTCTTCACCACCAAGGACGTGGGCAAAGGAAGCGGGCTGGGATTGGCGACGGTCTACGGCATCGTGAAGCAGAGCGGGGGCCACATCACGGCCGAGAGCGAGCCGGGCCACGGCACGACCTTCGCGATCTACCTTCCGGAGGCTCACGGCGCGGTCGCGGCGCCCGAGTCCTCGCAGGCGCTCGAAGACGCTCCGCGCGGCGTCGAGACGATCCTTCTCGTCGAGGACGAGGCCGAGGTGCGGGACCTGGCGCGCGACATTCTCGAGCTGGGCGGCTACCAGGTGCTGGAAGCGACCACTCCGGAAGACGCCGAGCGCATCTGCCGCGACGAGCGGAGCCCGATCCACCTGCTGCTGACCGATGTGGTCATGCCCCAGATGAGCGGGCGCATGCTCGCCGAACGACTCATGGCGGCGCGGCCCGCCATGCGGGTGCTGTACATGTCCGGCTACACCGGCGACACCATCGTCCAGCACGGCGTCGAGGGTCAGGGCCCCGGCTTCCTGCCCAAGCCGTTCACGCCCAACGACCTCTCGCGAAAGGTGCGAGAGGTGCTGGACGCCGGCGCCTGACACACCCGTCGCGTGCTGAGCCCGTATGAACGCCCTGATCGCCGGAGTGCATGAGTTTCCCGAGCGGGCGACCCGGCGCAGCGCGCTCGAAATCCAGGCGCTCTCTGCGCTGGCGGCGCTCCGCGACGCCGGACTCGAGCCCCGCGACGTCGATGGCTATTTCACCGTAGCCGGCTCGGGCGGAACGGGCCCGCTGCCGATCCTCGACTACCTGAACCTCAACCCGCGCTGGGTCGACGGCACGAGCGTGGGCGGCGCCTCCTTCGTCGTCCACGCCCACCACGCCGCGACGGCCATCAGCCAGGGACGCTGTCGCGTGGCCCTCATCACCTACGGCAGCACCGCGCGCTCCTCGGGGATCCCGGTGGGCACGCGCGAGCGCATCGCTGGCGACTACCTCGACCAGTTCGAGGGCATCTACGGCACGTCCACCGTGGGCCTGTACGCCATGGTCGCCCAGCGCCACATGCACGAATACGGCACAACCGGCGCGCAGCTCGCCCGGGTCGCCGTCGCGTGCCGGCGTCACGCGGGGCTGAACCCCGCGGCGCTCTATCGCGACCCCATCACGGTCGAAGACGTCCTCCGGTCACCGGTCATCTCCTCGCCGCTGCACCTGCTCGACTGCTGCGTGATCACCGACGGCGGCGGAGCGGTCGTGCTCGTCCACCCCGACCTGGCGCGCGACCTGCCGAAGCCCGGCGTCCGGATCCTGGGTGCCGCCGAGGCGGTGGCGCACACCGCCGCCGGTCGGCGGGACTATCTGGTGTCTGCCGCCGCTCAGAGCGGTCCGCGCGCCATCGGCGAGGCCGGCATCTCCCATACGGACCTGGACATGGCGATGATCTACGATTCGTTCACCATCACCGTGCTGGTCACGCTGGAGGACCTGGGCTTCTGCAAGAAGGGTGAGGCCGGTCGCTTCGTCGAGGACGGCCGGATCGAGCTCGGCGGCGACTTGCCCATCAACACCGATGGCGGCGGGCTCTCCAGCAATCATCCGGGCATGCGCGGCATCTTCCTGATCGTCGAGGCCGTCCGCCAGCTGCGGGGCGAGTGCGGGAACCGGCAGGTCACGGACTGCCGCCTCGCGCTCGTGCACGGCACGGGCGGCGCGCTGGGAAGCCGCCACTCGGGTGCGACGCTCGTCCTGGGACGGGCATGAAGGCCGGGCTCGTGGGATGGCGCGGAAGCGAGTGACGGCCGAGTACAGGAAACCGCTGCCCGAGATCACGCCCGAGTCCCGACCGTTTTGGGACGGCTGCCGGCGGCGCGAGTTTCGCATCCAGCGCTGCCGCGGCTGCGGTGGGCTGCAGCACTATCCCCGGGGCGTCTGCGCGCGCTGCTGGGGTACCGATCTCGAGTGGCGCGCCAGCGCCGGCCGGGGACGAATCTATACGTTCACCGTCACCCACCGCACGCAGGCTCGAGGCTTCAAGGAAGAGGCCCCCTATGTGCTGGCGTGGGTCGAGCTCGAGGAGGGGGTGCAAGTTCTCGGCAACGTCGTCGGGGCCGATCCCGAGCGGGTCGCCGTCGGCATGCCGGTTCGCATCACCTTCGAGGAGGCGACGCCGGAGGTGGCCCTGCCGCGCTTTGAGCCGGCCTGACCGACCGCCCCTTGCGAAGCCTCCGGAATGTGAGAGGATAGCCGCTGTCCCCGGCGTGGAGCTCGGGAGGCCATCATGAGTCAGACCCCCGCCGCACCCCATCCCATGACGCTGGCGCGCGAGCGCACCGCTCTCGTCGTGCTGGACGTCCAGGAGCGGCTCTTCCACGCGATGGACGCCGACCATCGCGAGGAGGTCATGCGCAACATCAAGGTGCTCGCCGCGGCCGGCCGCCGGCTCAAGGTCCCGATCCTGGTGACCGAGCAGTACCCGAAAGGGCTGGGACACACGCTCGACGAGCTCAAGCACGCCCTCGGCCCCGGCGTGGAGCCGATCGAAAAGGTGACCTTCTCCTGCTGCGGCGTCGAGCCGTTCCGCGCACGGCTCGCGGCCGCGGGCGTCCGACACGTGGTCCTGACGGGCATCGAGGCCCACGTCTGCGTGCTGATGTCCGCGCTGGACCTGCTCGCCAGCGGCTACTCGGTCCACGTGGTCGCCGACGCGGTCACCTCGCGCACCCAGGGGAATTGGCGCCTGGCAATGGACCAGCTGCGGCAGGCGGGAGCCGTGGTGACCGCGACGGAGACCGTGCTGTTTCAGCTCCTGCGCCAGGCCGATACCGAAGACTTCCGGGAGCTGGCGCGACTGATCCGCTGATGCCCCGTTACTTCGACATCCGCAGCACGGTGCTCATCGTCGTTGGCTACGGCATCCTGCCGGAGGAGGAGGACCGCCCGATCGCCTACGAGCTCAAGCGCGCCATCAACTCCCGCAGTGAGGGCGCGGAGAACCGGAGCGCGGTCGTGGTGACGGACATGTGGATGCTCAATCAGGAGATGGCCGAGCTGTTCCCCGCCATCGCCGTGGGCGGACCCGGCGCCAATGCCTTCACGGCCCAGGTCTACGAGGAGCTGCCGGTGGCCTTCACGCGCAACCAGCAGGTCTTCATCCAGATGGATCCGGACAGCGGCAAGCGCGCCGCGCTCTGGGGCATGGATCACGCCACGACGCGGGAAGCCATCGAAGTCTTCATGAAGGACGGCTTCCTCGACCGCTTTCTCGACCTCGTGTGGCATCGGGACGGCTAGGCTCATCCACCAGCCCTCCAGCGCCGCTCCCGGCAGGGCGCGCGCTGTCGCTCGGCGAGCCGGCCCCATCCATGAGGTTCCTTACGCCGCGATGAGCCCGAAGGAGGTCCTCGCGCGGATTCCCTACTTCCGCGTGCTTTCTCCAGCCGAGCGCGCCGCCCTCGCCCGGCGATTCAGGTCGCGCGGCTTCCCCAAGGGCGCGCCGGTCTTCAGCGAAGGCGAGCCGTGCGAGGGACTGTGGGTCGTCGCCGAGGGACGCATCAAGATCTCGCGCCTCTCGGCCCGCGGCCGGGAACAGGTGCTTCATACCGAGGGACCGGGAGCCACCCTGGGGGAGGTGCCGCTCTTCGACGGCGCGGGCTACGTCGCCTCGGCGACGGCGCTGACGCCCGCCCGGCTGTTCTGGCTGCCGCGCCGCGACCTCGAGGCGCTGTGCCGGAGGCGCCCGGACGTCGCGCTTGCCATCATCGCCACGCTCGCGGGGCGGATCCGGACCTTCGCGTCGCTTGCGGGCAACCTCGCGCTGCGCCCCGTAACGGAGCGCCTCGGGCTCCTGCTGCTCGCGGAGGCCGGACGGGTGCGCCGAGCCTCACCAGGGGGCGTCGAGGTGACCTTGCCCGGCACACGCGAGGAGATCGCGGCCCGCATTGGAACCGTCCGCGAGCTGGTGTCCCGATCGCTGGCCGCGCTCGCGCGGCGTGGGCTGATCGCGGTTCGGGGCCGGCGGTGCGTGCTGCTGGACGTGAAGCGGTTGGAGGAAGCGGTCGCGCCCTAGGTCGGCGCGCTCAGTGCCTGATCGGCGGGATGTTGCTGTAGGTGACGGTCCCGTCCGGCCCAGCGTACCGATAGATGATCTGGATCGAGCGGCCGGCGCTGCCGGCGCTCCCGCCGAGGATCTTCTGGACGTAGAGCTGAGTTTCCGGGTACGGCGGGATGCCGCGGTAGTAGTCCACGGCGTTCTCCCCCGCGTTGTAGGCGGCCAGGGCCAGCGCCACGTTGCCGGGATAGCGGTCGAGCAGGTAGCGGAGGTGCCGGACGCCGCCGTCGATGTTCTGCCGCGGATCGAATGAGTTGCGCACGCCGAGCGCTGAGGCCGTCTGCGGCATCAGCTGCATGAGTCCTCGGGCGCCCTTGCGGGAGACCGCCCAGGGGTTGAACGCCGATTCCGCTCGGATGACCGACTCGACGAGCCAGGCGTTCACGCCGTGACGCCCGGAGATCTCCCTGATTTCCTCCGCGTACTGGGTGCGGATCGATTCCGGGATGCGCAGCCATCCACGCGCGGTTCCGGATGCTCCGGAAAGAGGACGGTAGCGCGGATCGGTGGGGGCGTTGGTGATGTAGGTCACGCCGTCCCGGTCGGTCAGCCGGAAGGTGTCACCCGCTCCGGCGAGGACCAGCCCCGGGGCTCCCAGGACGGCCAACAGGGCGACTGTAAGGGCTCGAATCATACAGGGACGACCATAGCGGAAGGGCTTGCAAGGAGTAAACCAAAAAGGGCCGTCCCCGATGCTCTTCGCCGGGGGCGGCCCTTTAGCCTTCTAGGACCAGTAGTTAGCCGCTAGTTCCGGGCGTTCAGAAGGGCCTCCCGGATCCGTCCCCCCCGGGGGATCGGTTCCTCGAGTGACAAATCCAGGACCTGATCGACAGAATCCACCAAGTGGAAAGTCATCCCCTCCCGGGCTTCTCTGGGCACATCCTCCAAGAGGTTCTTCTCGTTGCGCTTGGGCAGGATTACCGTCGTCACCCCCGCCCGCTTGGCGGCCAGCACCTTCTCCTTGATCCCGCCCACCGGCAGCACCCGGCCCGACAGGGTGATCTCGCCTGTCATCGCCAGGTGGGGCCGTACCGGACGCTGAGTCATCAGGGACACCAGCGCCGTCAGCATGGTCACTCCCGCCGACGGCCCATCCTTCGGGATGGCACCAGCCGGCACGTGGACATGGATGTCGGAGGTCTCCCAGTAGTCGGAGCGGATGCCCAGCTCGCTCGCGTGCGCGCGCACCCAGGACAGCGCGGCTTGCGTCGATTCCTTCATGACGTCACCCAGCTGCCCGGTCAGTGTCAGGGTCTTGCTCCCCTTCATGCGCGCGGCTTCGACGAACAGAATGTCGCCGCCCGCGGCGGTCCAGGCGAGCCCGACGGCGACGCCCGGCACCCGGGTGCGCTCCTCCAGCTCTTCGTGGATGAACTTGGGCGCCCCCAGCAGCTCGCCCACCAGGGCCTCGGTCACCTCGACAGGCGCGGTGTGGCCCTCGACCCGCCGCTTGGCGACCTTGCGCGTCACCGCCGCGATCTCCCGCTCGAGGTTGCGGAGCCCCGCCTCACGCGTGTAGCCGCGGATCAGCAGGCGCAGCGCCGCGTCCGTCCAGCGGATGTGCTCTCCCTCGCTCAGTCCGTGCTCGCCCGCCTGCTTGGGCACCAGGTGCTTGCGCGCGATGTGCAGCTTCTCTTCCTCGGTATACCCGGCCAACTCGATGATCTCCATGCGGTCGCGCAGCGCCGGCGGCACCGTGTCCAGGATATTGGCCGTCGTGATGAACAGGACCTTGGTCAGGTCGAAGGCCACGTCGATATAGTGGTCGCGGAAGGCCACGTTCTGCTCGGGATCGAGCACCTCGAGCAGCGCCGAAGCCGGATCGCCGCGGAAGTCCGTGCCGAGCTTGTCGATCTCGTCCAGCATGAACACCGGGTTCTTGGACTCCGCCCGCCGCAGCCCCTGCACGATCTGCCCCGGCAGCGCGCCGATATAGGTCCGGCGGTGGCCGCGGATCTCCGCCTCGTCGCGCATGCCGCCCAACGAGATCCGGTGGAACTTGCGGCCGAGTGCCCGCGCGATGGAGCGGCCCAGCGAGGTCTTGCCCACGCCCGGCGGCCCCACGAAGCAGAGGATCGGGTCCTTGCCGGCGGGCCGGATGCTCTTGACCGCGAGGTATTCGAGGATGCGATCCTTGATCTTCTCGAGCCCCCAGTGATCCTCGTCGAGGATTGCGCGCGCCTTGCCGAGGTCCAGGCTGTCGGCGGTTTCCTTGCTCCACGGCAAGGCCACGAGCCAATCCAGGTACGTGCGGGCCACGGTATACTCGGCCGCCGCCGGCGGCATCTTGCTCAGCCGGTCCAGCTCGCGTAGCGCCTCACTCCGCGCCTCGTCGGTCATGCCGGCGGCCTCGATCTTGGCGCGCAGGTCGTCCAGCTCTTGGGTGCGCTCGTCGGTCTGCCCGAGCTCCTTCTGGATCGCCTTGAGCTGCTCGCGCAGGTAGTATTCGCGCTGAGTCTTGCCCACTTCGGACTCGACCTGGGACTGGATCTTGGAGCCCAGCTCGAGCACCTCCGCTTCCTTCGTCAGCGCCGAGACCAGCCGCTGCAGCCGCACCTTGACGGCCGCCGTCTCGAGCAGCTCCTGCTTCACCTGGGTGTCCAGCGCGGGCAGGGTTGCCGCGATGACGTCCGAGAGCCGGTCGGGCTCGGTCACGCTCTGCACGACCGCGGCCAGCTCGTCGGGAAGCGCGGGGGACAGCTCCACCACCTGGCGGAAGAGATTCGTCGCGCTGCGGGCCAGCGCTTCGGCTTCCAGGTCGCCCGCCGGCGGAAGGATGTCGCGCACCTCCTCGACGCGCGCGACGAGGTAGGGCTTGGTCTGCGTCAGCTCGAGGATCCGGAAGCGCCGCAGGCCCTGGATGACCAGGCGGACCGTGCCGTCCGGCTGCTTGAGCACGCGGTGGATGATCGCGAGCGTCCCGACCCGATGCAGGTCGGTCTGCTGCGGATCCTCGGCGGCCGGGTCGCGCTGGGCCACCACGCCGATCGTCCGTCCGGCGCTCACCGCGTCGTCGAGCAGGCGCAGCGAGGAGGGTCGGCCGGCGCCCAGCGGCAGCACGGCCTGGGGGAAGAGCACCGAATCCCGCAGCGGGAGGATCGGGAGCGTCTCGGGAACCGAGGCGCCATCCTTCTGGGATCCCACGGCTCTCATTTCATCGGCCATGACCGGTATTCCTTTCTCGTTAGAACATATCCACGGGCGAGAGCTGGCTCGAAGCCGCCCGCACCAGCGCTTCGGTCTTGCCGCGGGTCGCCGGGTCGGCCGACCGGACCGTGTCGGCTCGCACGTGTTTCATCAGCGTCTCGATCTGCGCCTGCATGTCGAGCATGCGTCGCCTCATCTTTAGGATGATCTCGATGCCCGCGAGATTCACTCCGAGGTCGCGGGCCAGTCGGACGACGCGGGCGATCTCCTCGACGTCTTCGGGGGAATAGAGACGCGTCTTCCCCACCGTCCGGCTGGGCCGGATGAGCCCTTTCTTCTCGTACATCCGGAGCGTCTGGGGGTGCAGCTTGAGCATCTCCGCCACGACGCCGATCATGTAGAGGGGCTTGCTCCTGTCCGTCATGCGCGCGCTCCTCCCGCGATCCGATCGGGCCCCTCGGGTAGCAAGCGTCCCAGCTCGCGGAACATTTCCTGGGTACGGGCGTCGAGCCCCCGCGGGATCTCGACGCGCACCGTGACGTAGAGGTCGCCCCGGCCGGCGCCCGACAGCCTGGGCATCCCCTTGCCGCGGACGCGGAATACCTGGCCGCTCTGGGTGCCCGGCGGGATGACCAGGTCGACGAGGCTGTCCAGCCCTCGTACGCGGACCCGCGCGCCCAGCACCGCCTCGACGATGCTGATCGGCACCTCGCAGTAGAGGTTGTCGCCCTTCCGGCTAAAGGTCGGGTCGTCGTGCACGCGGGCGATCACGATGAGATCGCCGCCCGGGCCCCCGAAGGGCCCGGCGTGCCCCTCGCCCGGGATCCGGAGCTGGGCGCCGGTGTCCATCCCGGGCGGGATCCTCACACGCACGCGGGCGCGGGTGAGCCGGACTCCGCGCCCCCGGCACTCGGGGCACGGCGCGGTCACGCGCATGCCCAGACCACCGCAGGCTGCGCAAGGCTGCGACTCGAGAGTGGCGCCGACGCCCCATACGGCTCCGAGCCCGTCACAGCGATCGCACGGCAGCCTCTCCGCTCCCCGAGCCGCACCGGTGGCGCCGCAGGCGTCGCAGGACGAGAGCCGCTCGACGGGCAGCTCGGCCTCGAGGCCTGAAACCGTTTGCTGGAACGCGAGCTCGACAGGCAGATGGAGGTCGTCGCCCCGCCGGCCGCCGCGCGACCCGCCAGCGCCCGCGGCCGTCGAGCCCCCAGCCCCCTGGCCTTGACGATCGTAGAGCGCCCGCGCCGACGGATCGCTCAGCACACGATAGGCCTCCGCGATCTCCTCGAAGAGCGCCTCGGCCTCCCGCTCCCAGAGGTTGACGTCCGGGGAGTACCGCCGCGCCAGGCGCTGGTACGCCCGGCGGATCTGGGTATCCGTCGCGCTTGCGCCGACTCCGAGCACCGCGTAGTAGTCACGCCTCATGGGTGTCTAGCTCAGCTCTCGCGTTCTATTCAGCCCTCGGCTCGTGGCGTTGCCGCTCACCTCGAACGGCCACGTGCGGCTCGCAACGGCCTCGCCGTCCACGCCTCGGCTCGAAGAGCCATCTCAGCCCTCGCCTCGTCGGGTATCAATTCAGCGCTCGCCTCGCGGCTTCGCCACTCAGCTCGAAACGCCACGCCTGCGGCTTCTCGGCCCCGCCTCGGCTCGAACTACTGCTTCTTGTCTTTCTCGCCGAGGTCCTCGAATTCGGCGTCGACGACGTCGCCCTTGGCCCCGCCCGCCCCCTGGCCCGAGGCGCCCTCGCCGCTGGCGCCCGGTCCGGCCGGCTGGCCCTTGGCCTGCGCTTCGCTATACAGGACCTCGGCGAGCTTGTGCGAGGCTTGGGTCAGCGCCTCCTGGGCCCGCTTGATCCGGTCCAGGTCGTCCGTCTTGAGCGCTTCGCGCGCCTCCCCCATGGCCGTCTCGATGGCCTGCTTGTCGGCCGCCGGGATCTTGTCCCCGTGCTCCCGAAGAGTGCGCTCCGTGGAGTAGACGAGCGAGTCGCACTGGTTCTTGACCTCGATGGCCTCGCGATTGCGGGCATCCTCGGCGGCGTGGGCTTCGGCCTCTTTCTTCATCCGCTCGATCTCGTCCTTGGTCAAGCCGGACGAAGCCGTGATCGTGATGTTCTGCTGCTTGCCGGTGGCCTTGTCCCGCGCCGACACATTGAGGATGCCGTTGGCGTCGATGTCGAAGGTCACCTCGATCTGCGGCACGCCTCGCGGCGCCGGCGGGATGCCGTCCAGGTGGAATCGGCCGAGCGTGCGGTTGTCACGCGCCATCGGCCGCTCGCCCTGCAGCACGTGCACCTCCACCGACGGCTGGCTGTCGGCTGCCGTGGTGAAGACCTCGGTCTTCTTCGTCGGGATCGTCGTGTTGGCTTCGATCAGCCGCGTCATGACGCCACCCAGGGTCTCGATGCCCAGGGACAGCGGCGTCACGTCCAAGAGCAAGAGATCCTTGACTTCGCCGGCCAGGACGGCGGCCTGAACAGCCGCGCCCACCGCGACGACCTCATCGGGGTTGACGGTCTTGTTGGGCTCTTTGCCGAAGAGCTTCTTGACCTCTTCCTGAACCTTCGGCATGCGCGTCTGGCCGCCCACGAGAATGACTTCGTCGATGTCGCCGGCCGTGACCCCTGCCTGACGCATCGCTTCGCGGCACGGCGTCAGGCTCCGCTCGATCAGGTCAGCGACGAGCGACTCGAGCTTGGCCCTGGTCAGGGTCAGCACGAGGTGCTTCGGCCCCGTGGCGTCCGCCGTGATGAACGGCAGGTTGATCTCCGTCTGGACCGTGGTGGACAACTCGCACTTGGCCTTCTCCGCGGCCTCCTTCAGCCGCTGCAGGGCCATCCGGTCTTTCCGCAGATCGATGCCGTTCTCCCTCTTGAACTCGTCCGCGATCCAGTCGATCACACGCTGATCGAAGTCGTCACCGCCCAGGTGCGTGTCGCCGTTGGTCGCCTTGACTTCCACGACACCCTCGCCGATCTCCAGAATCGAAATGTCGAACGTGCCGCCGCCCAGGTCGTACACGGCCACCGTCTCGTCCTTCTTCTTGTCCAGGCCGTACGCGAGCGCCGCGGCCGTCGGCTCATTGACGATGCGCAGCACCTCCAGCCCGGCGATGGCGCCAGCGTCCTTCGTGGCCTGCCGCTGGCTGTCGTTGAAGTAGGCGGGCACCGTGATCACCGCCTGCGTCACCTTCTCGCCCAAGTACGCCTCCGCCGCCTCCTTGAGCTTGCGCAGGATGAGAGCCGAGATCTCCGGGGGCGAGTACACCTTGCCGCGGATCTCGACCCGCGCGTCCCCGTTCGACGCCTTGATGACCTTGAACGGAACGAGCTTCATTTCCTGGAGCACCTCGTCGTAGCGGCGCCCCATGAAGCGCTTGATGGAAAAGACGGTGTTGTCCGGGTTGGTGATGGCCTGACGCTTGGCCACCTGTCCGACCAGGGTCTCGCCCTCCTTCGTAAACGCCACCACCGAGGGGGTCAGGCGGCTTCCCTCCTGGTTGGCAATGACGGTAGGGTCGCCCCCCTCCACCACGGCCACCACAGAGTTCGTCGTTCCGAGGTCAATGCCGATCACCTTTGCCATGTCGCTCTCCTATTCAGCTTTTCTCTCGCATGCGTATGTGAGGGAGCCGCGGGGAGACCTGCGCCTCTCCCGCGGCGCAGAGCCGCCTACATCACGTCGATCTTGATCTCCTTGGGCTTGATCTCCTCCGCCTTGGGCAGGCTGATGGTCAGGACGCCGTCGCGATACTTGGCCTTGACCTTGTCTGCCTGGACCGGGATCGGCAGCGGGAGCGCCCGCTCGAACTTCCCGTACCACCGCTCGCTGCGGTGCAGGTTCTCCTGCTTCGTCTCCTGGCTCCACTGCCGCTCGCCCTCTAGGGTGAGCACGTCCCCGGTGATGGACAGGTGGATGTCCTTCTCGTTGAGTCCCGGGAGCTCCGCGGACACCACGAGCTCATCCTTGGTCTCGTACATGTCCACGGCAGGCGCCCAGACGCGCTCCATGCCGGGGGCGCCGGTCGGGCGGCCGAAGAAGCTGTCGAAAACCCGGTCCAGCTCGGACTGCATGTCACTGAGGTCCCGGAACGGATCGACGCTGGTGCTGAAGGGGCGGAATCGGACGATGGCCATCGGCGATGTCCTCCTTTCAGGACCCCGGCGGGGCCCTCGGTAATCTGAGTCTATCTGACTTATATCCTATGAGCCTAGGCATGTCAAGGACAGCTCTGAAAAAAGCCATGCCCGCCATAAAATTCAATAATTTTGACTGAGTTGGCCGGTGGGTGCTAGCGTCGGACCATGAGGCTAGGCTGCCTGGGCTGCCTTGTCCTTGTCATCTTCATCATCCTGGCGACCGTTCTGGGTGTGGCGGGCGTCCTCTTCATGTCCGGCAACATCTA
>DASSSH010000059.1:0-10040 GCA_035708525.1 Candidatus Methylomirabilota bacterium
TCGCCCTCATGGACCAGCTTTCACCCGACCCGATGGAGGTGATCCGGACGGGGGACCGGGTCCGGGTGGACCCGAAGGCCGGCCGGGTGGAGGTCATCGGGAGAGCTCGGTGATGTGGGCCGCTATTTTCTATCACGCCAAATTAGGTTTGCTCGCATACAGGTGGGGGCGAACTGCTTGTGGAAGTTTTGCCCGCTGCTGCGTAGTTGAGTTGCCGGAAGTGTTCGCACTGGAGTAGCTAGAGGCCACGGCCGGCGCCGAACGGGCTCCCCGACGGACTAAGGCGTGCCGAGCTCGACTCGGGCGAGGGTGTCAGCATCTCTTACAGACGCGGTAGCAGACCTGGCCGAACAGCCGCATCTATTTGGAAATATTGGGGGGCACGGATGCGGCACGAAAGTTGCTGCACCGACACCAAAGGCACTAGAGCCGACCCAGGTGTAAAGCCGGGCCAGCGAGGGGCCGTGAATCTGGCCGTGCGGACGGCGGTCGAGGAGGACTTGCCATGGAAAAGCTGTTGAGAATATTGACGGTTCTTGGTGTGGCTGTCTCGATCGTGGTCCTGGCGATGGCTCCGGCGCAGGCAATTCCCAGCCTCGAGCTTGGTCTGGCGATCGACCGGTCGGGTAGCATCTCCGCGGCCGACTTGGCGCTTCAGAAGAACGCGTACATTAATGTCCTCAGCAACGCAGCAATTCTCCCCCTCGATGGCAGCGTGGCCATTGGCATCTGGAGCTTTGGCAGCACCGTGATCAACCACCTTCCGGTGACGCTTATCGACGACGCTGGCGATATCGCAGCCATCGTGGCGGCCATCAACGCCATCGTCGGTGGCGGCTCCACGGCGCTCGGCCCGGCGATCCAGGCCGCCCAAGCGGGCCTGCTCGGATCCGGTCTCAATGGTCTACGGCAGGTGATTGACGTTTCGACCGACGGCGTAGGTAACGTGGGGATCAACCAAGTCGTCGCTGCAAACGCCGCCGTTGCTGCCGGGATCGAGCAGGTCAACTGCCTCGGCGTCGGTGCCGGTGCGAACTGCAACTTCGAAGCTGGAGTGGGAGCCTTCGAGCTGACGGTCGCCAGCTTTGCCGACTTCGAGAATGCCCTCGGGCGCAAGATCATTCGCGAGCGAGGTGTTCCGGCGCCAGCTACCCTCCTGCTGCTCGGCGCCGGGCTCCTCGGCGTCAGTGTTACGGTGCGGCGCTCGAGGTCGATCCAATAGCTCGATCGGCAATTCACTGAGTGAGGCGGTGGCCGGTGTTGACACGGCCACCGCTGTAGCGTTTCCGCCGTTCCCCGCCTGCTGTTCTTCCTCGTGCCGTGCTAGGATCGGCAGTGCCCATCAGGCAACATCGCGACCGATGCCCTGGTCAATAGGAGCGTGGCAAGCGAGCTCGGCCTCGGCCAGCGCGCCTCCATGCCGCGAGCCTTCGCTCCGCGCGCATGGTTCCGGGTGGTCCGATAAGCGCCTTTGTGCTTATCGGGTTGATTCCGAAGAGTGCAACCGGTCGTACGTCGTAGGTCCATGAACGTCCGAGGCGCGGCCGACGGTCTGGAAGGCCACCGAGTGCTCCCGCTCGGCTTCCCTCTCGGCCGATAATGGCCAAGGCTGTGATACGCGGAGAGCGGGAGGCCGACGGGAGCGCTCGGCGCAGGTAAAGCTCCGGGGCCGGGAACCCATCGCACCTCCCCAAGAACCAGGGCGGATCATCACATCCCGCCTTCCAACGATCGGTGGGTTTGCGCGGGTTAGACCGACTGGGGCAAGGGGGCCGCCCCCGGCCGGGTCGCCTGTGCGTTGACTGGATCCTCGGAGAGGCTCTCAAGCTTGGGGCCGATGAGCGGGCGCGTGTGGCGGCCGAGTTGCTAGCAACCCTGGAGCCGAACGTGCCAAGCTGGCAGCGAACCGAGGCCGAGTGGATCCAGGAGGTTGAGCGGGGCCGGCGTGTCCATCTTTGGGCATGGCAGGGCGCGTCGCGCACGGCACTCCTGGGAGTGCTTGTCGCCCACCCGGTGTACGTCGACGCGACGCTGACGATCCGCACGACCTGGAGGAGTCAGTCGAGAGGGCGGTGTCCAGAAACGGACCACGCGCCGAGGTGAAAGCGCTTCGGATCGACGCCGAGGCCTGAGCCGGATCAGCCTCTCGACCGGCCGAGGGCGCGCTCGCGGAAATCCTGCTGGATGGCCTTCCCCACTCCGTAGAGCTCGAAGCCGGGTCCGAAGTCTTTCTCTTCCCACCCGGCGTCGTTGGGGTCCCAGACATAGGGCAGGCTGAGCATCTGGCCCGGGGCCCACAACCGCTCAAAGGCGAGGAAGGCGTCCACGAGGATCCGCCGTTGCAGCCCGGGGTCGTTCGCCTTGCCCGTCTGATGGTTGAGCGGGTAGTTGAGGAAGACCGCGCGAGGGGGCTTGACCGCGAACGTGATGTCCCACGCGGAGCTCATGCACAGGGTCGGAATTCCCAGTTTCTCGATCTCGCGCGCGACCAGTCCGACGGACTGGTGACACACCGGTCACACCGGCACGCAGAGCGCTGCCTCCACGCCCATCCGCTTCAGCTCGGCGGCGATCTGTCCGCCGCGTTCCACGTCGCGGCGGGGCGAGTAGAGCGTCACGAAGCTCACCGCAGCCTCGGCGAGGCCTCCGACCACACCCGCCGCCGCCAGCTCGCGGAGGCGTTCGATGGGAAACACGCAGTTCGGATCACGATCCGGGTCGTCATCACGGTAGCCGTGGTGATAGATCCGGAGGTCCTCCGGGCGCGTGTCGATCGGGACCAGGCGGAACGACGAATCGTTGTCCCCGAAGGGCGACTGGTCTCTGGTGTAAAAGCCCCCGGAGCTGACGAGGGTGACCCGACACTTGCTGATCGGCTTGACCAACGGCGCCCAGGGCGCGTCGTGGTTGACCACCCAGCGGTACGGCGGATAGTCGCTGTAGCGTTCGCGGGTCCGCGGGATATAGGCAATCGGCATCGTCAGGCCTCCTCGTCCTTGCGCCAGCCTAGGACCAGGACGGACTAGAGGGCAATGAGCCAACTGGCCCAGGCCGTCCCCGGGGGACTCGTCGACTCCTGATGCATTGGCCTCACGAAAATAAGCCTTCCGAACCATTGAGGCTTACCGACCGGTCGGTAAGATCTGGCGGCAACCATGCGTGTCCAGGAGCCGAGGCGCCGGCCCCGCCTCACGGTGGAGAACATTCTCGCCGAGAGCGCGCGGCTGTTTAACCAGCGTGGGTACCACGGCACCTCCCTGACCGACATCGCGCGCGCCCTCGGAGTCAGCAAGGCGGCGCTCTACTACCACGTCAAGAGCAAGGAAGACATCGTCTTCCGCTGTTACCAGAGGGTCCTGGATCTCGGCATGGAAGGACTCGACCACGCGCACGCACGGGCAGCGGCTCCCGACGAGGAGCTCACGATGGCGCTCCACCATTTCATCCGAGGGTTGACCGATCAGTGGAACGGAGCCGTCGTGCTCCTGGACGCGACGGCGCTGAGCCCGCAGCAGCACGCTCGGGTCGTCAGACGACGCGACGAGTACGAGCGGGGACTCCGCGACATCATCAGGGAAGGCATCGCGGCCGGCGTCTTCATGCCCTACGATCCCAAGCTCGTGGGCTTCGCGATCCTCGGCGCCCTGAACTGGATCCTGAGATGGTACGACCCGGCCGGGCCGCGCTCCTCGAAGGAGGTCGCCGAGGTGCTGTCCTCGTATCTCGTTCGTGGATTGCAGGCTCACCCTGCGGATCGACGGGATCCGGGCGCGCCGTCGTCAGGCGGGGCGGGGGACTGATGGCTAAGGCCTACGCGGGGAAGTCTTGGGACGAGCTTGCCGTCGGCCAGGAATTCTGGACGGGCGGCCGGACCGTGACCGAGGGCGACGTGCTAGCCTTTTCCGGGCTCACGGGCGACTTCAACCCGCTCCACACCGACGAGGAATTCGCGCGCGCGGCGAGCCCGTTCGGCACCCGCATCCCGCACGGGCCGCTGATCCACGACATGTACCTGGGCCTCGTGGACCGGCTCGGCCTCCTCGCGGGCACCGCGCTCGCCTTCCTCGAGATCCGGTGGAAGTTCCTGGCCCCCGTCCTCGTCGGCGACACGGTCCACGCCCGCATCGCCATCCAGGCCAAGCGAGAGCTCAAGAAGGCTGATCGCGGAATCGTCACCTTCGGGGTCACCCTCTTCAACCAGCGCGGGGAGCCCGTGCAGGAGGGCGAGCACGTGATCGTGCTCGCGCGGCGAGAGCCGATGGCCCCACCCCCTTCCGGGAGGCCCGAATGAGCGAGGCCGATCGCATGTGCCTCAAGGGGTGCGTGACGCTCGTCACGGGAGCGAGCCGGGGGCTCGGGCGGGCGCTGGCGCTCGCCCTGGGCGCCGCCGGCGCCGCCGTCGCCTGCGCGGCCCGGTCCGCCGACGATCTCGAGGCGACCGTCACGGGAATCCGCGAGGCGGGAGGAGTCGCCCGCCCGTTCCGGCTGGACGTGACCCACTCGGATGAGGTGGTCGAGGTCGTCGCCGCGATCGAGCGCGCGCTCGGGCCCATCGATGTCCTCGTGAACAACGCGGGCCGGATCATGGAGAAGAAGACGGAGGAGATGACCGATGGTGAATGGGAGACCATGCTCGCGACCAATCTCAGCTCGATGTTCTGGTGCGCGCGCGCGGTGGCGCCGTCCATGATGGCCCGCGGCCGGGGCAAGATCATCAACGTTGGCTCCATCTGGGGGCGAATGGGCGTGGCCCGGCACACGGCGTACTGCGTGACCAAGGCGGGCGTCGAGGCCCTGACGCGATGCCTCGCCGTCGAATGGGCGCGGCATGGCATCCAGGTCAATTGCCTGGCACCCGGATACATGGCCACCGACTTCAACGAGGAGCAGCTGGACGACGAGAAGATCCGCCGGCGCATCCTCTCGCGGATTCCCTTACGCCGGGTCGGCCAGCCAGACGAGCTGGGGCCGCTCGCGGTGTACCTGGCCTCTCCCGCATCGAGCTTCATGACCGGGCACACGCTGTGTTTCGACGGCGGTCAGGTCATCGCCGGCTGATGATGCGCAATTCCGGGCCGCGCGGGGACCGGGCATAGCGGTGGAGGGGAGCATGGAATTCGGCTGCCATCTGCCCATGTTCGGCCCCATTGCCACGCGCGAGAACGTCCTCACCTTCGCGCGCCGGATGGAGGCCCTGGGCTACGCCTCCCTCTGGGTGAGCGATCACGTAGCGATCCCGTATGTGATCCGCTCACGCTACCCGTACCGCGAGACCGGCGAGTTCCCGTGGCGTCCCGACGCGGCATGGCTCGAGGCGCTCACCGCCCTCGCGCTGGTGGCTGGGGTCACCGAGCGGGTCAAGCTCGGCACGACCATCCTGGTCCTCCCCCTCCGCCATCCCGTGCTGACCGCGAAGATGCTCGCCTCGCTGGACCACCTCTCCAACGGCCGGGTGATCCTGGGAGCGGGGGTGGGCTGGATGGAGGAGGAGGTGACGCTCATGGGCGCGCCATTCTCGGAGCGTGGCGCCTGGAGCGACGAGGCGATCCGGATCATGCGGGCCTGCTGGAGCCAGGAGCGCGCGTCGCACACCGGCCGGTTCTTCTCCTTCGACGCGATCGGCTGCTTCCCCCAGCCCGTGAGGAAGACCATCCCGATCCTGATCGGCGGCCACACGCCCCGGGCCTTTCGGCGCGTGGCGGAGTTGGGAGATGGCTGGCACGCGGCCTTCCCGGCCGTGGACAGGCTGGAGGAGGGGCTGCGGCTCCTCCGCGAGGAGTGCAAGAAGATCGGCCGCCGCTTCGAGGATGTCGCGATCACCCTGCGCGCGGGCGTGGCCCTCCGCAAGGATGCCTCCGCCGACCGGCAGCCGATGACCGGGACGCCCGAGCAGATCGTGTCCGACATCCGCCGCTACAAAGCCCTCGGCGTGAGGACGCTGCTCCTCGAATCCAGGCAGCGCGACCTCGACGACATGATCCGGATCCACGAAACCATTGCCCGCGACATCCTGCCCGCGGTGTAGCGGCCGAAAGGGAAGATTGCATGTCGCGTGACGAGGAACTCATCCAGCGGCTCGAGGCGGTGCGGCAAGGGGGACGGCCCGAGTACCACGCCAAGCTCCGGGAGGAGGGCAAGTCCTTCGTCCGCGAGCGCCTCCGCCGCCTGCTCGACCCGGACTCGATGGTCGAGGAGGGCGCGCTCGCCCGCTGGACCGACGGCGGGCTTCCCGCGGATGCCGTCGTGACCGTCACCGGCAAGATCGGCGGGCGGCCGGTCTGTGTCATGGCCAACGACATGACGGTCAAGGCGGGCACCTGGGGCCGCACGACGATCCAGAAGATCCAGCGCATCCAGGAGATCGCCAGGGACGCCGAGCTGCCCATGCTGTACCTCGTCGATTCCGCGGGGGGGCGCCTCGACGAGCAATTCGACATCTTCGTCAATCGCAACCACGCCGGCCGCATCTTCTACAACCAGATCCAGCTCTCGGGGGTCGTTCCCCAGGTCTGCGTGCTCCTCGGGCCGTCGCCCGCGGGCTCGGCCTACATCCCCGCGTTCTGCGACCTCGTCATCATGGTCGACGGCCACGCCTCGGCCTACCTCGGCTCCCCTCGCATGTCGGAGATGGCGACGGGGGAGAAGGTGACGATGGAGGAGATGGGCGGGGCGCGGATGCACTGCAGCGTGAGCGGCCTCGGCGACGTGCTCGTGGCGACCGAGGACGAGGCGCTCCAGGTCCTCACCGGCTACCTCACCTACATGCCCCGGAGCTGGCGCGAGGCGCCGCCGGGGGCGCCGCCTCGGCCTCCGGCCGCCGGCCGGCCCATCGATGAAATCGTTCCCGCCGAGCAGAACCGCGTCTTCGACATGTACCGGGTCCTCGACCGGCTCGTGGACGAGGGGAGCTTCTTCGAGGTCAAGCGGCTCTTCGCCCCCGAGCTGATCACCGGCCTCGCCCGGCTCGACGGCCGCGTCATCGGGGTGCTCGCCAACCAGCCCAAGGCCAAGGGCGGCGTGCTCTTCAGCGACTCGGCCGACAAGGGGGCGAAGTTCATCTGGCTCTGCAATGCGTTCAACATCCCGCTGCTCTTCCTGGCCGACGTGCCGGGCTTCATGATCGGCAGCCAGGTTGAGCGCCAGGGGATCATCCGCCACGGCGCCAAGCTGCTCTTCGCCGTCGCTGAGGCGACCGTGCCCAAGGTCTCGGTCATCGTCCGCAAGGCCTATGGTGCAGGCTACATGGCCATGGCGGGCGCCCCCTTCCTGCCCGACGTCTGCCTCGCGCTGCCCACGGCCAAGCTGGCCATCATGGGCCCCGAGGCCGCCATCAACGCGATCCACTTGAACACCATCCAGTCGCTCGAGGGCGAGGAGCGCGAGGCCTTCATCCGGGATCGGCGGAAGGAATACGAGGAGCGGATCGACATCTACCAGATCGCTTCGGAGTTCCTGATCGACGCGGTGGTCCCGGCCCGCGCCCTGCGCGAGGAGCTCGTGCGGCGCTTCGAGGCGTACGCCGCCAAGCCGCGCCGGCCCGTGCAGCGGTGGAACGGCGTGATCCCGGGATGACGGCGATGGTGGCCGAGTCCGAGGTCCTCCTCGCGGTCGACGGCGCCGTCGCCACCCTGACCCTGAACCGGCCCGCCGCCATGAACGCCATGGGCCGACGGTTCGCCGACGACCTCGAGCGGGCGCTGGCCGAGCTCAAGACTCTGCCCGGCCTCCGGTCGGTGGTGGTGACGGGGGCAGGCGATCGGGCGTTCTCCGTCGGCGGCGACATCAAGGAGCGCGGGGCGATGAGCCTTGATGAGCGGTGGAGCCATGCCCTCCGCCTCGGGCGCTGCTTCGACGAGATCGAGGCGCTCCCCGTTCCCGTCATCGCGGCGGTCAACGGCTACGCGCTGGGCGGCGGGATGGAGCTCGCGGTGGCGTGCGACATCCGCATTGCCTCCGACCGCGCCGAGGTCGGGCTGACCGAGGTGCGGATCGGCGTGTTCCCCGGGGCGGGCGGCCCCGTGCGCCTCACCCGGCTCGTGGGCAAGGGCATCGCGAAGCTCGTGCTCTTCAGCGGACGCCGCTACCCGGCGCCGGAAGCAGCCGGGTTGGGGCTGGTGGACCTGGTGGTCCCGCACGAGCGCCTCATGGCCGAAGCGCGATCGCTCGCCGGCGAGATCGCCGCCAATGGGCCGCTCGCCGTCCAGGCGCTCAAGCGCCTGGTCAACGCATGCTACGAGGCCGACCTCGGCTCGGCCCTCGAGCTGGCCCGCGCGCTGCGGCGCCCGCTGGACCATACGCAGGACATGCTCGAAGGCGTCCGCGCGTTCGAAGAAAAGCGCGCGCCGCGCTTCCAGGGGCGATAGCCGTGCGGAGCTACCGAGGGCAGGTCGCGATCGTCGGGGTCGGGGAGAGCCCGGTCGGCAAGGTTCCGGGCCGGAGCGCCCTCTGGTTCAACGCCGAGGCCACCCGCCTGGCGCTCGAGGACGCCGGGATTGGCAAGGGCCAGGTCGACGGCCTGCTCACCTGCCCGAGCTTCGTGGCGCCCTTCCACCGGATGAGCGTGGCGGTGAGCGAGTACCTCGGCATCCAGCCGACCTTCTCGAACACCGTGAACGTCTCGGGCGCGTCGGCGGCGGCCTCGGTCAGCCTCGCGGCGGCCGCCATCCATGCCGGGCTCGCGGAGACGGTCGTAGTGTGCTGCGGCGACAACATGCTCTCCGGCATGACGCGGGACCTCGCCGTGAAGGCCCTGGTCGAGAGCCGCGACCCGCAGTACGAAGCGCCGTTCGGGCTCCTCGTCGCCACCACGTTCGCCCTCACCGCCCAGCGCCACATGGCCGAGTACGGCACCACCCGCGAGCAACTGGCGCAGGTCGCCGTGATCACGCGCGACCACGCGCGGCGCAAGCCGGGCGCCCAGCTCACGGCCCCCTTGACCGTGGACGAGGTCCTCGCCTCCAAGCCGATCACGACGCCGTACCACATGCTCGACTGCGCCCTGATCAGCGACGGGGGCGCGGCGCTCGTGCTGACGGCCGCCGAGCGGGCGCGCGATCTTCGCCGGAAGCCCATCTACCTGCTTGGGAGCGGGGAGAGCTACACGCAGGAGCATCTCTTCTGTGCCGAGTCGATCACGACCACGGGAGCGCGCATCTCGAGCCAGAAGGCGTACGCCATGGCCGGGGTCGGCCCGGCGGACATCGACGTGGCGGGCGTCTACGACTGCTTCACGGGGACGGTGGTCATGATGGTGGAGGATCTCGGCTTCTGCAAGAAGGGCGAAGGGGGGCCGTTCGTCGAGGCCGGCCAGATCACCTACGGCGGCCAGATCCCCATCAACACGCACGGGGGCATGCTCTCCTACGCCCACCCGGGGCTCCCCGGGGGCTTCTTCCACATCCTGGAGATGGTGCGGCAGCTGCGCGGGGAGGCGGGCGAGCGTCAGGTCGAGGGCGCCGAGCTGTCGCTCTGCCACAGCCTGGGCGGGGGGTTTGCCACCAACGCGACGATCATCCTGGGGACGGAGGCCGCCGCATGAGCAGCCAGAAGCCTCTGCCCCGCGTCGACGACGACACGCGGGCGTTCTGGGCCGGGCTCGCGCGCGGCGCCCTCCTGCTGCAGCACTGCCTGGACTGCGGCGCCATCCAGTTCTACCAGCGCGCCCTGTGCGGCCGCTGTCTGTCGGCGCGTGTGGAGCACCGACCGGCGAGCGGCCGTGGCGTCATCTACAGCTTCAGCACCGTCTATCGCCCTCCGTCGGCCGAGTTCAAGGAGGACGTTCCCTACACGGTCGTCATCGTCGAGCTGGCGGAGGGGCCGCGGATGATCAGCACGCTGGTCGAGGCCGCCCCCGACACGGTCAGGATCGGCCAGGCCGTCGAGATCGTCTACGAGCCCGTGACGCCGGAGATCGGGCTGCCGCGGTTCCGCCCGATCGACCGGGCCCATTCACCCGGATAGCAGCCAGGAGAGGTCGTCATGGCGGAACGGTTCTGGCACGAGATCGAGGGACGGCCCTGGCCCGAAGTGCAGGCGATCCA
>DASSSH010000060.1:0-6165 GCA_035708525.1 Candidatus Methylomirabilota bacterium
ACGGCCGGACACCCGACACCTCGCGCGCGCCCGCGCTGTACGCGCTCAACCACGTCGAGATGGGTCTGGTCGTGCTGATGGTCTTTGTGGCAAGCTTCATGGCCCGGGGCTTCGGGCAGCGGTAGGCGCATATAAGTAGGCGCATATAAGAGGATGAGGCGCTGCGGGGGTGGGTGCTGCGAAACCTACAGATTTTGTTGGGCATCTACCGGTTTCCGGGTGGAGGGATGGGGCCAACGAGCCTAACTGTCTGATTTTGAAGGGCCCGAGAGGCGGCATCGCTCTTGCGGATGAAAGGGCGTGAGGGACGACTCGAGATGACGACTCAGCCCAGCAAGGCGGCGGCTGGAAACCCGAAGCCCGACATGCGACAGGATCACCGCACTCAAGTGTCCTGGCCCGTGATCGTCCAGGTGGGTAACCGCTTGTTCCTCTGCCAGGCGAAGGATGTGAGCTCGCGCGGCGCCAAGGTCCAGCCCAGAGAGCGGCTGGAGGAAGGCACGGTCGCGCAGCTCCACTTCCATCCGCCGGGCAAGGAGCCGCTCGACGTGCCGGCCATCGTCTCCCGCAGCGACGCCGACGGCATGGCCTTCCTGTTCATCGGCGACCGCCGCCCGCGCCTGCCGCTGGGCCTGCCCGGCTAGCCCCGCCGCTCCCGCTCCCTCCGCGCGGCAGTTCCGCAGCATCCGCATCATCGGCTGGAGAGGGCCTTGGGCCCGACCCGCCGTCTGTCGTACACTGGCGCCCCACGGCGGGAAGCCACCATGCCCTATCCATTCCTCCTCGGCCGCCTCGAGTTGCAGCGACTGCGGCCCGCGCCCGGTCGCGATGCCCACGCCTAGCGACTGGCAGCCGGCCTCCCTCGCGGACATCCCCAGGCTCCGGGCGCGGCTCGTCCTGCCACTGTCGCTGGTCTTGGCGGTGGTCGTGGCCGGCACGCTCGGCTATCTCTGGATCTGGCGCCACGTGGGCGGCACCTGGCTCGACGCGCTCTTCATGACGGTGACGACCATCACCACCATTGGCTACGGCGAGGTCAGGCCGCTCGACTCGACCGGCCGCATCTTCACCATGTGCATCGCGATCGTCGGCGTCGGCAGCCTGTTCTACACCTTCGGCGTGGTGATGGAATACCTCGTCGCGGTACGGCTGGCTGACCCCACGGGGAGACTCAAGATGGAGAAGCACATTGAGGCGCTGACCGGGCACATCATCCTGGCAGGACTGGGGCGCGTGGGCCGCCAGGCCGCCGAGGAGCTCCACGCCGCCAAGGTGCCCTTCCTGGTCGTGGATCCCACCGAGAGCGCCCTGCGCCAGGCCGAGGAGCACGGCTATCTCTGCCTGCAGGGCGATGCCACCGACGACGCGGTGCTGGAGCGGGCCGGCGTGAAGCGGGCGCGTGGGCTGATCGCCACCACAGCCAACGATGCCACCAACATGTACATCATCCTCTCGGCGCGTGTGCTCAACCCCAGGCTGCACATCGTCTCACGCGCCGTGGACGAGGCGAGCGTGCCCAAGCTCACCCGCGCCGGCGCCGACCGCGCCATCAGTCCCTACGCCATCGGGGGCCACCGCCTGGCCCACCTGATCCTGAGCCCCACCGTGGTGGATTTCTTCGAGACGGCGCTGCAGCGGGGCCACGAGGCGCTCAACATCGAGGCGCTCGCCGTCGGGGGCGAAAGCCCGGCGGTGGGGCGCACGCTGGAGGCGCTCGACCTCCGCCAGGCGACGGGCGCCACCGTGCTGGCCATCCTGCGCGACGACAACTGCATGGTGAATCCGGGGGGCGACATGGCGCTGCGCGCGGGCGACCAGCTGCTGGCCCTCGGCACGCGCGTGCAGCTCGAGCGTGTGGAGCGCATGCTGGCCGGACGCGGTTGACAGGTCCCCGGGCGCGAGCCTAGACTCCCGCCAGCCCAACGATCTCCTTTGTTCGGGCCTCGCAGTCCCGCGCGGATGCAGTGATGCAGTCGTCGGCGGCGGATCCTGCCGTCCTGGGTGGGCCGCCCGCGCACGGAGGCGCCCATGCGGCGCATGTTGGGCATCGACCCGGGCTGGGGGTTGTTCATCGTGCGGCTGGGGATGGCGGTGATCCTGATTCCCGCCGGATATGCGAAGTGGTTCCAGTTTGGCGTGACCACGGGAGTCACGGCTGCGTTCACCAAGTACGGGCTGCCAATCCCCATGGTGTTCGCGGTGGGCGCCGGGCTCATCGAATTCGTGGGCGGCATCCTGCTGCTGATCGGCCTCTTCGCGCGCTGGGTGGGGCTGCTCGTCTTCTGCGAGTTCACGGTCGCGGCCTTCTACGTCAGATGGCGCCTGCAAGGCTACATGGACGCGCGGCTTGAGATGCTGATGCTCTGCTGCGGCTTGCTCATGTTCCTGGCGGGTCCGGGGCGGGCGGCGATCGACCGGCGCGATTAGGGCTCATCCGGCTCGCGCCGATCGCGGGGGAGACGCCGCGCAGGCGAAGGAAGCGCGCACCGTGGAGAGTGTCCTGGTTGTGGACGACGAGCCTGAAGTGCTGGCGCTCGCGCGTGACATGCTCGAGGCCCGGGGCTTCGCCGTGCTCACGGCGGGCAACCCTGAGGAGGCGCTGCGGCTCGCGGAAGTCCACCCCGAGCCTATTCACGTGCTGTTGACGGACGTGGTGATGCCGGGGCTCAACGGGCGCGAGCTGGCCGAGCGGTTACGCGCGATCCGGCCCGACACCAAGGTCATCTACATGTCGGGCCACTCGTCCGAGGTGGTAGGCGACTACGGGGTGCGGGTTCCGGCTGATTCCTTTGTCGCCAAGCCGTTCACGATGGAGCGGCTGGTGGGGAAGGTTCGCGAAAAGCTCGGGCACCGCTCGCCGTTCTCGAAGCCGCCAGGGGGACCCCCGCGGCGGTAGCGTCCTGTGGGTTCAGGTGGGAGACTGATCGCATCTGAAGGAGGACCACGATGGCAAGAAAGCGCGCGACGAAACCGATGAAGAAGATGGCCCGGGGCAAGGCCGCCAAGAAGCCGGCCGGACGCCTCGAGTCCGCGGCCGCCGCCATCCGACGGCTCGACGCGGAGTTCATGCGCACGGCGAATGCTCACGACGCCGGCGCGCTGGTTCAGGCGTTCTACGCCAAGGACGCCGTGCTGCTGCCGCCCAACCAGCCCGCGGTCGAGGGGCGCGAGAACATCCGCGGCTTCCTCCAGGGCTTGATGGACGCGGGCCTGACCAGCATCAAGCTCGAGACCACGAGCGTCGCGAGCGCGGGCGGTCTGGCCTGCGGCCGGGGACGGTACACGCTTTCCATCCAGCCGCCCGGGGGCGCGCCGATCACGGAGCAGGGCAAGTACGTTGTCGTCTACCAGCCCCAGGCCGGCGGTGGCTGGCGCGCGGTAACCGACATCTTCAACAGCGACCAGCCCGCTCAGTAAGGACAGCGGGACCCCGCGCTGCCGACGTGCTCAAGGGGAGTGGTCTGCCTCTGACCACTCCGACCAGCAGCGATCCAGTCCTCGCCGATCCAACTCGCTGATTCCGCGATGGATTCTTCGTGGCATCCGCCTTGCGTTCTCTCGATCGCGACGCAGTCAACATGAGCGCCCGGTGCGTCGCATCGGGAGAGGAGGGAGACATGAGACGGTTTCTCAAGGCGGTGATGCTGCGCGCGATCCTAGCGTGGGCCGTGCTCGCCGTCGGTGACCCGGTCGCTGCCCAGAGTCTGACCGATTCGATCCAGAGGGCCCGGATGACGGTGATCGCGATCGATTACGAGGCCGGCCGCATCGTCTGCCTGGACTCCAACGGGGGCGCGCCCCTCGATGACGTGGATCGGGCTGTCGCGCGCACAACGGATCTCAGACTGCTCCAGCCCGGCGACGTCATCAAGGCCGAGGCGCGGGACGGGAAAGTCCGCCGAATCACCATCCCGCGTCACGCCTGGAGCGAGCTCGAGAGCCCCGAGGGCTAGGGCAACTCACCGGCTCCCTCATCGGCGGCGGCTCGCGCCGGCGCCGGTGAGGGGGACTGGTCAATCGACCAGGGCGACGGCGCGGACCGGGGAGCCGTCGGCGCCCTCGATCTTGAGCGGCAGGGCGATGAACCGGCAGCGCTCGGTGGCGATCTGGTCGAGGTTGGTCAGGTACTCGACCACCGTGATGCCGGCGGGGAAGAAAACGTCGTGCGTCGTGCAGTCGTACTTGGTCACGGGCGTGCCGGGCGAGAACATCGTGGTGCGGATCGAGTAGTCGCAGGGAAAGTCGTAGCCCACGGCCTTCGCCCGCCGGGCGACCAGCCACTCGCAGGCCGGCCGCCCCATGAACGGCGCCACCTTCCAGAACTGCTCGCTCTCGACGCTCACCTTCCGGGGCCAGTCCGTCCGGATCAGCGCGATATCGCCCGGCTCGACATGCGCCGCATGCCGCTCGAGCAGGGCTGGGGTCACCTCGGCGCTCTCGCCCAGATGGCTCAGATCCACCAGCGCGGCTGGCCCCATCCACTGGTCGACGGGCATTCGCGCGACGTCACGGTCGCCCGGCAGGAAGTGCACCGGCGCGTCCACGTGCGTATAGGCGTGGCAGGAGAGGCTGACCACGGTGGATTGGAAGAGATCGCCCGCCTCGTGGCTCAGCCGGCGCTCGCTCGCCACGTGCCAGCGGAAGTGCGGGCGGATGGGGTAGCTGAGATCAACGACGCGCATGGCGGACGCCATGGTGACGGCTCGCGAGCGGCTTGTCAATCCGTTCTCATCTCGGAGCCATGGCGGGGCTCGTGGCTTCCGCAGAAATGTTCATCCTCGGGTATCATCGAGTCCGGGGGGAGAGTGATGACCATCCGTATCGGCACATCCGGCTACAACTACCCCAAGTGGCGCGGCAGCTTCTATCCGGAAAAGTTTCCGACCGACAAGATGCTGCCGTACTACGCCGAGCGGTTTTCGACGGTGGAGATCAACTACACCTTCTACCGGATGCCCAACGCCAAGACGATCACCGGGTGGGACGCGGAGACCCCCGGCGGCTTCTGCTTCGCCCTCAAGGCCTCCCGGCGCATCACCCACGACGCTCGGCTCAAAGACGTGGACGAGCCGCTCCGGTACTTCCTCGACACCGTGTCGCAGCTGGGTCCAAAGCTCGGTCCCGTGCTGTTCCAGCTGCCGCCCAATTTCAAGAAAGACCTGGAGCGGCTGACCGACCTGCTCGCGCGGATTCCGCGGGGGCTCCGGTGCGCGTTCGAGTTCCGTCACGCGAGCTGGTTCTCCGACGACGTGTACGAGCGCCTCCGGGCCAGGAACGCGGCGCTCTGCGTGGCGGACACGGAGAAGGGGACCACGCCGCTGATCGCCACGGCCGACTTCGGCTATTTCCGGCTGCGCGACGAAGGTTATACGACGAAGGACCTCGAGGAATGGGGCCGAACCATCACGACGCTCGGAAAGGCCTGGCGCGACGCCTTCGTCTACTTCAAGCACGAGGAGGCCGGGATCGGCCCGGCCTTCGCCCAGCAGCTCCACGCGCTGCTGAATCGGTAGCTGCCAGGCGCCGTTCGATGCGCTCGACGGCCGCCGCCATGTCGACCCCGCCCGTGAGCACCGGCGCCAGGGGATCGGCCATCTTCTCGAAGCGCTTCGGCAGGGTCCTGAGCGTGAAGCGCTTGGGGTCGAGGCGCGCCGTGAGCTCGTTCCAGCCGAGCGGGCACGAGGCGGGGGCGCCCGGCAGCGGGCGGAGCGAATAGGGCGCGACGATCGTCCGGCCGTGACCGTTCTGGCCGAAGTCGATGTAGACCTTGCCGCCGCGGGCCCGGATCGGCCGGGCGATGGTGGAGATCTCTGGCAGGGCTTCCACTCCCAGCAGGGCCAGCAGCCGCGCGAACGTCCGCGCCTCTTCGTAGGTGTAGCGCGCGCCGAGGGGCACCAGGATGTGGAGCCCGGTCGCCCCGGAAGTCTTCACGTAGCTGGGCAGCTCGAGCTGCTCCAAGAGGCGATGGAGCTCGCGCGCGACCCGCACCACGTCCGCGAACGGCGCGCCCTTGGGATCGAGATCGAGGACCACCCAGTCCGGCCGCTCGAGCGAGCCCAGGCGTGACCCCCAGAGGTGGAGCGGGATGGTGCCCAGGTTGGCCACGTAGCGCAGCGTCTCCACGTCATTGACGATGAAGTAGTCGATCTCGCGGTCGGCGTCCTT
>DASSSH010000061.1:0-7769 GCA_035708525.1 Candidatus Methylomirabilota bacterium
GCGCTGGGCGCTGCCCACGAGCTTTCGGCCCGCGACTTCGAGCTCATACGAGCCCGTGCGCGCGAAGCAAAAAGCCGGCATGGCGCCGGGATCAGACGGCTGCACCGGCACCATCTCGACGGGCGCGCCGAGCCGGCGCAGGCCGGCCTCGAGGGCGGTGCCGATCCAGCGGTAGGTTCCGAGCAGGTCGTCGGCGCCGATGAAGTCATCCGCCGCGGCCGTCACGGAGTAGGTCACCTCCAGGTCGGGCCCCTCGTGGAGGATGGCGCTCCCCCCAGTGGGACGGCGGACGAGCCCGATTCCCAGCGCCGCCGCGGCCTCGAGGTCGATGCGGTCGTCGAGGGGCTGGCCGTAGCCGAGGGAGATCGTCGGGGGGCGCCAGGCGAAAAAGCGAAGCGTCGGCGGCCCGCTGCCGCTCAACCGGCTCACGAGCAACGCCTCGTCGAGGGCCATGTTGGCGGCGCCGTCGAGCGGTGAGGTGACCAGCAGACGAAATGCCGTCATGAGTCCCCCTCACCTTTGAGCCCCTCTCCCTCTTTCCCTCTCCCCCGTCGGGGCGAGGGTTTCAAGCTCCCCTCCTCTCCCCCTGCGAGGGCGAGGGTTCGCCCCTACACCCTCTCCCCTCAGGGGAGAGGGTTGGGGTGAGGGGTTGCATCCGAGGGGCTCCAGCGGAGCCGGGGCTGGCGCGCCGCCAGGGTCTGATCCAGCCGGCGCACCGGCGTCGTCACGGGCGCGTCGTGGATGACCTGCGGACTCGTCTCGGCCTCCCGCGCGATCTGGATCATCGCGTCGCAGAATTGGTCCAGCGTCTCCTTGGACTCGGTCTCGGTGGGCTCGATCATCAGCGCCTCGTCGATGATCAGCGGGAAGTAGGTCGTCGGGGCATAGAAGCCCAAGTCCAGCAGGCGCTTGGCGATGTCTGTGGCCGTGACACCCGCCTTCTTCTGCCGCCGCGCGGAGACGACGCACTCGTGCATGCAGGGCCCGGGGGCCGAGCGGTCGTAGTGCGCCT
The DNA here is from genome assembly GCA_035708525.1 of Candidatus Methylomirabilota bacterium. GTDB lineage: Bacteria > Methylomirabilota > Methylomirabilia > Rokubacteriales > CSP1-6 > DASSSH01. Next base: position 1,013 of record DASSSH010000061.1, read on the forward strand.
CGAGCCGCTTGAGGATGTAATTGGCGTTGAGCACCGCGTTCTCCGAGACGGCCCGGAGCCCGTCGGGACCCATGGTGCGGATGTAGGTATAGGCGCGCACCAGCATGCCGAAGTTACCCCAGAAGGCCTGGAGCTTGCCGATGGACTGCGGGCGGCTCCAGTCGAGCGCGAAGTCCTCGTCCCGTCGCGTGACGACGGGCGTCGGCAGAAACGGCGCCAGGTGCGCCTTGATGCCCACGGGCCCCGCGCCGGGGCCGCCGCCGCCGTGAGGCGTCGTGAAGGTCTTGTGCAGATTGAAGTGGCAGACGTCGAAGCCCAGGTCCCCCGGCCGCGTGATTCCCAGGATGGCGTTGAAGTTGGCGCCGTCCATGTACACCTGCACGCCCTTGGCGTGGCAGAGCTCGGTGATCGCATGGATGCGCGACTCGAACAGCCCCAGCGTGTTGGGCTGGGTGATCATGAAGGCGGCCACATCCTCATCGAGGTGGTGTTCGAGATCGGCCAGATCCACCTCGCCGTTCTCGTCGGACTTGAGCTCCACCACCGAGTAGCCGGCCAGCGCCGTCGAGGCTGGATTGGTTCCATGGGCGGAGTCCGGGATCAGCACCTTGTGCCGCCGCTCGCCGCGCGCCAGGTGATAGGCGCGGATCATGAGCACGCCGGCCAGCTCGCCCTGGGCGCCGGCGGCGGGCTGCAGCGATACCTCGTCCATCCCCGAGATCTCGGCCAGATCACGCGCCAGCTCCCACATCAGCCGCAGCGCCCCCTGCGCCGCCGCCTCGGGCGCCAGCGGATGAAGCCGCGCGAACCCCGGCAGCCGCGCCATGTCCTCGTTGATCTTGGGGTTGTACTTCATCGTGCAGGACCCGAGGGGGTAGAAGTGGGTGTCGACGCCGTAGTTCATCTGGCTGAGCCGCGAGTAATGCCGGACGACGTCCACCTCGGAGACCTCCGGCAGCTCGGGCGGCGTCGCGCGAACGTGCTCCTTCGGCAGCAGCGCGGCCGCATCGCTCTCTGGCACGTCGCACTCGGGCAGCGAGTAGGCGAAGCGGCCGGGGGCGGAGAGCTCGAAGATCAGCTTGTCGTAGGCCGGCTTGGCGGCGTGCATGGCAGCCTCAGGCCACCGCCGCGGCCAGGGCGGCCGCGTAGGCGTCGATCTCGTCCTTAGTCCGCTTCTCGGTGACGGCGACGAGCAGGCAGTCCTTGTGGGCGCGGTCGAGCATCTTGAGCGGGACGCCCGACAGGATCCTGTCCTTCACGAGACGCTTCACCACCCGCTCCGGCGATTTCGGGAGCTGCAGGGTGAACTCCTTGAAGAACGGCGCGCCGTAGCGGAGGCGCACGCCGGGGATCGCGGTAAGCGTCGTCGCGGCATAGTGCGCCTTGGCGACCGACAGCTCACCGACCTTCCTCAGCCCGCGCTTGCCCAGGATGGCGACATAGATCGTCGCCATGAGCGCGCAGAGCGCGACGTTGGTACAGATGTTGGAGGTCGCCTTCTCGCGCCGGATGTGCTGCTCCCGTGTCTGGAGCGTCAGCACGAAGCCGCGCTGGCCGTCGAGGTCCACCGTGGCGCCGACCAGCCGGCCGGGCATGCGACGGACCAGCTCCTGCTTGGCGGCGAAGACGCCGAGATTGGGGCCGCCGTAGCTCATGGGCACACCGAGCCCCTGGCCTTCCCCGACCACGATGTCGGCGCCGAGGGCGCCCGGCGGGGTGAGCAGCCCGAGGTTCACCGGATCGGCGACCACGATGAGGAGCGCCCCCGCCGCGTGCGCGATCTCTCCGGCCGCCTTGACGTCCTCCAGGCAGCCGAAGAAGTTCGGGGACTGGATGACGACTGCGGCCGTGCCCGCCGTGACCGCTTTGCGAAGCGCGTCGAGATCCGTGACGCCCTCGCCCAGCGCCACCCCCTTGAGCTTGAGCCCGGGCCCTTCGCAGTAGGTCTCCGCGACCTGGCGGTAGAGCGGGTTCACGGCGCGCGACACCGCGACCGCGTCGCGTCCGGTCACCGCGTGCGCCATGAGCACGGCCTCGGCCAGTGACGAGGCGCCGTCGTAGATGGAGGCATTGGCCACGTCCATGCCGGTGAGCTCGGCCATCATGGTCTGGTACTCGAAGATGCTCCGCAGCGTCCCTTGGCTGGCTTCCGGCTGGTAGGGCGTATAGGCCGTGAAGAACTCCCCGCGCGCGATCAGGTGGTTGATCGGGCTCGGGATCGCATGATCGTAGGAGCCGGCGCCGAGGAAGCAGGCGTAGTCGTCGGCCGCCGCGTTCTCGCCGCTCATGCGGCGGAGCTGGCGGACGAGATCGGCTTCGGCCAGCGCCCGCGGGAGATTCAGCGGCCGGGAGAGCCGCGCCTTGGCTGGGATGCGGATCAGCAGATCCTCGATCGACGAGGCGCCGATGACCCCGAGCATCTCCTTCTGCTGGGCGGGCGTGTTGGAGATGTAGCGCATGCCGCCGGCTCTCAGTGCCCGGCGCCGGCGATGAGCTTCTCGTAGTCCGCGGCGCTCAGCAGCGAGTCCAACTCCTTGGCATTGGCCATCTTGATCACGATCATCCACCCTTGGCCGTAGGGATCGGCGTTGACCGTCTCGGGCTTCTTGGGGAGCTCGGTGTTGACCTCGACGACCTCGCCCGAGACCGGCGCGAAGAGGTCGGATACCGCCTTGACCGACTCCACCACCCCGAAGGTCTTCATGGCCGAGACCTTGGCGCCGACCTTGGGCAGCTCGACGAAGACCACGTCGCCCAGCTGCTCCTGGGCGAAGGCCGTGATGCCGATCCGCGCCCGGTCCCCCTCCACCTTGGTCCACTCGTGCTCCTTGGTGTACCTGAGCTCCGCCGGCACCTTGGACATCGCCTCGGTCTCCTAACTTTTCTTGGCCTTCGATGGATAGAACGGTGTCTTGACCACCCGCGCCGGGTATCCTTGGCCCCGGATCTCCACGCCCAGCGCGGTCCCGACCCCGGCGAGGTCGGCCCGCACATAGCCCATGCCGATGCACTTGTCGACGGCAGGGCCGAAGGAGCCCGAGGTCACGAGGCCGACCTCGCCGCCGTCCTTGAGCAGCCGGTACCCGTGGCGCGGCACGGCGCGTTCCAGCATCTCGAACCCGATCAGCTTGCGCGAGACACCCTTGGCCCGCATCGCCTCGATGGCGGCTCGACCGATGAACTCGCCCTTGGCGGGCTTGACCACCCAGCCGAGGCCGGCCTCGAGCGGGTTCGTGGTCTGCTCGATGTCGTTGCCGTAGAGCGCGAACTTCATCTCGAGGCGGAGCGTGTCGCGGGCCCCGAGGCCGATCGGCTGGATGCCGTCCGCCTTGCCGGCCTCCAGCAGCGCGTACCAGAGCCGCTCGGCCTGCCCCGCCGGAACGTAGAGCTCGAAGCCGTCTTCGCCCGTGTAGCCGGTGCGCGAGATGATGGCGGGCACGCCGGCCACCTTGCCGCGCGTGAAGTGGTAGTAGAGCACCCGCGTGACGTCGGTGTCGGCCAGCCGCTGCACCAGGCGCTCGGCCTTCGGTCCCTGCACCGCCAGCAGGGCCGTCTCGCTGCTCACGTTCCGCCAGCGGGCTGCACCCTGCCCGTGCTCCGTCACCCAGCGCCAGTCCTTGTCGATGTTGGAGGCGTTCACGGTGAGCATGAAATGCTCGTCGCCCAGGCGGTAAAGCGTGAGGTCGTCCACGATCCCGCCCTCGGGATAGCAGAGCAGCGTGTACTGGACCTGGCCGAGCGCGAGCGCCGCCGCGTCGTTGGTCGTCAGCCGCTGGACGATGGCCAGGGCGTCCTTGCCCTGGATCTCGAACTCGCCCATGTGGCTGATGTCGAAGAGCCCGACCGCGCGCCGCACCGTCCGATGCTCTTCGATGATGCCCGTGTACTGCACGGGCATCTCCCACCCGCCGAAGGGGACCATCTTGGCCCCCGCCTTCACGTGCACGTCGCGCAGCGGAGTGCGCTTGAGCGGGGCAGTCGTGGTGGTGTCGGTCATGGGATCGGCTCGAGCCACCTCATCTTAAAGGATGCGGCGGGGAGCCGCAACGGGCTAAACCGCTCCGGTGCGACTCAGTCGAGGCCGAGCAGGCGCGCGGGGTTGCCGACGACCATGGTCCGCAGCTCGTCGGGCGAGAAGCCGCGCTCGAGCAGCATCTGGACGAACATCCGCAGGCCCTCGGCGGGCGTCGGATGATGGAGCTGGCCGAAATCGGTGCCGAGCACGCAGTGCTCGGGGCCGATCTCGCGGATGGATTTGGTCATGCCCTCGAGGTTCAGGCTCTGCCAGGCGGGCATCATGGCGATGAGGTCCTTCTCCAGCACGGCACCCTCGGCGGCGAGCGCTTTCTGGTCCTCGAGCGAGATGCCCGACAGCCCCAGGTCGGGATGGGTAATCAGGATCTTTCTCACGCCGGCGCGCCGCGCGGCGGGCACCAGCACGCGGATCTCCTTGGGCGAGAGGTGACCGGTGGACAGGCAAATGTCCGCCTCGGCAATGAGGCCCAGGATCTCTGTCACCTCATCCTTCAGGGCGCCCTCGTCGTCGAGGACCGAGATCCCCTTGGCCGCGACCTTGGGTGCCTCCTTCATCTTCATGCTCCGGCCGAAGTGGCTGCCGCCGAAGAAGCCGATGTGGTGCTGGGCGGAGAGGGTGGGCATCCAGACCATGCGGCCGCCCATCTTGATGGAGGCGTCGACCGCGTGGGGGTTGAGGCCGCCGGCGATCCAGTTGAGGACCAGGCCGCCGTAGACCTCGACGCCGGGGACCTGGCGCCGCACCAGCGCGGCGCGCCCCGTGGTGTCCTGCTCGTGGGCCTTGATGAGCACGCCGCGCATGCCGCGCTGGCGCGCCTCGCTGGCGAGCCCGATGTCGTCGGTGATGCGCTCGAAGAGGCTCGGCGCGGCGTGCTGGTGCAGGTCGATCGCGCCGCGCAGGACCTCGTCGCAGAGGGGCATCTACCGGACGGTGTAGCCTCGACCCGACATGCACGCGGCGAAAGCCTGATCGTAGCCCTCGCGCGACTTGGAGTAGTTGTAGCCGGCGCCGATGCCCGCGCCGCCCAGGCCGCCGGCCGCCGCGCCGATGGCCGCGCCCGTGCCCGGCCGGCCCGCCGCCGCCCCGATCGCCGCGCCGGCCGCCGCCCCGCCGAGGGCGCCGATCACTGCGCCGACGCCCGCGCCCTTGGCCGTGTCCATGCCGGGATCGAAGCCCGTCTGCTGCTTCGCCCAGATCTGGCAGTCGTAGGTGTCGCGCGACTGCTGCTCGGCTGACTGTCCCCGGGCCGGATAGGCATAGGCGTGCGGCTGTGCGGGTCCTGAGGCGCAGCCCGACAGCGCCGCCCCGACGCTGATGACCGTGATCCATCCCGTCAAGCGGTGCCATGTGCGCGTCATCTGCAGTCCTCCTTGGGTCGTGGAATCGGAGCGGCCGATCCGCCGCTGGGCCCATTATGCCAGACGGTACCGTGCTCCTCCGACGGAAGAATTCCCTTGGCCTACGGAAGCGGCGCCGTGTCGGACGGAGGAGGAGGCAGCGACTTGGGGACGATCCGATAGCCTCGGGCTTCCATGCACTGGATGTAGGCGCGCTCGAACTTGCTCTGAGGGCTCAGCCAGGCGTGGGTGCCACCTGCGATGGCCCCGGCGCCGGCGCCCGCCACCAGGCCCTCGGTGGCAGGACCCTCGACGGTGCGGGGAATGCCCGTGATCGTGCCGCCCAGGGCCGCGCCCGCCGTGCTCCAGAAGAAGAGCTTGGCGAGGAGGTTGGCGCCCGGCGAGTTGGTGGAGTCGTAACCGGAGGCATCCTCGGCGTCCTCGCGGCAGTCCTGGGCATCCCACCGCTGATCGCGCTCGCTTTGATCCCGCAGCGCCTGGCTCTTGGGCAGCGGCGCCACCGCGCAGCCGGCCAGCAGCGCGGCCAGCCAGAGCGTTATCAGCCTCCTTGCCATCGCCGTCGAGCGGGGTCAGGCCTTTGGCAGCCAGTCCCGCAGCGGCTTGACCTGGCAGCCGGCCTTCTCGAGCGCCTCGCGGACGGCACGCACGATCTTCTCGGCGCCCGGTGTGTCGCCGTGGCAGCAGATCGTCTGGACCGAGATGTCGATCTCGACGCCGTCCAGCGTCCTCACCTTGCCTTCCATGGCCAGCTTGACGGCCTGGGCGGCGGCCTTGGCGGGATCGGTGATGAGGGAGCCCGGCAGCTTGCGGGAGACGAGAGTGCCGTCGACGTTGTAGGCGCGGTCGGCGAAGCCCTCCGAGGCCACCCGCGCGCCCATCTTCCGGCACGTGGCGTCGTACTTGCCCGAGGCCAGCGTCATCACGATCAACCCGGCGGCCATGCCCACATCCGCCACCGACGCCGCGAGCTCTTCGTCGGCTTCCATCATGGAGTAGAGAATGCCATGGGGCTTGACGTGCTGGAGCTCCACGCCGGCCGCTCGCGCGAACTCCCGGAGCGCTCCGGTCTGATAGCACATGATGTCTCGCAGCTCCGCGCGGCTGACGTCCATCTTGCGTCGGCCGAACCCCATGAGATCCGGCAAGCTCGGATGCGAGCCGATCGCCACCTTGTGCTTGATCGCCAGTTCCACGGTCTTGCGCATGACGTGCGGGTCGCCCCCGTGGAAGCCGCACGCGACGTTGGCGGAGGTGATGAAGGGCATGATGGCCTCGTCGGCTCCCAGGGTCCAGCGGCCGTAGGACTCGCCCATGTCACAGTTGAGATCGATCATCTTCGCCATGGTCCTGACTCCTTTATCCA
>DASSSH010000062.1:0-6712 GCA_035708525.1 Candidatus Methylomirabilota bacterium
GATCAGCATGCGCAGGAAGGCCAGCGCCTCCTCGGCGCGGGTCGTGTCGGGAAAGAGCCGGCCGTCGTCGCCCAGCAGCCGTGTCCCGTTGGCCCACAGCGCCTCCAGCGCGTTGACGACGAGCCCCTCGTACTGTTTGCCCTGCCAGAGAAACCCATCGAGGCCCGGATCGCGCTCGCCGGCGCGGACGCGGCGGACCGTGTCCACCAGCTCGTCGTAGGTCTCGGGCGGCGGCAGCCCGTACTTGTCCAGCAGATCTTTCCGGTAGTAGAGGAGGCCTACGTTCATGATCCACGGCAGGGCCCAGAGCCGGCCGCCGAACCTGGCCGCTTCCACCGCCGACGGAAAGAAGGCGGCCAGCTCCGCCGGCGGCACGGAGTCGGTCAGGTCCAGCAGCCAGCCCGCCCGAGCGAACTCGGGCACCCAGATCACGTCGAGCATCAGCACGTCGAAGGCCGGCGTGCCGCCTTCCATATTGACCGCGTAGTACTGGTGCTGCTCGTCCGTCGACCAGGGCAGGGATTCGCTCTTCACGCGGACCCCAGGGTGCAGGGCCTCGAACTTCCGGAGCAGATCGGCGACGGGATCGGTGGGGCCGAGGATCTTCGCGTGCTTGAAGACAAGCGTGATCGGTCCAGTGCCCGCAGGCGGCCGGCTGCACGCGGCGAGCAGCGCGCCGACCACGATGACGACGGCGGCCAGGGACATCGTCGCGCGACGGCGCACGGGGAAGCGGCGGGTGGGACGGCGCGGGGGGAGGCTCGGATCGAAGCGCATGGGGCCTCCGGCGCGGCGCGCCCGGGGCGGAAAGTCAGGGGCAGTCTAGTGGGCCCGGCGAAGGCCGTCAAGGCCCAGGCCGAGCGTGCATCTCGGCGCTGGCATTCTGCTCAGCTTCCGGCACGACTTCACGCATGAGGGCCCGGGGGTGGTCCCCCGGGCCCTCGCCGCGGCTGCTCCGCGGTCTAGGACTGCTTCATGCTCTTGAGATGGATCGAGGTCACGACCTTCTTGCCGTCCTTTTCCTCGTACTCGGCCGCCACCATGGCGCCTTTCTTCAGCACTTCCTTCGACGGCTTCAGCGATTTCGGGATCGTGAGCTTGGTCCCGTCCTCAAGCGTGAGCTGCGTGTGCAGCATGTTCACGCTCTTGACCCTGCCCTCGATGGAATGGCCCATGCGCTCGGCCTTGGGCTTCAGCTCCATCTGAGGCGTGGTTTGGGGCGTGACGGGCTCCTTGCCCTGGGCCGTCAGCACGCCGGGCGCGCCGACCGACGCCGCCATGAACGCGGCGGCGGCGAGTAGACTGATTCGTTTCATGATCTCCTCCTGCGTGTCTGGGAATTGGAAACGAGTGTCCGGCTCCCCTCCCGTTCGGCTTCATTGGGGGGGCCCGATCTGTCCAAGAGGGAGAGCAACCCGCGTGCCATCCTCGCGACGGGGATACCGGCTTCGCAAGCCCCGAAAAGCCCGCCCGCGCCGAGACGTCGCAGCGCCGCCGGAAGAACCTACCAGGGAGGAATTACCAAATCGACTCAGGCCGACGGCCGCCGCTCCGCGGGCTGTCGGCTCGACGGGCCGAGCGAGGCCCCCTGCCGGATCAGCTCCTCCTGCACTTCGTCGAACGGCACTTCGCGCGGCCACCGGCCCGAGCGCGCGGCGATCGCCGCGCAGACACCGGCGGCCTGCCCCGTCGCCATCGCCACGGCCATCACGCGGTACGAGGAGTGCGCTTCGTGGGTGCCGGAGATGCAACGGCCTCCCACCAGGAGCCGCTCGACGCGCTGAGGCACCAGACAGCGCAGCGGAATGTCGTAGGCCTCGCCGGCGGGCACGCGCAGGAGCAGGGTGCCCTTCCCGGTGGGGCTGTGGATGTCGATCGGGTAGGTGCCCCGGGCGACGGCATCGGGCCACTTGCGCGCCTGCAGCACGTCCTCCGCGGTGAGCTGGTACTCGCCCAGGATCCTGCGGGTCTCGCGCACGCCGATCGTCACGCCGCTCTGCACCACGTAGGTGTCCTCGAAGCCGGGGACGTACCGGCGGAGGAAAGCGACGATCTGCCGCATCTGCCGTCGCGCCTCCCACTCGGCCCGCGTAAGGTCCCACACGCTGATGCCGAGCGCGCCGGTGACACGGGTGCTGTTGATGCTCACCTCGTGCTCGCGGGGCGTGCCGAAGAACAGGATGTCCTCGCGCGGCAGCTCCAGCTCGCCCGCCTCCGCCGCCTGGCGGATCAGGTCCCAGAGGCCGTGCACTCCACGCCACTGGCCGGGATGGGTCTTGGTGTACGCCGTGAACGCGGCGCGCTGGAACTCTCCCATCCGGAACATCAGCGTCATGGGCTGAACGCGGCCGTCCGGATCGCGTCCGACCTCGAACGGGGCTCCCGCGAGCGCGGCCACGTCCCCGTCGCCGGTGCAGTCCACGGTGACCTGCGCCCGGATCACGATCGGCCCCGATTTGGTCTCGAAGACGACACCCTCGACGTGGGGCCCGCCGATCACGCCCGAGGCCAAAGCATGGAACAGAAAGAACACGCGGGCCTCGTCCAGGAGATCGGTGGCGACGAGCTTGAGGATCTCGGGGTCGAAGGGCACGACGAAGCCGGTCCGCTCGGAGGCGGGCACGGCGCCGTCCGCGGCGACCAGCCGCTTGACGAGGGTGCCGAGGGCACCGCCCACCACCGGCTCTCCCGGTCCGTGGTCCGCCGGCATCAGCGCGTCGGCGGGACTCGGCTCCGCATTGCCCACGACGCCGCGATCGGTGTGGAACGACATCAGCGGCATGACCAGCGCCGCGGTGGCATTGCCGCCGAGGAAGCCGTAGCGCTCGGCGAGAATCACCTGGGCGCCGGCCGCGGCCGCGCCGAGCGCCGCGCCGAGGCCGGAGGGCCCGCCGCCGACGACGAGGACGTCGCATTCGCCGCCCACGGCGGCCATGCGCGATGGGAGGGCCATCGATCGGCGCTCGCGCGGGGGAGCGAGCGGGGGCATGGAGCGCTAGCTGCGGGCTCCCACCAGGGACGGCTGGTTGTCCCCGGCCTTCCGGCTGGCGAGCAGTCGCACGGCGGTGGCATGCGTGTGTCGCGCGCGCTCCTGCAGCCGCGGCAGGGCCCGATCGATCAGGATCTGCAGATCACGGCGAAGGTCCCACGAGCGGTCGATGTGGGCGATGAGCTGGCCGGCCTTCACCTGGTTGAGCGGTGGCATCTCGATCTCGAGGTCTTCCAGGAATCCGAGCACCTTGCCGGCGTACGGCAGCGCCACGAAGGGCACGCGGTTGATGGCCGCGAAGATGAGGAAGTGCAGGCGCATGCCGACCGCAAAGGAGAAGTGGCTCATGAGCGAGACCAGCTGGCCGGGCGTGTACTCGCCCTTGAGGACCTTGGCGCGGTGGGCGTGGGCCATCTGCGAGACCACCGCGTGGGCGTGCTGGGAGTCCTGCACCCGGCGTTCCATGGGGACGAACACGAGATCGGCTTCCAGGCGATCCACCATGAAGTCGGCCGCGTTGGCGAGCAGCGCGTGGTAGTGGCGCTCGTCGAGGTCCGGGCAGGCGACGCCGGGCTCCCGCACCGACATCCCGATCAGCCGGCGGCTCTCGTCCAGTCCCTCCCGCTTGAGCGCGTCGGGCGGCAGTGGCTCGGGCTCCACGAGCAGCGCCGGGTCCGCCGTCACCTCGATCTCGCGCCGGACGCCGATCTCCTCGAGAACTTGGCGGGCCCGCCGCTCCCGCACCGTCACCGCCGCAGCGCGGTTGAGGCAGTCACGGACCAGGGTCTGGGCGGCGGCATCCTGCAAGGGGCCGGCGCTCACCGCGTAGACCAGAACCGGGACGTCGAGCTCCTCGGCCAGCGCGACCTCCCGCAGGTAGACGGCGGCCTCGGCGTCGAAGAGGATGCCGCCCCCTCCCAGGATCAGCAGGTCCAGCCCCTTGATCTCGGTCAGGACCTCGTCGCGCGAGAGGTCCCGCACCGGCACGGCCCGCTCCACCTTGTGCCGGGCGAGGGTGTCCTTCGCGTCCCGGGAGAAGACGGTGATCTCGACGGGCAGGGAGCGGCGCAGCTGGGTCACGATGGACTGTAAAATCGCTTCGTCACCCAGATTGAGCCCGCCGTAGGAACCCGAGATGCCGACCCGGTACGGCTCCGTGTGCATCTGCGTTCCCTCCTCCGTGAGGTGCCGCGCGTGTCCCGCGACGCCCCGTTCAGGCCGCGTGACGGATGGGAGAGCGGCCGACGACGACCAGCCGGTCGTCGAGATAGTAGCCGCCCGGAACGATGGCCATTTCCCGACGCACGACCTCGCGGACAGCATCGCGAAGATGAGGCGTCGGCACCTGCCCCTTGAGCACGACCAGGACCGGCGTACCACGCCAGAACGGCAGCCGAACGCTCGGCCGCACCGGCAGCCCGCTCACCGTCGGGTCGGCCACCAGCAGATCCCACAACCGCCCCTCGAGGGCGAGCGTCTGCCCGGCGCGCTTCCGCTTGAGCTCGACCGCCTTCGCCGCGACGATCGCCCCCAGCCCCACGATCAGCAACGCCATCAGCCACATCCCCGCTGCTCCATCCGCGTCGAGCGCGGTCGTCAGGCTCATCTCCGGTCGTCGATGGAGCCGCCCGGCGCTTCCAGCAGCGCGTCGGCGCAGCGCGCGCAGTACCAGACCGACTCCAGGAACACCGCACAGGCCGGGCAGCACTGCTGACTGCACTCGATACAGCCAAGCTGTTCGAACGCGTACGGCACCGGCGCCCCGCATCGGCATCGCAGTCTCATAGCGTCTCCCGTCGAACCGCCGCCGCGTCCGGCAGCCATCCCGGCTGCGGTACGGTCAGGCTGGGCATGGGTTCCGCGCTGGCCGCCTCGTCCTCACCCTCGATCTCTTCGTCGGTAGCCAGCATCCGCACGACCACGCGTCCCGGCATCACGAAGGCCTGGTCGAACCACACCCTGGACAGTCCCATGGCCGCCGCCCCGCGGATCGATTTCTCGAGGGCCTCCGAGAGCGCCGAGTCGAGAGACTTCTCGGATTGGTCCGCCAGCGACGCCGCGGTCTCGATCTTGACCACGGTCGCGCTCACCGGTGCGGTCACCGTCAGCACCAGAAATGCCGCGGTCAAGCTGCGTAGCAAGCTGTGCATTCTCGCCTCCCGCCCAGCGCGAACGTGCTGCCAGGCTCTGACCGGGGGGCAGCATTGGCCGTGCCACGGGGCCAGCAAAGGCTAAGTGCTTGATGTCGCTGTGGGAGTCGATCCGGAGTCCGGTCGGTGCCTGAGCGAGGAACGGGAAATATCTGCCCGCGGTGGGGGAAAGACTTACACTGCCTTGCGTCAGCCGACGCGGCTCGATCGCAGCAACCGCTCGACCCTCGACGGCGCCCCACCAACGCTCACTGGGACGAACCTCGCTGGCGATGCGTGTTCTGCCGAGGCAACCGTCCCGCCCACGCCCACTCGGCGTAGCGAGCGGAGCGCGCTTCGTCGGAGGCTTCTCTCGGCGCTCCCGTCTCCGCGTCGCGGGCGGTACGCGATTGCCCCCGGCATGCTCGGCGCCGAGCTCGGACTGAGTCCGGCGATGGCCGGCGGTGGCGGACCGGAGGCGATTCGATCGCGAACACTGTCCGCGGACACCGTCGGCACGGGCCACGGCGGCTGGACGCCGAGGGGTGAATTTATGAAATATCTTCCTCAGAAATGTAAGCGTTACATGGCCTGACGACCCCGCTCGGAGGGCCCCCTGACCGTCCGGCAGAGCGCTGCCTGGCTAACCCCTCGGAATCGCTGGACCCCCCCACTCCGCACCCTACCGTCTGGCCTGTCTGGCACCGGGGTTGCCTCACTCTGAGGTACGCGGGGTGGGTCGACCCCACCGCGCGTGCCGCCGGGAATGACGGGCGGCCCAACGGAGAGGACAGTGGAACACCGGATGGAGACGGAGCTGACGCGAATCCTGATCGTGGATGCGTACGGCCACAGCCGCGAAGGGCTGCGGGTCTCGCTCCTGGGCGGGGACCGCCAGGTGGAGACCGCCTCGGGAAGCTGGGAAGCCATCAAGAAGATCAAGGAAGGCCACTTCAACGTGGCCGTCGTGGACGCGGACCTGCCGCCGGCTCACGGCGTCGCCATGACCGGCTGGGATCTCGCGCGGATCCTTCGCGCCTTCAATCCGGCCCTGGCCATCGTCGTGGTCACGGCGGACTCGGGTCCGGAGATCAGGGCTCAGGCCGAGCGGTTCGGCGTCACCCAGCTGCTGGAGAAGCCCATCAACCCGCGCGAGCTGCGCGCCCTGCTGCAGACGCTGAGCGCCGAACGGGCGCCACTCGCCGGCTCCCGCGAGGGGCGACGGTGAAGCAGGCGATCGCAGTGGGGGTGCTGGCCCTCGCGGTCGCGGGCCTGAGCGGCTGCGCGGCCCTGGGGCTCACGCTGTTCGGGGTCGGGGCGGGCATCTCCGGCGGGACCGGCGTCAACTACACTCTCGACAGCATCGCCTACAAGACGTTCGCGGTCTCCGAGGCCGAGCTGCGGGCGGCCACGGTCCACACGCTCAAGCGGATGGCGATGCCCAGCACCGAGAACGAGGCGACCGACTCCGGACGGCAGATCACGGCGGTTGCGGGCGATCGGACGGTCGACATCGAGATCGACCGCATCACCCCCAAGACCTCGCGCATGCGGGTCAATGTCAAGAAGGGCTGGATCCTGCGGGACCGCGCCA
>DASSSH010000063.1:0-8289 GCA_035708525.1 Candidatus Methylomirabilota bacterium
CGAAAGACTACTTCGCGTGGGCCGCGCGCGAGTTCGATCCCACGCGCATCCACGAGAAGCCCGAAGCCCTCCGCGGCATCAGAGTCCTCGATCTCTCGGTCATCTACTTCGGTCCGGCGACGGCGGACTTCCTCGGCGAGCTCGGCGCCGAGGTCATCAAGGTGGAGATGCCGGGACAGGGCGACGTCACTCGCATCCTCGGCAATGCCTCGTTCTTCTGGAAAAGCATCTCGGTCGCTTTCTTCTGCGCGAACCACTCCAAGTACCACGTGGGGATCGACATGCACCGCGCCGCCGGGCAGGAGCTGATCCGGCAGCTCGCGGCGCGGTCGGACATCGTGGTCGAGAACTTCAAGGCGGGTACGCTCGAAGAGAAGTTCGGCATCGGCTACCGGCAGCTGAGCGCCATCAACCCACGGCTCATCTACGTCGCCAATACCGGCTTTGGCCAGTGGGGCCCCTTCTCACGCGGGCGCGCCTCCTACGACGGCCTGGCGCAGGCGGTCTCCGGACTCACGGCGATCACCGGCGAGGGCGACATCCCGACCAAGATCGGCAACTATCTCGGCGACTGGTTCGGGGCCTCCATGTCGGCGCTGGGCGTGCTGGCGGCGCTCCGCTGGCGTGATCGCACCGGGGAGGGCCAGTTCGTGGAGATGGCTCAGTGCGAGGGGCTCCTGCGCGCCATGGACTGGACCTGGCTCTACGCCGGCCTCACCGGGCGCGACCGGGCCAAGGCCGGCAACGGGGACCACGTCTTCTCTCCCGCGGGCGTCTATCGCTGCGCCGACGGCTATGTCGCGGTGGTGGCCGGCACGGATCGTGAGTTCCGGTCACTCTGCCGCATGATCGGCCGCCCCCGGCTCGCGAAGGATCGACGCTTCGCGAGTCGTGAGTCCCGGCGGCAGCCGCCGCACGCCCGCGCGCTCGACGCGATCATCGGCGCCTGGTGCGCGGGACGGCCTCGCGGGCGGGTCGAGGCGGCCGCGCGGCGCGCCGGGATCTCCGCCGCGCCCGTCATGACGGCCAAGGATCAGGTCGACGACCCACACCTCCGCGCGCGGCGCAGCGTCTGGGCATACGAGGATCCCGTCTACGGGTCCATGGTCGAGTGCGGGCCGGCCCCCAAGCTGTCGGAGACGCCCGCGCGGATCAAATGGGCGGGAAAGCCGGTGGGCTTCCACAACGACTTCGTGCTCAAGCGCATCCTGGGGCTGGACGAGGCGCGGATCCGCCAGCTCGACGCCGAGGGCGCGATCGGCCGGTGGGCGGAGGGCCGACGCGGCGCGGGACCGCCCGAGGGCTGGAAGGGCGAGGGACTGCTGCAATGAGCTCGCAGCGTCCCACGCCCGTGGACGGGCCGGCCTGGGAGCAGTGGATCAGTGAGGCCGAGGATCCGGCGCGCGTCGCCGAGAAGCCCGAGGCTCTCGATGACCTGCTGGTCCTGGATCTCTCGCACGGCCACTACGGCGCCCTGCTCACGGCGACGTATCTGGCCGAGCTGGGCGCCGAGGTGATCAAGATCGAGCCGCCTGGGGGCGATCCGGCGCGGCAGTGGGGCCCGCCCGATGCCGCGGTCAACGGCGAAGGGCTCGCCTTCCTGGCCGAGGCGCGGAACCGCTATCATCTCGCGCTCGACCTCGAGACATCGGCCGGGCAGCGGCTCGTCAAGGGGTTGGCCGCGCGCGCCGACGTGCTGGTGGAAGGCTTCGCGCCGGGTCATCTGGACGGCCTAGGCCTCGGTTACCGCCAGCTCCGCAAGCGCAACCCGCGGCTCGTCTACGTCGCCTGCTCGGCATGGGGCCAGTTCGGCCCCAAGGCCCACGGTCAACCAGCCGAGTACGACCTCACCGACCAGGCGCTCTCGGGGCTGCTTCATATCACGGGTGATCCCGAGGCGACGCCGGTCAAGGTCGGCTCCTGGATCAGCGCCTACGCCCAGGCGGCCTGGGCCTCGGTAGCTGCCCTCGCGGCGCTGCACTGGCGCGAGCAGTCGGGCCGCGGCCAGATGATCGACGTCACCGGCGCCGAGGCGCTGATGCGGTACCTCGAGTACACCCTGCTGCTGCAACACGCCTCGGGCCATACCCGCGGACGCACGGGGCTCTACGAGATCGCGGTGTTCCCGTACACGTTCGTGCCGGTCAAGGACGGCTGGGCCTTCATCGCGGGCTACACCGATCCCAATTTTGGCGCCATCTGCCGGATCATGGGGCGGCCCGAGCTCGCCAAGGATCCCCGCTTCAACACGACGCTTCAGCGCACTCAGCTCGAGAACGAGGTGCAGCTCCGCGACGAGATCCGGAAGTGGTCGGTGAATTTCACGTCCGAGGAGATCCTGGCCAAGGTCCTGGCCGACCCGGGCCCGGGCACCGTGGTCTTCGGCCCCATGAATCCACCGACCCGAACGCTCCGGGAAGGGCATTGGTGGGAGCGGGGATGCTTCAGGCGACTGACGGATCCCATCTATGGCGAGCTCCTGCTCCAGATGCCGGTATGGCGGATGACCCGCACGCCTCCGAGGCTCAAGTGGCCCTGCCGGCCGGCCGGCTACCATCAGGGGTACGTGCTCCAAAAGTACGGCGGCTCAGGGCCGAGTAAATCATTGACGCGAGGCGTCAGACAAGGCTAGGATAATGTTATGAGAGACGAACAGTTCACCATGACGCCAGAGATGCCCAGGCTGTCGCCGGAGATGGTGGCTCGGCTCAAGGAGGAGACCCGGCGGAATCTCCTCCGGATGAAGCACTTCAGCGAGATGATCCTGACCCCCAAGGAGCCGGCCATCGGGCCGACGCCGCGTCAGGAGATCTACCGCACGAACAAGTCGCGATTGTGGCGGTACGAATCGCCTCGCACCGTCAAGACCCCGCTGCTGTTCGTTCCCAATCTCGGCATCAGCCGCCCGTACATTTTCGACCTGATGCACCGCGGCTCGTTCATCGAGCACATGACGCAGCAGGGGTTCGACTTCTACCTGGTGGACTGGGGGGTCTTCGGCCCCGAGGACAACGACCTCACCGTGGAGTACGCCGTGACCAAGATCCTTCCGCGCCTCGCCCGAAAGGCGCTGGAGTCCTCGGGGGCCTCGGAGATGTCGGTGCTCGGCTACTGTATGGGCGCGCCGTTGTCCCTGTCCTTCGTCGCGACCCACCCCGAGTTCCCCCTGAAGAATTACATCGACATGGCCGGTCCCGTCGACTTCGCGCATGTGGGACTGTTCGGCAAATGGCTCGACCCGCGTTACTTCGACGTGGACAAGTACGTCGACACGCTGGGCAGCATTCCCGCCGACATGGTCAAATTGGGCTTCAAGCTCCTGAAGCCGACGATGGACCTCAGCACCAACCTGAACCTGTGGTGGAATCTCTGGAATCCCGAGTACGTGACCGGCTTCAACGCGCTGAACAAGTGGGCCAACGAGTACCTCCCGTTCCCGGGGGAGTTTTTCCGCCAGTGGGTGAAAGACTTCTACCAGCAGAACAAGCTGTTCAAGGGCGAGCTCGTGATGGACGGGCGGGTCGTGCGGCTCGAGCGCATCACGTGCCCGGTGCTGGCCGTCGGAGCCAAGGAGGACAACATCGCGCCGCCGGGATGCGTGCGACCACTCGTCGACGTGGTCGCGAGTCGGGACAAGGAATACGTGGAGCTGCCCGGCGGACACATCTCGCTGATCGCGGGGCGCGGCGCCTCGGTGCACTGCTGGCCAAAGGTCGCGTCCTGGCTGGCCGCGCGGTCGTAGAGGAGGACGGGTGATGGCGGACAACGTCAGCCAGCAGCTGCTCGAGATGTGGAAGAAGCAGATCGAAGAAGGCTCCCAGGCCTGGCTCCGGATGCTGGGGCAGGGACCGACCATGGACCCCCAGGCCTTCTGGCGCCCGTTCATGGACCAGGGCATGGCGGCGTGGGCTAAGGTGATGACCCAGGGCGCTCCCTCTCCCGACTTGATGGGCCAGTGGAAGCAGTTCCTGGATCAGTGGATCGCGGCCTGGTCCAAGGTGCTCGAGCAGGCGATGGGCACCGAGGTCTTCGCCCAGGCCATGGGCAAGCAGCTCGAAGGGTATCTGAACGTTGCGAGCCCGGTGAAGAAGGCCGCCGAGCAGCACATCGAGGCCACGCTAGCCGCCCTCGGCGTGCCCTCGCGCAGTCAGGTGATCGCCCTCGCGAAGCACGTCGTGCAGCTCGAGGAGAAGGTGGACGACATCGCGGACCGCATGGAGTCCGTGGCGCATCTCAAGAGTGCCATCTACGGCCTCGAGGGTCGCCTGGACGCGGTCCTCAAGCGGCTCACCGACCTGACGGCTACCTCCAGACAGGAGCATGCATGATCGGGATGACGATCGACGGCATCGAAGTCGGCGACAGCGCGCAGATCACGCGGAAGGTGGTCAACGCGGACATCGCGGAGTTCGTGGACGCGGTCGGTGACTACAACCCGGTGCACTCCGACCGCGACTACGCCGCCGGCACCATGTTCAAGGAGCCGATCGCGCCCGGCATCTGGACGGCGGGGCTCATCTCGGCCGTCATCGGCACCCGGCTGCCGGGACCCGGCAGCATCTATCTGTCGCAGGATCTGAAGTTTCTCAAGCCCGTGAAGTTCGGCGACCTCATCTCCGCCCGCGTGGAGGTCCTGGAGGTGAACCGCGAAAAGAACCGCGTGCGGATGCGCACGATTTGTGCGAACCAGCGGGGCGAGGAAGTCCTGATCGGTGAGGCGCTGGTGATGCCGTCCAGGAGCCGGGTGGAGTACACGCGCCCGCAGGAGGTCGGAGGCCTGCTGGCGCTCTGGGCCCTGGGGCCCTGGGCGTGGGCGGCGCAGGGGGCGGCGGCGTGGGCCATGCTCGGCCTGTCCGCGATGGCGGCCCTCCCGAGCAAGCAGGCCCGGCTGCCCCGCTGACTCACTCAGGCCGCGCCCGGTCTACTCCGCCCCGCTTCGCTGGCTCCAGCCCCTGAGCGGGCCCTGGGTCCCTCTCAGCTCGAACGATTCACTCCCCCCGAACGATTAATTCAGCCCTCGCCTCGCCGGGCTCTGACTGAGCCCTCGTCTCGCCGCTTCGCGGCTCAACTCGAAAGGCCACGCCTGCGGAATCTACTCAGCCCTCGCCTCGTGGCTTCGCCCCTCGGCTCGAACTGCGGGCCCCGTCTCGGCTCGAACTACATAAACAACCCGCCGTTGATGCTGAGCTCGGCGCCCGTGATGTGGTCGCCGTCGGCGGAACAGAGGTACACGCAGGCCCGCGCGACCTCCTCGGACTTGCCGAAGCGACGCATGGGGATCTGGTCCAGCAGCTTGTTTCGGACCTTCTCCGGAATCGCTTCGACCATGTCGGTCTCGGTGAAGCCCGGCGCCACCGCATTGACCGTGATGCTCTTGGACGCCAGCTCCTTGGCAAGGGACTTGGTGAACGCCGCCACGCCCGCCTTCGAGGCAGCGTAGTTGGCCTGGCCGAAGTTGCCGATCTGGCCGATCACCGACGTGATGTTGACCACGCGCCCCCAACTCTGCTTGATCATCGGATCGATGAAGACCTTGGTGCAGTTGAAGACCCCGTCCAGATTGATGGCCAGGACCTTGCGCCACGAGGCGTGGTCCATCTTGACGAAGGTCTTGTCGGAGTTGATGCCGGCGTTGTTGATCAGGATATCGAGGTGGCCGAACTCCTTGAGAACCTCCTGAGCCATGCGGAACGTGTCGGGGTAATCCGCGACGTCGGCCTGGGCCAGCATGGCGCGGCGACCGAGCTTCATGATCTGCTCGGCGACCTGTCGGGCCGGCGCCTCGCTTGAGACGTAATTGACCGCCACGTCGGCCCCTTCCTCGGCCAAGGCCAGCGCGATGGCGCGTCCGATCCCACGGGAGCCTCCGGTGACGAGAGCCGTCCGTCCTTTGAGCTGCATAGGCGTCCTCCTGGATGCGGTTGAGAGCGGGGTGGCTCGTGGAGGCGCAGTATAGCAGAGCCGCCCGGACGTCGCCTTGTGGCCCTTAACGCGGGGTGTTAGACTTTCGCCAGATCGATCCCTGACGACCTTAACTGCCTGACTTCTCGATCTTCAGCTACTGACGTTGCTGATACATCGCCTATGGCGAACTACACAAAGCTCCGCACACAGCGTGATCTCCGAGCGGCGAGACATGCGTTCCACGCGCTGTTCCGCAATGGCCTTTCCTGCGATCAGCCCGTCCTCCATCCTGGGTCCGGAGTTATTCTATGGGGCATTCGCAACGAGTTCACTGAGGAGCAGTACCGCATCCTTACCGATACCGCGATGGCCGAGGGCGACACAGAGGCCTATGTCTCATTTCTTGGTGGTTATAAAGGGGACAATACGAGCGGCGGTGAGTTGCCGCCTGATTTTGAACTCGCCGACCATCTACGCTTCGAATTGAACCTGTACCCCCCACGCGACCTCGGGGACGATTGGTGGCGGATCATCGAGCACGTTATTTACTCGCCGCGCGGAACGTGGGGCGTAATGACATCACTTGAGTTACATGGGATCGCCGTCGGATCTGCCGCGTTTCGATCGCGATTCCTTGCATCGCCGCTCTTCGCTGATTCACTGCCAAGGTTTCTAGCGTACTGGAAAGACGCCCGCGATCGGATTGAAGGACGCACGTCCTGGGTTCCCACATTGCTGGAGAACGTGTACGGCATCGCTGAAGCGGAGACAATCTTGAGGGAATTCGGAGAACCTAGACACACGTGGTCCCGGAACGGTTGACTTGTGCTGGTTTGTGCACTTAGCACGCGTCAAGCGCCGGCATTATCCGTTCTCGGCTGAAAGATCAATATCATGGTATCGCCCCGGACGGTGAGCCTTACCTACGAGAGCCTCGGCAACCTGACGACGCCCACTAGGCGCCCTCAGCAACAGCACCCGCCGCACGTATGATGCTGCTTCCCGCTCCTCTGGGAGATCGACCTCCGCGGGAAATCGACCTGCTCAAGGTACACCCCCCGCACCTCGGTCGCTGATCGTTCGTAGCGGATCGCGCCCGGGCTGCAAAGCGGCCGCGGATTCTCGTGGAATGGAGTGGTCTGCTCGCCGGTTGAACTACACACCAGTGCGTAGATCCGGGCAGGTCCCACTACCATGGTCCTCGCGTCACCTTAGGCCAAAATGGGGGGCACAGCACTGCCGTTCTCCCCGTTGCGACGCGGCAGGCTGACGAGGTCCTTGTTGGCGCCCCTGTTGCCTACGAGCAAAAGCCACGTGAGTGCCAGGAGGGACATTCCCGATATCAAGTTGTTCGTCAGGGAGAGAAAGGCAGCCGACCAGACAAGACTCCCTGCCGCTCAACCCGCTGATCTTGGAGAAGATGCTCCTCAACCCACCGAAGGGAAACCTTTCACGCGCCTCAGGTGGAACTCGAGCAGACTGAGGGGGCTACCGGCGGGGCCGCCGCCGGGCCCCGTCGGTGCGTGAGTCCGAACCAGCGATCGGCGGCTGGCGGAGCAGGGGCCCGGCTTGTGGGGTACTGCGGCAAGCATGGGCCGAATTCTTCACGTCCTCACTCACTCGCGGACCCCTGCCAGGATTCTCCGCAGGAATGTCCGTGTCTTGTTCGGAGTCAGGCGGGTAATGTCCGCGTTTGTCCCTGCTTTTGTCCGCAGTCGAGGGTGGAACCGGGTGATCTGAGAGGGGGCGGGGGCCTTGCAACCGGCTGTCAGCCCGGCCCTCGGTCATCCCTGCCCCCGCCTCGATCACGGTGCTGCGGCGTGTTAGACTCCGGCCATGGCGTACGTGATCAAGCGATATTCCAATCGCAAGCTCTACGACACCCAGGAGAGTCGTTACGTCACCCTCGAGGAGCTCGAAGAGCTGATCCGGGCCGGCAAGGAGATCTCGGTCGTGGATGTGTCCACGGGCGAGGACCTGACGTCCGTCACCCTGGCCCAGATCATCCTGGAGAACGAGCGCAATCGCCGCGCCACGCTCCCCACGGCCTTCCTTCACCAGCTCATCAAGCACGGAGAGGCCTGGCAGGACTTCGTGCAGAAGTCGTTCAGGTCGAGCCTCGAGGGCTTGATGACGAGCCAGCGCGAAGTCGACCGCGTGTTTCGGGACTGGGCCGCGCGCTCGGGCTGGGCCCTTGCGCCTGGCGCTGAGAGCAAGGCCGAGAAGCGGAGCGAGACCTCCGAAGCGGATGCGCTGCGGGACGAGGTGACGACGCTGCGCGAGCAGCTGCGCGCGCTGGAAGAGCGGCTCGAGAAGAAGCGCGAGAAATGATACACGGGCCGGGGGAGGCCCCGGCCCGTGGGTCAGCCTGGGACGATTCGGTTA
>DASSSH010000064.1:0-8617 GCA_035708525.1 Candidatus Methylomirabilota bacterium
CGGCAATCCCGTCACCCGCCGCGCCACTTCTGTACCGTGCCGTAACGCTGGACCCGTTTGGCGGCCGCCTCCCGCTCTTTCCATCTCCGAACGTGATCAGGCCAGCCAGCCGGTCCAGGACATACACGGGATCCTGAGGACCGGCATGCGTGAAATCAGGCGCGGGGCGCCACGGTTGCCCGTCGACGCTGACAGCGAAGCCATCCGTGAATACCAGGAGACGTGAGAGCTGTGAAATGAGCGTCACGAGATGCGGCTGTGAGCGCTCCGGGATCTGGTTCGCGCGATGAAGCAGCTCTTCGGCGACGAACGCGAAAAGCTCGAGCAGCGTCACGCCCGGATCACTGTCCCCCCTATCCGTCCAGTCAGGGAAATGGCGCTGAACAACGCGTCGCAGTTCAGGCGCAAGCTGGTGCAGCCGTGGCATGGGCATCTCCTTGTTCGCAGCCTGCGGGGCATCTTACCAGTGTGCTGGGCATGCTGAGAGGGGTCCGTGGCGGGCCTCCTTGCCGCTCGGGGGGATGTCGGGTAGTCTGACGGGAGCCCGGAAGGCCCGTGTGTGCCCACAGGAGAGGTGCCCCATGCCCAGTTCCGAGCTCCAGGTTCCCGCCGACGGCGCGAAGATCGGGATCGGGAACGGCCGGCTCCAGGTCCCTGATCGGCCCATCATCCCCTTCATCGAGGGGGACGGCACCGGTCCCGACATCTGGCGGGCCAGCGTGCACGTCCTCGACGCGGCCGTCGAGAGGGCCTACGGCGGCCGGCGGCGGATCCGGTGGATGGAGGTCTACGCCGGGGAGAAGGCGTTCAGGCTCCGCAACACGTGGCTGCCCGACGAGACGGTCGGGGCCTTCCGGGAGTACCTGGTCGGCATCAAGGGGCCGCTGACGACGCCCATCGGCGGCGGCATCCGGTCGCTGAACGTCGCGCTCCGCCAGCTGCTCGATCTGTACGTCTGCCTCCGCCCCGTGCGCTGGTTCAAGGGCGTGCCCTCGCCGGTCCGGCGCCCGGAGAAGGTCGACATGGTGATCTTCCGGGAGAACACCGAGGACATCTACGCCGGCATCGAGTTCGAGGCGGGGAGCGAGGCCAACCGGAAGTTCCTCGCGCTCTTCAAGGAGACCTTTCCCCGGGAGTACGCCAAGATCCGCTTTCCCGAGAGCTCGGGTATCGGGATCAAGACGGTCTCGCGCGAAGGGAGCGAGCGGCTGATCCGCGCCGCCGTCCAGTACGCGATCGCGAATCGCCGTCCGAGCGTGACGCTCGTGCACAAGGGCAACATCATGAAGTACACCGAGGGCGCCTTCCGCACCTGGGGCTACGCGCTGGCCGAGGGCGAGTTCGGCGATCGCGTGTATACGTGGGCTCAGTGGGAGCGCACGGTCGCCCAGAAGGGCGAGGCGGCCGCCAACGCCGAGCAGAAGGCCGCCCTGGCCGGGGGCCGGGTGCTGATCAAGGACGCGATCGCCGACATCACGCTCCAGCAGGTGCTGACCCGTCCTGACGAGTTCAGCGTCATCGCGACCATGAACCTGAACGGCGACTACCTCTCGGACGCGCTCGCGGCCCAGGTGGGCGGGATCGGCATCGCCCCCGGCGGCACCATCAACTACGTCACCGGCCACGCGGTGTTCGAAGCGACGCACGGCACGGCGCCCAAGTACGCGAACCTCGACAAGGTCAACCCGGGCTCGGTGATCCTCTCCGGC
This sequence comes from Candidatus Methylomirabilota bacterium, assembly GCA_035708525.1. Taxonomy (GTDB): domain Bacteria; phylum Methylomirabilota; class Methylomirabilia; order Rokubacteriales; family CSP1-6; genus DASSSH01. Next base: position 1,710 of record DASSSH010000064.1, read on the forward strand.
GAGATGATGCTCCGCCACCTGGGCTGGACGGAGGCCGCCGATCTGGTCATCCGCGGCATGGACGGCGCGATCGGCAGCCGGACCGTGACCTACGACTTCGCGCGGCTGATGGAGGACGCGAAGGAGGTTGCGTGCAGCGCCTTCGGTGACGCCGTCGTCGCCCACATGTGAGGCGGGGGCTCGGGGTGCTCGGATGAACGATAGGCCGCCACGCCCGGCCGGGCTGATCCCCGCGCGCGCCGCGCGGAGCGACGCGCCGGCGGCCCGCCGGGGCGCGGAGACCGTGCTCGAGGGCTTCGAGCGGCACCAGCGCGCGTTCCAGGAGCTCACGAGGCGCGCGGCCGCGCGTCAGGAGCGGCGGGACTGGGGCGGCATGCAGCGGGACGCCGTGGAGCGGCTGGAGCTCTACGGGTGCGAGGTCACGCGGACCGTGCTCGCCGTGGCCCGGGCCCTCGGAGACGACCTCCAGAGCCGGGACTGCTGGGCGCGCATGAAGGCCGCGTACCGGGACCTGGTCGGGGACCGCCTCGACACCGAGCTCGCCCGGACCTTCTTCAACTCGGTCACGCGACGCGTCTTCGGCACGGTCGGCGTGGAGCCGCGGATCGAGTACGTGGACGCCGAGTTCGACCGGCCGGGCGGCGCGCCGGACGGGTTGGTGTACTCGACGTATGTCCGGCGCGGCTCGATCGAAGCCCTGGTCCGGGCGGCGCTGGCCGACCGGCCGCTGACGGTGCCCTACCAGGATCTGGACCGCGATGCGCGCCTGATCGCGGAGGAGATCGAGACCCACCGGCAGGCGGTGTGGGCCTCGGAGCCCATCGAGAGCGTCGAGGTCATCGCGCCGGTCTTCTACCGCAACAAGGGAGCCTACCTCATCGGGCGCCTCCGCCGCGCGGGCGGCCGGGTCATGCCGCTGGTCATCGCGCTGGTCAACGAAGACCATCGGCTGGTCGTGGACGCGGTGCTGCTCACGGAGGATGAGGCGAGTATCGTTTTCAGCTTCACCCGCTCCGCGTTCCACGTCGACGTGCCCGGCCCGCACGGCGTCATCCAGTTCCTGAGGTCCATCATGCCCGCCAAGCGCGTCGCCGAGCTCTACATCGCGCTGGGGTACCACAAGCACGGCAAGGCCGAGCTCTACCGCGACCTGGTCCGCCACCTCGGGCGCTCGACGGACCGCTTCGAGATCGCGCCGGGCGAGCGCGGCATGGTGATGGTGGTCTTCACGCTGCCCTCGTACGACGTCGTCTTCAAGGTGATCCGGGACAGCTTCGCTCCGCCGAAGACGGTGACGCACCGGCAGGTGCTCGAGCGGTACCAGCTGGTGTTCAAGCACGATCGGGCCGGTCGGCTGGTGGATGCCCAGGAGTTCGAGCACCTGGCCTTCCCCCGGGAGCGCTTCTCGGAGGCGCTCCTCGCGGAGCTGCAGGAAGCGGCCGCCGGCAGCGTCCTCCTCGACGGCGACCGCGTGGTCATCAAGCATCTGTACACGGAGCGGCGGGTGACGCCGCTCAACCTGCACCTGGGGGAGGCCGACGAAGGGGCGATCCGCGAGGCGATCCTGGACTACGGGCGGGCGATCCGGGACATGGCCGCGACGAATATCTTCCCGGGCGACCTGCTGCTGAAGAACTTCGGGGTCACCCGTCACGGGCGCGTGATCTTCTACGACTACGACGAGCTGTGCCTGCTGACCGACTGTAACTTCCGCGAGATGCCGCCGGCCCGGGATCTCGACGAGGAGATGGCCGCGGAGCCCTGGTTCTACGTGGGCCCGGGCGACGTGTTCCCCGAGGAGTTCCTCACGTTCATGGGCCTGTACGGCGGCATGCGGGAGGTGTTCCTCGCGGCGCACGGCGATCTCCTGACGGCCGCGTTCTGGACCCGGATGCAGGCGCTGCACCGCGCCGGCGAGGTGGTCGACATCTTTCCCTACCGGCCCAGCCGGCGGCTGCGCGGCGCCGAGCGCGAGCGGCCGTAGCCGGCGGCGCGCCGCCCTGGAGGGGTCAAGGGCGGAGTACCCTTGATCGCCGGCTTCAGGTAGGCTTGGGCGACCATGGTCTTTCTCCCGGTCGCCGTTCCTCTCGTCATCCTGCTGCTCGTCCTGGCGCTGGTGGTGCTGGTCGTCCTCGTCGAGCTGCGGGTGCTCGCCTACGCCTACCGGAAGGTCGGGGTGCACCCCCGGTATGTCTTCGCCGTCATGGTCCTCTCCGTGCTCGGAAGCCAGGTCAACGTGCCGCTGTACTCGATCCCCGTGCAGCACCTGACGTCAGCGCGGGAGGTCTGGATGTTTGGCCGCCCGTATGTGGTGCCCGGGACTGTCGCGCACGGGGCAACCGTGATCGCCGTCAACGTCGGGGGCGCAGTGATCCCGACGCTGGTCTCACTCTATCTCTTTGTGCGGTCGCGCATGTACCTGCGGATGCTCGTCGGCATCGCCTGCGTGACCCTCGTCGTGAACCAGCTAGCGCAGATCGTTCCGGGCGTCGGCATCGTGGTGCCGATGCTGGTGCCGCCACTGGCGGCGGCCGGTGTGGCCCTGGTTCTGGCGTTCCGGCGCGCCCCGCCGGTCGCGTACGTGTCCGGGTCCATGGGGGCGCTGATCGGCGCTGACCTCATGAACCTTGGGAGGGTTGCCGAGCTGGGTGCCCCGATCGTCTCGATCGGCGGCGCCGGCACGTTCGACGGGGTGTTCCTGACCGGCATCATTGCCGGGCTCCTGGCCTAGGACCCGCTTTCGCCGTTGATGCCGGGCGCTGGTCACCCAAGCGCGGCCAGCTCCGCTTCCCGGGAGCGCTTCAGCGCGGGCGGCTCGCTCCCGCGTGCCGGCTCAGCCGGGGCATGACCGCCCTGGCCAGCAGTTCCATGGACCGCCGCCAGAGCCCGGGCCGGTCCCAGTCGTGGCCGGCCATCAACAGGGTCCCGAAGTGGCCGATCTCGTCGCGCAGCGCCACGAGCTGGTCCAGCACGCGCCGGGGGCTGCCGGCGATGATCATGCCGCGCTTGACGGCGTCCACGGTCACGGCCTCGTCGGGCATGTCGAGGTCCGGCTTGACCATGAAGAGCGCCTTGCGGCCGTGGGCGAAGCTGTAGATGAAGAACCGGTAGTAGAAAGAGAGCCCGCTGTCCGGATCGGCGAGGTAGTCCTCCGCCTCCGCGTCCGTCTCGGTCACCAGCACGCTGCGCGAGACGCGCCAGATATCCGGGTCGGGGCGCCGGCCGGCCCGCTCGCATCCCTCCGCGTAGCGCTCCCAGTGCCCGCGCAGATAGCGCCGGTGAAAGAAGTTGCCGGAGACGGGGATCCAGCCTCGCTCACCGGCCGTGCGGGCGCTCGCCGAGTTCGGCGAGAGCAGCGACAGCGCGATGGGGGGATGCGGGATCTGGTAGGGGCGCGGGAGGTAGCCGACCTTGAAGTCGGGCCAGATCTGGTCCGCGAGCCGAAACTTCCAGAACCGGCCGTCGATCTCGTACGGAGGATCCTGAGACCACAGCGCGAGGATGATGTCGATGGACTCCTCGACCATCTGCGGCCGCAGCTCCGCCTCGCTCACCTCGAAAAGCTCCAGATCGCTCGCCAGCCCGCCCGGGCCGATGCCCATAATGAAGCGGCCGCGGCAGAGGTGGTCGAACATGGCCGTGTAGGCCGCCACGGTCGCGGGGTGGAGCTGGGGCAGGTTGATCACGCCGGTGCCCAGCCGAATCTGCCGGGTGCGGTTGATGATGGTGGCCAGGAAGATCAGAGGCGAGGTGATCCGCTCGCTCCCGCTGCTGAAGTGCTCGCCCACGAACACCTCGGAGAAGCCCAGGCGGTCGGCCAGGATGATGGCCTCCTGGTCCTCCTCGAGGATGGTCGCGTAGTCCCGGTCGGGGTGATGGAAGGGCATGGTGAACATGCCGAGCTGGACGGCCACGGGCGCCTCCTTCCCAGAGGGGTCAGGTCTTGAAATACCACATTCTATGACATTTCTCGACACCCGGCCGGTCGCGCGCCAACCACGATCAAGACCTAGCCCCTACTTGGGGCCATTGCGAAGGCCGCGGGTGCGCTGGGCCACGAAGTCGATCAATCGGGTGGGCAGCCACAGCGCGGCCAGGTAGGCCAACACCTTCGTGTCCAGGGGTGCATAGCGGAGCAGCCTCCTGAGGACGGAGCGGGCGTAGACCGCATCGTGGAGGCGCCCGTAGTAGGCGATCTGGGAGCGCTACGACGAGGCCTTCGCTGACCTGCCGATCGTTCGGCCGGCGACGCCGGAGCCGAACACCGTCCATGCCCGGCACCTCTACACGATCCTGGTCGATCCCGAGAGGATCGGGAAGAGCCGAGACCAGGTCCTGAACGAGCTCGGCGCGATGAACATCGGCGCCGGTGTCCACTACACGCCGGTCCACCTCCACCCGTACTACCGCGAGCGGTTCGGGTACGAGGTGGGCGCGTTTCCCAACGCCGAGTACATCGGGTCCCGCACGCTGTCGCTGCCGCTGTCGGCCAAGCTCACCGACGACGACGTGGCGGATGTCATCGCGGCCGTGAGGCGCGTCTGCCGGCGCTGAACACGCCTCAGCGCCGGGCGTAGACCGCGGTCCGGCCGCTCTTGTCGAAGGTGAGGACCTGGTAGGGTTCGGGCTTGCCGGGGCCTTCCATGCCAGGCGAGCCCACGGGCATGCCCGGGACGGCGAGCCCCACCACCTTCGGCCGCTCGCGCAGCAGCCGATCGATGAGGTCGGCCGGGACATGGCCCTCGATCAGATAGCCCTCGACCAGCCCCGTGTGGCAGGTCTCGAGTGCCGCCGGGATGCCGAAGCGCCTCTTGATGGGCGTGATGTCAGAGACGTTCTCTTCCTTGACCGGAAAGCCGCTCGCCCGTAGGTGTCCCACCCACCCAGTACAGCACCCTCAGGTGGGCTCCTTGTACACGGTGACGAGCGGCTTGCCGGCGGCGCGGCCCACCGCCGGGACGGCGCCCAGCGCCATGGCCAGCCCGCCCGCCAGGATCGCCCGTCTCGGAATCGGGGTCGCGCTCATTGTGCCTCCTCGAGATTCGCCCTTGCTGGGCTTGGGATCGTCACCGGATACCAGGCCAGCATACCTCAGGGGGTCAGGTCTTGAAATCCAGCATTTTGTGACGGCAATTGCCGGCACTGTTTGTCGTATTTCAAGACCTGACCCCTATCCAATTCCTCCACTGTTCGCGGCCAGTCGGCCTTGAGGAGACGCGAGAGCGCCCGGTCGGCGAGTAGCCGCCCGCCCGTCTGACAGCGCGGGCAGTAGTTGGTCTCGTTCTCCCCAAAGACGATGCGCTGGACCGAGGTGCCGCACTCGGGGCAGGGTTTGCCATAGCGGCCGTGCACGGCCATCCCGGGGCGAAAGGCCGTCACCCCCTGGGGGAACTCGCCTGCCGCTTCCCGGCGAAGGCGCTCGATCCAGTCAGTGAGGGTGGCCCGCACCGCCTCGAAGAGCTGCGCCGTCTCCTCCGGCGTCAGCTGCCGCGTCTGCTTCACCGGCGAGAATCGCGCCCGGTGAAGGATTTCGTCCGAGTAGGCGTTGCCGATGCCGCTCAGGACTTGGGGATCAGTCAGCACTCGCTTGAGGGTGTGGTTCTCCCGGGTGAGCGCCGCGGTGAAGGCGGCCAGGTCCGCCTCCAGCACTTCGAGGCCGCACGGGGCGTGGGCCCGCAGGGCCGGCTCACCCTGAATCAGATGCAGCGAGGCCCGGCGCTTGGTGCCGGCCTCGGTCAGGATCAGAGTGCCCGTGGAGAAATCGAAGGCGGCCAGCCCGATCTTCCCCGGCGGCTTGACGCCCGCGGCCTTCCAGTGAAGTCTGCCCGCGATCATGAGGTGAATCACGAGGAAGAGGTCCCCGTCGAGGACGATCACGATTCGCTTGCCGAGCCGCCTGAGCCCTGTCACCGTCCGCCCCGCCGCGGCCGCGAGCGGCGGCTCCACCGAGCGAAGCACGAAGGGCTTGGCCAGGCGCACGCCGAGCAGGCGCGCGCCCCGGATCCGCGCGTCCAGCGCCTCCACGTAGACGGTGACGTCGGGCAGCTCAGGCATGCAGGGCCCCTCGTGGCTTTGAGGGCCGACGATACCACGACGGCTGTGCTAGGATGCCCGCGGCCCCGAGGCCGACCACCCCGCACCCGAGGATAGGCCATGAACGAGACCAACCTCTGCTACACACCGGCGACCTCGCTCGCCGAGATGATCCGCAAGAAGACCCTCTCCCCCGTGCTCCTCGTTCGCGCGGTCCTGGAGCGCATCGAGCGGCTGAACCCGAAGCTCAACGCCTTCTGCACGCTGCTGGCCGACCAAGCGCTGGACCAGGCCCGCCGGGCCGAGCAGGCCGTGACGAAGCGCGAGCGCCTCGGCCCGCTCCACGGCATCCCGTTCACCATCAAGGATCTCGCCGTGACGGCCGGCGTGCGCACCATGTTCGGCTCGCGGGCGCTCGAGAAGAATGTCCCCGCAGTGGACGCCCCTTTCGTCCGCCGGCTCAAGGACGCGGGCGGCATCTTTCTGGGCAAGACCACCACGCCCGAGTTCGGCTGGAAAGCCATCGGCGACAGCCCGCTCACCGGCATCACGCGCAATCCCTGGAACCCCGGGATGACCACGGGTGGCTCCTCGGCCGGCGCCGCCGCCTCGGCCGCGGCGGGGCTCGGGCCGCTTCATCAGGGCTCGGACGGCGCGGGCAGCATCCGCGTGCCGTCCTCCTTCTGCGGGATCTATGGCCTCAAGCCTACCTATGGCCGCGTGCCCATGTGGCCCACCTCCAATACCGACAGCGTCTCCCACACCGGCCCCATGACCCGCACCGTGGCCGACGCGGCCCTCATGATGGCCGTGATGTCAGGCCCTGATGACTGGGACCGCCACTCGATCGACGGCCCCGTCCCCGACTTCGTGGG
>DASSSH010000065.1:0-11680 GCA_035708525.1 Candidatus Methylomirabilota bacterium
CGTCTGGCGCTCATAGACATCCAGCCGGTTGGCCACGGTGGCCTCGGCGTCGTCCTCGCGCTGGTAGAGCTCGCCACCGCACTTGTCGCATCGGCCCGCCGTCCGCGGCGGCGCCGAGACGAGGTGATAGCCGGTGCCGCACTGCCGGCAGATCCGGCGCCCCGTGAGGCGGCGGAGCAGCTCGGCCCGGGAAACCTCGAAGAAGATCACCCGGCTGAGCCCTTCGCCGCGGCGCTGGAGCAGGGCGTCTAGCGCCTCAGCCTGGGCCACGGTCCGTGGAAAGCCATCCAGGACCCAGCCGGCCTTGGCGTCGGGCTGATCGAGCCGCTCGCCCACCAGGCTGATCACGACCTGGTCGGGCACGAGCGCGCCCGAATCCATGTAGCGCTTGGCCTCGAGCCCCAGCGAGGTCCGGTTCGCCACCGCCTCGCGGAGCATGTCGCCCGTGGCGATCTGGGGCACCCCCCACTCCTGCGCGAGCTGGCGCGCCTGAGTCCCCTTGCCCGCGCCGGGCGCGCCCAGGAAGATGACCCGCAGGCTCACGCGTTGACCCTCGCCTTCTTGCGCAAGAACCCCTCGTAGTTGCGCATCAGGAGATGCGACTCCATCTGACGAACCGTATCGAGCGCCACGCCGACCACGATCAGCAGGCTCGTGCCGCCAAAGTAGAAGGGGGTGTTGAACCAGGTGATCAGGAAGTCCGGCAGGATCGAGATCAGGGCCAGGAACACCGCGCCCGGCAGCGTGATGCGCGTCAGCGTCCGGTCGATGTACTCGGCGGTCTTCTTGCCCGGCCGGACGCCCGGAATGAAGCCCCCGTACTTCTTCATGTTGTCGGCCAGGTCGACCGGATTGAACACGATGGCCGTGTAGAAGTAGGCGAAGAAGATGATCAGCGCGCAGTAGAGCACGGTGTACGTGAAGCGACCCGGCGACAGCGCCTCGGAGATGTACTGCATCCACGGATGGTGGATGAACTGCGTCAGCGTCGCCGGGAACAGGATCAGGGACGAGGCGAAGATCACCGGGATGACGCCCGCCGTGTTGATGCGCAGCGGGATGTGGGTGGACTGCCCCCCGTACATCCGGCGGCCCACCACCCGCTTGGCGTACTGGACCGGGATCTTCCGCTGTCCCTCCTGCATGATGATGACCGCCGCCGTCACCAGGACCATCATGACCACGAGGCCCAGGAAGACGAACAGCTTGAGCTCGCCCGTGGAGATCAGCTGGTACGACGACACGATCGCCGAGGGCAGCCGCACCACGATGCCGGCGAAGATGATGAGCGAGATGCCGTTGCCGATCCCCTTCTCGGAGATCTGCTCGCCCAGCCACATGATCAGCGCGGTCCCGGTCGTGAGGGTCAGCATCGTCAGCAGACGGAACCCCCAGCCGCCGTCGGGCACCAGCGCGGCGCCGCTCTGGCTGCGCATGCTCTCCAGACCCACGGCGATGCCGAAGGACTGGATCATCGAGAGCCCGATGGTGCCGTAGCGTGTGTACTGGGTGATCTTCTTCTTGCCGGCCTCGCCCTCCTTGGCCAGCCGCTCGAGGGCCGGGATCACCACGGTGAGCAGCTGGAGGATGATCGAGGCCGAGATATAGGGCATGATTCCCAGGGCGAAGACGGTGAGCCGCCGGAGGTTGCCGCCCGAGAAGAGGTCCACCATGCCCAGCAGACCGCTCTGCATCTGGTTGAAGAACTCGGCCAGCGCGATGGCGTCGATGCCCGGCGTGGGCACGTGGGCGCCGAGCCGGTAGGCGGCAAGCAGCCCGAGCGTGATGAGCACGCGGCGCTTGAGCTCCGGGATCTTGAAGATGTTCTGGAAGCTCAGCAGGCCTTCGATCACTTCTTGGGCACCTCGACCCGGGCGGGCAGTATCTCGATGCGGCCGCCGGCCGCCTCGAGCTTCTGGCGCGCGGACCCGCTGACCTTGTGGGCCTTGACGATGAGGGCGTGAGCCACGGCGCCGTCGCCGAGTACCTTGACCGCGCCGCGCCCGGACTTGCGGATCAACCCGGCCCCGACCAGCGCGTCGGGATCCACCACGCTTCCCGCGGGGAAGCGCGCCGACAGATCCTTGACGTTGACGATGGCGATCTCGGTCTTGCCGCCGTAGGGCAGGAACCCGCGCTTGGGCAGACGACGGTAGAGCGGCATCTGGCCGCCCTCGAAGCCGACGCGGACGCCGCCTCCGGAGCGGGCGTTGAGGCCCTTGTGGCCCTTCCCCGAGGTCTTGCCGTGCCCGGAGCCCGGTCCGCGGCCCACGCGCTTGCGGCGCTTGACCGCACCAGCCGCCGGTCGGAGATCTTCGAGTCTCATTTCGCGCTCCGTGTTCCCCTGCTCCCGGGTCGCTTCACCGGCTTCGGTTCGTGGCCGGGCCCGCCCACGACTCGCGCCGCAGCGGCGGAGCCTTCGCTCCCCTCCACCTTCAGGCAGAACGGCACGAGGCGGATCATGCCCCGGATCGTCGGGGTGTCGTCGTGTTCGACGGTCTGCCGGACGTGGCGCAGACCGAGCGCCTTGACCGTGGCCTCCTGCTTGGGGCTCAGGCCGATGAGGCTCTTGACCAAAGTCACCTTGAGCGCCTTAGCCACCCGCCGCCTCCTGGCCGTCGCCGTCGGTGACCTTCCGTCGCGCGGCGAAGGTGGACTGAAGCCGCTTCAGGCGCCGGAAGGCATCCATGGTCGCCTTGAGCACGTTGTGGGGATTGTTCGTCCCCAGCGTCTTGGTCAGGATATCCTGCACGCCGGCCGCCTCCAGCACCGGCCGCACCGCCCCGCCGGCGATCACGCCCGTGCCTTGCGAGGCCGGCTTGAGGTAGACCCGCGCCGCGCCGAAGTGGCCGGTGATCTCGCACGGAATCGTGGTGTCCTTGAGCGGCACCTGGATCAGGTCCTTCTTGGCGTGCTCCACCGACTTGCGGATCGCCTCGGGAACCTCCCGTGCCTTGCCCAGCCCCACGCCGACGTGGCCGCGGCCGTCCCCCACGACGACGAGCGCCGTGAAAGAGAACCGCCGGCCGCCCTTGACGACCTTGGCGACCCGGTTGATGGCGACCACCCGATCCGTGAGGTCCAACGCGTTCGCGTCGATTTTCGCTTCAGCCACTCACTGCCTCCTGTTCGGCACCGTGGCGGACCTAGAAGCCCAAGCCGGCCGCCCGCGCCGCCTCGGCTAGGGCCTTCACGCGCCCGTGGTACTGGTAGCCCCCGCGATCGAAGACCACCTGGGTAATGCCGCTGGCCTTGGCCCTTTGCGCCACCAGCTCGCCGACGATCTTGGCGGCGGCGACATTGCCGCCGACCTTGAGCCGCTGCTGGAAATCCGGTGAGCGGCTGTCGACGGCCACCAAGGTCCGGCCGGCGGTGTCGTCGATGAGCTGAGCATAGATATGGTTCAGGCTCCGGTACACCGCCAGGCGCGGCCGCTGCGCCGTGCCGCGGACGACCCGGCGGATGCGCAGGTGTCGGATCCTGCGTCCTTCGACCTTGTTGCCCGTGAGCATTATTTCGCTCCTGCTCCGGCCTTCTTGCCGACCTTGCGACGGATGTGCTCGTCGGCGTACTTGATGCCCTTGCCCTTGTAGGGGTCGGGGGTGCGCAGCGCCCTCAGCTTGGCTGCCGTCTGTCCCAACAGCGCCTTGTCGGCGCCCCGCAACGTGATGGACACCTGCTTGTCCACCTCGGCCTGGATGCCCTCCGGCAGCGGGAAGATCACCGGATGCGAGTAGCCGAGCGCCAGCTGGAGGTTCTTGCCCTGCAGCTGGGCGCGATAGCCGATCCCGACGATCTCGAGCTTCCGCTCGAATCCTTCCTTGACCCCGTGGACCATGTTGGCCAGCAGCGAGCGGGCCAGGCCGTGCAGCGCGCGCACGTTGCGGTGGTCCGAGGGGCGCTGGACGGTGAGCACGCCGCCCTCGAGCTTGACCGATAGCGGTGCGGGGACCGTCTGAGCCAGCTTGCCCTTGGGGCCCTCGGCCCGCACGGTGCTTCCGTCCACGGCGACCTTCACGCCTTGGGGGACCGAAATAGGCTTCTTGCCGATTCGCGACATGGCGCGCCGCTCCTACCAGACGTAGGCCAGGACTTCGCCGCCGAGCTTTCCCTTGCGCACATCCCGGTCGGTCATGACGCCGCGGGAGGTCGAGAGGATGGCGACACCCATCCCGCCCAGGATCGACGGGATCTTGTCCTTGGTCACGTACACGCGCCGACCGGGCCGTGACACGCGCACCAGGCCGGAGATGATTTTCTCGTTGCCCGCTCCGTACTTGAGGTACACGCGCAGGACGCCCTGCTTGTCGTCCTCGATGAGGCGGAAGTTCTTGATGAATCCCTCCTCCTTCAGGATCTCCGCGATCTTGACCTTGAGCTTGGACGACGGGACATCCACCTTCTCGTGCTCCGCGCGGCTCGCGTTGCGGATGCGGGTCAGCAGGTCGGCGACGGGATCGCTCCTCATGGCTCGCGGCGGCTCCTACCAGCTGGCCTTCACGATGCCCGGCACCTCACCCTTGAGCGCCAGCTCGCGGAAGCAGATGCGGCACGTCTCGAACTTCCGCAGATAGCCCCGAGGCCGGCCGCAGATCTTGCACCGGTGGTAGGCCCGCGACTTGAACTTGGGCGGGCGCTGCTGCTTCATGATGAGCGCGGTCTTCGCCATGCTTACGACTCCCTGAAGGGCACACCCAGTTGCGCCAGCAGGGCTCGTGCCTCTTCGTCCGTCCGGGCTGTGGTGACCATTGAGATGTCCATGCCGCGGATCTTGTCCACCTTGTCGAACACGATCTCCGGGAAAATGACCTGTTCCTTGAGCCCGAGGTTGTAATTGCCGCGGCCGTCAAAGCCCTTGGGCGGCACACCCTTGAAGTCCCGGACCCGCGGCAGCGCCACGTTCACCAGACGGTCGAGAAACTCGTACATCCGTGGGCCGCGCAGCGTCACCTTGCAGCCGATGGGCACGTTTTCCCGCAGCTTGAAGTTCGCGATGGACTTCTTCGCCCGCGTGATCACGGGCCGCTGCCCCGTGATTGCCTGCAGATCGGCGGTCGCGAAGTCCAGCACTTTCGCGTTCTCCTTGCCCTCACCCACGCCCATGTTGATGACGATCTTCTCCAAGCGCGGGACCTCGAACGGATTCGTGTAGCCCCGCTCCTTCATCAGAGCCGGGACTACCGCGCTCCGGAACCGCTCGCGCAACCGCGGCGGCACGTCGCCGCTGACCTTGGCGCGCTTGGCCGGAGCCGCCGGCTCCGCCGGCGCACCCTTGCCGGGCTTCCCCTTGGCCGCCTGCTGGGGCTTGCCGCCCTGCGGGCCTTTCGGCGTCTGCGGCTTGTCCGACTTCTTCGGCTCTGCCATGGCTCCTATGCCTTGTCGATGAGTTCGCCGGACTTCTTGGCGACCCGGACCTTCCGGCCGTCGGCCAACGCCTTCATGCCGACCCGGGTGGGTTTGTCGCCCGTGGGATCCACCAGCATGACGTTGGACAGGTGGATCGACCCTTCCCGCTCGATGATCCCGCCCTGCCGGAGCTTCTGGGTCGGGCGCTGGTGCTTCTTGATCATGTTGATCCGCTCGATGACGACGCGGTTCTTCTCGGGAAAGACGCGCAGCACTTTGCCCCGCTTGCCGCGCTCCTTCCCCGCCACCACCATCACCGTGTCACCCTTCCGCACGTGCGCGATCGCCATGCCGGTTCCCTAGTTCTCTCTCATGCGGGCCCAAGTGACGAGCCAGACGAGGCCCGAGGGAGGCGCCGACCGCAGGCGTACGTGGCAGTTCGAGCCGAGGGGCGCGGCCACGAGGCGAGGGCTGAGTAGATCGTACGTTGAGGATCGGCGCCGACCGAGAACGACGTATGGCGAAGTCACTTGGGCCGGCATCAAATGACTTCCGGAGCGAGCGAGATGATCTTCGTAAACTGCTTGTCCCTCAGCTCGCGCGCCACCGGGCCGAAGATCCGGGTGCCGACCGGATTGTCGTCGGGCTTGAGCAGCACCACGGCGTTCCGGTCGAAGCGGATGTACGAGCCGTCCTTGCGGCCCACCTCCTTGACGGTCCGGACGACGACCGCCCGGGCGACCTCGCCCTTCTTGACCGTGCCGTCGGGGACCGCCTCCTTGACGGCCACGATCACCACATCTCCCAGCGACGCATAGCGCTTGTTCGAGCCGCCCATCACCCGGATGCACTGGGCCTTCTTGGCCCCCGAGTTGTCGGCGACATCGAGCATGGATCTCGGTTGGATCATGGCCTGGCCCCGGAGCCCCTATGACGCGCTCGCCAGGATCTGGCGGATGCGCCACCGCTTCTCCTTGGACAGGGGTCGCGCCTCCTCGATGAGCACCCGGTCGCCCACTTTGCTGGCGTTGGTCTCATCGTGGGCCTTGAGCCTCTTCGACCGCCGGATCACGCGTTCGTAGCGTGGGTGGCGGTAGACGCGCTCGATGAGGACGACGCGCGTCTTCATCATCTTGTCGCTCACCACCACGCCTTCGCGGGTCTTCGTCTCTGACACGGTTCTCTCCTAGCGCTTGGAGCCGCTCAGCTCGCGCTCGCGCAGCACGGTCTTCGCCCGGGCCAGGTCGCGGCGGGCCCGGCCGACGCGCGACGGATTCTTCGCGACGCCCATGGAGAGCTGGAACCGCAGATTGAACAGCTCTTCGCTCAGCTCCTTGATCTTCTGCTGGAGCTCCTCGCCGGACATGTCACGCCACTTTTCCGCCTTCATGGTCGCCTTTGTCGCTCGCCCTCAGAGTGCCCGCGTGCGAGACACGAACTTGGTCTTGATGCCGATCTTCTGGGCGGCGAGGCGGAAACCCTCTCGCGCCGACGCCTCATCCACGCCTTCCATCTCGTACAGAATGCGGCCCGGCTTCACGACCGCGACCCAGAACTCCGGGTTGCCCTTGCCCTTGCCCATCCGCGTCTCGGCCGGCTTCTTGGTGACCGGCTTGTCCGGGAAGATCCGGATGAAGATCTTGCCTCCCCGCTTCACCGAGCGCGCCAAGGAAACGCGCGCGGCTTCGATCTGCCGATTCGTCACCCAGCCCGGCTCGAGCGCCTTGAGCCCGTAGTCGCCGAAGGCCAGGCTCGAGCCGCGCTGGGCCTTGCCCTTCATGCGGCCGCGCTGGGCCTTGCGGTACTTGACGCGCTTGGGCATCAGCATGGGCGCTTATCCCTCCGCAGCCACCTTCTGCGCCGGCAGCACCTCGCCCTTGAAGATCCACACCTTGACCCCGATCGCGCCGTAGGTCGTGTGGGCCTCGGCGAGCCCGTAGTCGATGTCGGCGCGGATCGTATGCAGCGGCACCCGTCCATCGCGGTACCATTCCCGGCGCGCGATCTCGGCACCGCCCAGCCGGCCGGCGCAGGCGATCCGGATCCCGTCGGCCCCGAGCCTCAGCGCCGAGGTGACGGCTTTCTTCATCGCGCGGCGAAACGCCACGCGCTTCTGCAGCTGCAGGGCCACGTTCTCGGCCACGAGCTGGGCGTCCAGCTCCGGATGGACGACTTCCTCGATGTTGAGATAGACCTCTTTGTTCGTCCGCGCCTGGATCTCGTTCTTCAGCTTCTCCACCTCGGCCCCCTTCCGGCCGATGATGATCCCGGGGCGAGCCGTGAAGATCGTGATGCGGCAGGAGCTGGCCTTGCGGTCGATGTCGATCCGCGAGATGCCCGCGTGGTAGAGCGAGGACTTGATGAACCGGCGGATCTTGTGGTCCTCGTGCAGCAGCCCGGCGTAGCCCTTGGTGGCGAACCACCGCGAGCTCCACGTCCGCGTGGCCCCCAGCCGGAACCCGATCGGATGCGTCTTCTGGCCCATGCCTATCCTTTCGCCTGCCGCGGCGCCGGGGCCGGTCGGGAGGCCGCCGGCGGCCGCCGGCCGGCCGGCGTCTCGTCGCTCAACTCGATGGTGAGATGGCTCAGCCGGTGCTTGATGAAGTACGCGCGGCCCATGGCCCGCGGGGACACCCGCTTCATGGACGGCCCGCCGTCGGCGACCGCCTTGACGACGCGGAGCTCGTCCAGGTCGCGCACCTGATGGTTGTGCTCGGCGTTCGCGATCGCCGATCGCAGCACCTTCTCGATCAGCCGCGCCGCGGCCTTCGGGGTGAACTGGAGCGTGGCCAGCGCCTCGCCCACGGACTTGCCGCGGATGTGCGCGAGCACCAGACGCGCCTTGGAGGCGGGCACCCGGATGAAACGCGCCGTGGCTCGGGTCCGCATCGCCCTAGGCCTTCCCCGTCGGCGAGGTCGCCGCCTTCTCCGCCTGCCCGTGCGCCTTGAAGGTGCGGGTGAGCGCGAACTCCCCCAGCCGGTGGCCGACCATGTTCTCGGTGATGTAGACGGGGATGAACTTCTTCCCGTTGTGCACCGCGAGCGTGTGGCCCACGAACTCGGGAATGATGGTCGAGCGCCGCGACCAGGTCTTCAGCACCTTCTTCTGGCGCGACCGATTCAGCTCGGCGATCCGGCTCTCGAGCCGCTCCTCGACGTACGGTCCCTTCTTCAGCGAGCGTCCCATGGCTGCCCCTATCTGGTCCGACGGCTCACGATGTAGCGGTCCGACGGGCGTGCCCCGCGCCGCGTCTTGTAGCCCTTGGTCGGCTTGCCCCACGGTGTCATCGGGTGGTTGCCCTTGCCCTTGCCCTCGCCACCCCCCATCGGGTGATCGACGGGATTCATCACGGTGCCGCGCACCGTCGGGCGGAATCCTTTCCAGCGGACGCGTCCGGCCTTGCCGACCGACACGTTCTCGTGGTCCAGATTGCCGACCTGGCCGATCGTCGCCATGCATTCCAGCTTGACCTGCCTCACCTCGCCTGAGGGCAGCTTGATGTTGGCGTGGTCGCCTTCCTTCGCCAGCAGCTGCGCCATGGTCCCGGCGCTCCGGCAGAGCTGACCGCCCTTGCCGGGCTGCAGTTCCACGTTGTGCACCATCGTGCCGAGCGGGATGTTCCGCAGCGGCAGGGCATTGCCCGGCAGGATGTCGGCCTGGGGCCCGGACATCACCATGTCCCCGGCTTTGAGTCCCAGCGGCGCGATGATGTAGCGTTTCTCCCCGTCCCGGTAGTGCAGCAACGCGATCCGGGCCGAGCGGTTCGGGTCGTACTCGACCCCGGCTACCACGGCTGGGATCCCATACTTCTCCCGGCGGAAGTCGATCTCCCGCAGCATGCGCTTGTGGCCGCCGCCCCGGTGCCGGACCGTGATGCGCCCGTAGGTGTTGCGCCCGCTCGTCCGCTTCTTCGGGTTGAGCAGGCTCTTCTCGGGTGTCTTCTTGGTAATGTCCTCGTTGGTGACGTAGGTCAGATACCGGCGCGCCGGCGAGGTGGGCTTCTGAGTGCGAATTCCCATTCCCCTAGGCCCCTTCCACGAGGTCGATCTTGTGCCCCGGCGCCAGCGTCACCACGGCCTTCTTCCAGCTGCGCCGGCGCCCCTCGTGCTTGCCCATCCGCTTCCACTTGCCTTCGCGGAAGGCGGTGCGGACATCGGTGACCTTGACGTTGAAGACCTTCTCCACCGCCTGGCGGATCTCGACCTTGCTCGCATCCGGCGAGACCTCGAACGTCACCGCGTTGAACTCTTCCTTCTGCTGCATGCTCTTCTCGGTCATGAGGGGTCGCACCAGCACGCTCCGTGGGTCCTTCACGACCGACTCCTCCGCGCGCCCTCGGACCCGCGCATCTTCGTCTGCGGGGCCCTCGACCTGGCCTCCGCACTCCCCCCAGTCTTGCGCTGACTCTTCGCGAGCGTCTCAGCGAGACTGAGGAGGGCGGCCTTCTCGAACACCAGGCGGCTGTTCCTCAGCACCTGATACACCGAGGCGTGAGCGGGTGTCTCCACGTGCAGCCACGGCAGGTTGCGCGCGGCCCGGGCGAGGACGTCGCTCCGCTCCGAGACCACGAGGAGCGTCGGCCCGGGGGTCACCCCGAGCCCCTCGAGCCGGGCCACGAGCGCCTTCGTCTTGGGCTCGCTCACTCCCAGGCGATCGACGACCGACACCTCCCCGGAGGCGACCTTGGCCGCGAGGGCTTCCCGCAACGCCGCGCGCCGCATCTCGACCGGCATGCGCTTGTCGTACGTGCGCGGCGTGGGGCCGAAAGGCTTGCCGCCACCCTTCCACTGCACGGCGCGGATGGAGCCCTGACGCGCGCGCCCCGTCCCCTTCTGGCGCCATGGCTTGCGGCCGCCGCCGGAGACTTCGCTGCGCCCCTTGGTGTCATGCGTCCCCGCGTGGCGGGCGGCGAGCTCGCGCACCACCGCCTGGTGCAGCAGGGGAACGCGCGGCGCGGCGCCGAACACCTCGGGCGACAGCTCGAGCGTCTCCTGCGTCCTGCCCTTGCCGTCCAGCACTGGAACGCTTGGCATGCTCACTTGGCCTCTTTCGCCTTCTGCTGCTGGGCCTTGGTCTGCTTGACGCTCTTGCGCACCATGAGCAGGCCGCCGATCGGTCCCGGCACCGCGCCGCGCAGGAGGATCAGGTTCTGCTCCGGCAGGACGCGCACCACCGGCAGGTTGAGCACGGTGCGCCGGTCGCCGCCCATCCGGCCCGGCAGCCGATGCCCCGGCCAGACACGCGAGGGATCCGACGAGGCCCCGATCGAGCCCGGGGCCCGGTGAAACATGGAGCCGTGGCTCGCGTCCCCGCCGGACCAGCCATGGCGCTTGACGCCGCCCTGAAAGCCCTTGCCCTTGCTCTCGCCGACGACATCCACCAGCTCACCGGGAGCGAACAGGTCCACGGTCAGGATCTGCCCGACCTGGTAGCCTGCCACGGCCTCCGTCTTTTGCAGCCGGATCTCGCGGAGCACGTTCATCGGGGCGGCGATGCCCGCCTTCTTGTAGTGGCCGGTCATCGCCTTGGTGGCGTTCTTCTTCTTGGGCTCGAAGCCGAGCTGCAGGGCGTCGTAGCCGTGGGTGGTCCTGGTGCGTACGCCGACCACGGTGCACGGCCCGAGCTCGACCACGGTCACCGGGACGAGGTTGCCGTCCTCGCCGAAGACCTGGGTCATGCCCTTCTTCCGGCCGATCAGCCCTTCCTTCATCGCCATGGCAGGCCCTGTCACCTCGTGAGCGTGGCGAGGACGGTCCAGATGCAAGGCGGCAACCTGGCGACGACTGAGGCGTACGCGTTTGTACGTCGCAGGGAGGAGCCAGCTTGCCAACGCCGCAGATGGGCCGTCATCGGCGCGCTCACAGCTTGATCTCGACGTCGACGCCCGACGGCAGATCCAGCTTCATCAGGGCATCGACCGTCTGGGGCGTGGGATCGTGGATGTCGATCAGGCGCTTGTGGGTCCGCATCTCGAACTGCTCCCGGGAGGTCTTGTCTACGTGGGGCGATCGGAGCACGGTCCACCGGTTGATGATCGTCGGCAGCAGGACGGGTCCCGTCACGCGCGCGCCCGTGCGCCGCACCGTCTCCACGATCTCCTTCATGGAGCGGTCGAGGAGCTGGTGGTCGTACGCCTTGAGGCGGATCCGGATCTTCTGGTCGGCGGTGACGGTGACCATGGCTCCTTACTCGACGATCTCGGCGACGACGCCGGCGCCCACCGTGCGCCCCCCCTCCCGGATCGCAAACCGCAACTCCTTCTCCATCGCCACCGGCTGAATCAGCTCGATCGCCATCGTCACGTTGTCCCCCGGCATCACCATCTCTACCCCC
>DASSSH010000066.1:0-2617 GCA_035708525.1 Candidatus Methylomirabilota bacterium
GCAGCCCGAGCCGCACCGCTTCGACGTGTGGGAGCACTCGCTCCGGACGGTGGAAGCGGCCGACGCCATCCTTGTGGAGCTCGACGGGCTCGCGCCCTGGGGCGCCGAGCTCCGCGCGCATTTGGCCGAGGCGCTCGGGGGCGGGATCACCCGACAGGAGACCCTCAAGCTCGCCGCCCTGCTCCACGACGTGGCCAAGCCCGAGACGCGCGCGGTCGAGGCCGGCCGCATCCGCTTCCTCGGACACGATGTGGCGGGCGCCCGCCGCGCCGAGGCGGTGGGGGCGCGGTGGAAACTGCCCGGGGACGCGACCGCCGTCCTGGCCAAGCTCGTGGTCCAGCACCTGCGCCCCATGCATCTGGCCCAGTCCGGGGGCGTGACGCGGCGCGCCCGCTACCGGTTCTGCCGAGACCTGGCCGACGAGAGCCGGGATCTCGTGCTCCTGGCCTTAGCGGACGCCGCCGCGCTTCGGGGCGATCCGCCACTCGAGGTCTGGCGGGGACCTGGAGGGGCCATTCTGCGGGATCTCCTGGCCGGGCTCGGAGAGGAACGCGCCGCGGCCGCCGCGCCGCCGCTCCTCCGCGGCGAGGACGTCATGGCCGCGTTCGGCCTCGCCCCGGGGCCCGAGGTGGGGCGGTTGCTCGACCGAGCGCGCGAGGCCCAGGCGCTCGGCCTGGTCTCCACGCGGGAGGAGGCGCTGGCGTTCCTCCGGCGGCCGCCCGCCGACTCACTTGACACTCCCGAGGGCCGTCCCTAGAGTAGGAGCACTTTCCGCGCACCCGGCGCCCTCGATCCAGGCATTCAAGGAGGCATCTATGGCCCGTAGACGTGTATGCGCTGTCCTGGTAGCGCTCTCGATGGTCCCGGCCCTGGCCTGGGCCGCGCCCCAGGGCAAGGTGATCATCGCCCAGGGCGTGGACCCGACCACGCTTGACGTCATGAACCAGCAGGAGACCCCAGCCTCGGTGATCGGCGGCCATATCTTCGAGGGGCTGGTCGAGCGAGACCAGAACCTCAAGATCGTGCCGGCCCTGGCCACCGAGATGCCCAGGCTGGTCGCGCCGACGATCTGGGAGGTCAAGCTCCGTAAGGGCGTGAAGTTCCACAACGGCGAGGAGTTCAATGCTGACTCGGTGAAGTTCAGCCTCGAGCGGGTCAAGTCGTCCGGCATGCGTGCCAGCTCCAACTTTCAGCCCATCGACCGGGTGGAGATCGTGGATCCCTCCACGGTGCGAGTCCACACCAGCAAGCCCTGGCCGACCTTCATCACCATCATGACCTTCAATCAGCCCGCCATGTATCCGCCCAAGGCGTACGCGGGGAAGGACTCGGCCTTCATCTCCAAGAATCCCATCGGCACCGGGCCGTACAAGTTCGTCCGCTGGAGCAAAGACGAGGAGATCGTGCTCGAAGCCAACGCGCAGTACTGGCGGGGCGCGCCCAAGATCAAGACGGTGGTCTTCAAGCCCATTCCCGACGACGCCGTCCGGGTGGCGGCGCTCCAGAACGGCGAGATCGACGTGGCCGTGAACATCCCGCCCCACCTGGCGGCGGTCATCGACAAGCACCCCAGGCTCTTCCTCTCCACGGCGCCCAGCATCCGGACCCTCCAGCTCATGTTCGTCACCCACGAGTACGACGCCCAGCACAAGCCCGTGGGTCCCTACAAGGGCCCGACGGTGGACAAGCGGGTGCGCCAGGCCATCGCCTACGCGATCGACGCCGACGAGATCGTCAAGAACGTGCTCGACGGCAAGGCCATGCGCACGGCGACCATGCTCACGCCGCTGCACTTCGGCTACGATCCCCAGCTCAAGCCCATCAAGCAGGATCTGGCCAAGGCCAAGAAGCTCCTGGCCGAGGCGGGCTTTGCCTCCGGGCTCGAGATCACGCTGAACAGCCCCCAGGGGCGCTACGTCCGCGACAAGGAAGTGGCCGAGGCCGTGGCCGGCCAGCTCACCAAGGCGGGCATCAAGACCACGCTCAAGACCCATGAGTTCGTCAGCTACCTGAACACGCTCGTGTACACTCACAGGCCTGGTCCCGTCTGGCTCATCGGCTGGGGCACCCCGACGATCGACGCCGAGACCGTCTATGGGCCCCTGTTCCGCACCGGCAGCAACCTGGGCAACTACCACAACCCGGACTTCGACGGAATGGTGGACCAGGCCAAGACCCAGATGGACGAGAAGAAGCGGCTGGAGATCTACCACCGGATCAACCGGCTGTGGATCGAGGAGATGCCGGCCGTGCCGCTCTACCAGCAGCTGGACCTCTACGGGGCCAACAAGCGGCTCAACTGGAAGGCCCGCAGCGACGAGCGGATCAAGGCCTACGACATGTCGTTGAAAGACGCGAAGTAGTTGGAGCCGAGGCGGTGCCGACGAGCCGCAGGCGAGAAGACCGACGAGGCGAGCTCGGATAAGTTTGACAAGGGCGGCCCACACACTAGAATAGGAGCCATCGAGCGGCCGTAATTCAGTGGCAGAATGCCAGCTTCCCAAGCTGGACGTCGCCGGTTCGAATCCGGTCGGCCGCTCCAAAGGTTCAGGGGGTTACGAGATGTCACCTCGTAACCCCCTTCGCCTTTCTGCCCGTTCTCTGCTCGTGCCGGTCG
>DASSSH010000067.1:0-9153 GCA_035708525.1 Candidatus Methylomirabilota bacterium
GTCGGCGACGAGGGCGCCGAGCCCGGGGTCGGTCACGTCGGCCAGCAGCCGCTCGATGGCGCGATCCGTCTCGCCGCTCGCCGCGGTGATCAGCGCCTTGCGCACCGACCCCGGCGGCAGCCTCAGCAGCGACAGGTACTCCGCGTTCGACATCGCCTCGAGCCGCGCTCGCAGCCGGTCGCCGCCGCTCCGCGCGAAGAGGCTCTCGAGCCGCGCGCCCCAGCGCAGCTCGATGACATGCCAGCCGGCGGCGCGGAACCAGTCACGGAGCTGGCGGCGGCGGGAGTCGGGCACGATGCGGTCCAGGCTCTGGCGGTTCATGTCGACGATCCAGAGCAGATTGCCCAGCTCGCCCAGCGCTTCCTCGAGCAGCGCCTCCCAGACATTGCCCTCGTCCAGCTCGGCGTCGCCCAGCATGGCGATGACGCGCCCGGGCCGCGGGGTGTTGGACTGCACGCCGAAGTGCTGTTCCACGTAGCGCAGACCGAGCGCGGCGAAGAGGGCCGTCACCGCGCCGAGCCCCATGGAGCCCGTGGAGAGCTCCACGATCTGGGGATTCTTCCTCCGGCTCGGATACGCCTGAAGCCCGCCGAAGGCCCGCAGGCTCTTGAGATCGTCGACGGTCAGGCGCCCGCGCAGGTACTCGATGGCGTAGAAGGCCGGCGAGCCGTGGGCTTTCACCGCGACCAGATCGCCCGGCCGCAGCGCCTCGAAGTACAGCGCCGTCAGCAGGCTCACCACCGAGGCGGAGGAGGCCTGGTGGCCGCCCACCTTGGTGCCGTCGGGATTGGGACGGAGCGTATTGGCGTGATGGACGAGCCAGGTGCTCAGCCAGAGGACCTTCTTCTGAATCGAATCAAGCATGGGGTCAGGTCTTGAATTACGACATTTGCTGCCAAATTTTGGCAGCGCCTTGCGGCCCGATTCGCGAGGTCAGGGGCACGAGACCGAGTGTAAGTGGGATCGTCACGGCTCGTCAATGAAGCGAGCCGCCCTCGGGAGTGAGCCCCGGGCGCATGTATCCATCATTGGGCATGGCACCCGCTCGCGGGCGCGCTAAGCGCGGGGGCGCGGCTGCGGCGGCTCGGTGTCGAGCCCAGCGCGGTAGCCATCAGCTCCCGGGGCCCACGCCAGGCGCAGCAGGACGGCTTCGATCTGCACGCCAACGTGTGGGTGCCGGCGCGCGATCGCGCGCGGCTTGAGCGGCTCTGCCGCTATCTCCTGCGCCCGCCGCTGGCGCAGGAGCGGCTACGTCGCCGCGCCGATGGGCGGGTGGTCGTGGGGCTGCGCAAGGTTTGGCGCGACGGTACCACCCGCCTGCTGCTCGAGCCGGCCGAGCTGCTAGAAAAGCTCGCCGGCCTCACACCGCGGCCCGAGGCGCACTTGCTGCTCTACCACGGCGTGCTGGCCCCGCATGCCGGCTGGCGCCGCCAGGTCGTGGGCTTCGGCCGGCCGCTGCGCCCGCCTGAGGAGGGGCCAGCCGGACGCTCCGGCGCAACCGCCCGGCCGCGCGAGTCGCGCGACTGGGCCTGGGCAGCCTTGATGCGGCACGCGTTCGGCCTCGACGTGCTGGCGTGCCCACGCTGCGGCGGTCGGCTGCGCTTCATCGCGACCCTGCACGACCCGGCGGTGGTGGCCAAGATCCTCGCGCATCTGGATCGGCCACACTCGGCGGAGCCGCACGGGCCAGATCCCCCGCCGGCCGACATCGGCGCCGCCGCGCCCGCCAGCCGGCAACTTCCCCTCCTCCTACGGGCTCGGCCCGTTCCCGCTCGCGCCCATGTTGGCTGCCCTCTCCTCGCCGGGGCAAGATCGCAGCCAATGCCTCGCCGGCTCGCACCCCCGGTGACCCCTCGGGCAAGTTCCGACGCCCTTGGCCGCTGGTCGTACGCACCCGCGCATGCCCGATAAGGGCCTTTACGTCTCCTATGCGCTCCGCTCGCGTTTGCCGAAGGTTCGCAGATAGCCTCGCGCGGTACGATTGCGGTTGTCGACCTCTCCGGCCAGGTGTAGGCTGCTGGTGCCACTGGGGAGCAGTCACGGTGCCGAAAGCGATCATCAATCCGCTACAGCAGGCCGCGCCGCCTTCGCATTGAGGCCCGGCCGACTGCGCCTCGCGGAGCGAGGTCAAGGGCGTGTTTGTCGGGGGGACCGATTGGCTCCTGTCCTCTAGCCTTGACCGCCGAACGCTCCTGAAAGGAGCAACGAGCGCCGCGCTCGGGCTGCTCGCTTCCGCCTGCGATTCAGCCAGCCCGGCATCACCTCCTTCCGTCGCAGTGTCCCTGTCGGCGGAAAACCAGGCAGCGAGAGAAACGGTCTACGTCTTCAACGTCGGCTCGAAGGACGTCACGCTGATCGACGTCGCCCGCCGTCAGGTGCGCGAGACCCGGCCCCTCGGCGCGTCGGTGCGCTGGCTGTCGAGCGAGCAGACGTATTGGGACGGAGCGCGGATCTGGACCTACGACTTCCCCAATAACCAAGTGCAGGCCATCGCGATCGATCCGAAGCAGGTGGCCGTTACCAAGACGATCGCGGGGCTCGGCACGGGGCCCGGCCACAGTCTGGTCGTGCTGCCCGGCAGGAAGAAGGCAGCGGTCAATGTGGCGGGCGACAATCTCATCGCATTTCTCGACCTCGAGGGCGGCCAGATCGAGGCCACGCTCAAGACCGGCGCCTTTCCCTGAGACCTCCACCTGACGCCGGACGGTCGGTTCGGCTACACCCCGGAGCGCGAGTCGGACACGGTCTCGAAGGTCGACATGACCAGCCGAAAACTCCTCAAGACCGTCTCGTTCCCCGCCAAGAGCAAGCCGCACATGCTGCGTGTCTCTCCCGATGGGAAGGAAGTGTGGGTGCAGACGGCCGACACGAACACGAACGTGGTCCTCAACGCCGACGATCTCTCGGTGCTCTCGACCGAGCCGACGGGGAAGTACCCGGTGACGAACGCCTGGACACCCGACCGGCGGTATTCGATCGTCACCAACGGCAAGGACAGCTTTGCCCAGATCTTCGATGCCAGGACGTTCAAAGAGATCAAGCGACTGACGATCGGCCCAGGCGGCACGAACATCGGGTTCAGCAAGGACGGCAAGACAGCCTTCATCGCGGTGACGGGGGCGAATGCCGTGGCAGTGATCGACGTGGAGAAGCTGGCGCTGGCGAGCCAGATCACGGCGGGGAACGCGCCTCAGGGCTTGATCGTGCGTTGATCAGGCTGACTGCCCTCGCCGCGCCGGGGCAAGGATCGCAGCCAATGCCTCGCCGGCTCAGCACCCCCGGTGCCCCCTCGGGCACGTTCCGACGCCCTTGGCCGCTGGCCGTACCCACCCCCGCATGTCCGATAAGGGCCTTTACGTCTCCTATGCGCTGTCCGATAAGGGCCTTTACGTCTCTTTATGCGCCTCCTATGCGCCCCTAGCGCAGCCTGCCCGCCGTGACGATAGACCACGACAGGAACATCGTGACGATTGCGCTGGCAGGCAGGCGCGAGTTCTTCTACGCAGTCGCGGCCTCGGGCGGCCCGCATCTCCTTCGTCGGCGCTGAGTCGGGTCGGCCAGGTCAGCTGTCGCGTGCGCTCGGCCTGCTATACTCGTGGTGTCATGCGCAGCGTCGCCGACGACCTCAGGATGGAAGACCAGGCGGCTCTCCGGGCGCTTTCGCCTGCCGATCGCGTGGCGTTGGCCCTCGCGCTCGGCGCCCGCGACCTCGACGCCTTTCGCCTGGCGCAGGACCCGCCGCTGGATCCGGAGCGGGGCATCGCCGTACTCGAGCGCCGGCGCCAGGCCGGGCGACGATCGTCCCGCAGCATCGAGGAGACGATCGGCTGAGTCTCCTGGGCGACGTCGCGGGCCTGCTCCGACAGCGGGACGTTCCCTTCGCCGTCATCGGAGCCGCGGCCATGGCGGTGCACGGTGTCACGCGCTCGACCCGCGACCTCGACCTCCTCGTCGTCGCCGCGGAGTGCCTGACGGCTGACTTCTGGAGCTCCGTGCGGGACCAGGGTGTCTCGGTCAGCCTGCGGCGGGGCGACGCCGACGATCCCCTGGCCGGCGTCGCGCGATTCACTCTCTCCGGGGAGCACCCACTCGACCTCATCGTCGGCAAGAGTGCGTGGCAGGCGGGAGTGCTCGCCCGCGCCCGCGACGCCACGATTCAGGGCACGCGGGTGCCCGTGGCGAGTCGTGCCGATCTCGTCCTCTTAAAGCTCTACGCGGCGGGGGCGCAGGATGCCTGGGATGTCGAGCAGCTCCTGGCGGGGCCCGAGCGTGCGGAGGTGATCGCGCAGGTGGAAGCCACGCTCCGCGAGCTCCCACCGGAGTCCCGCTCCATCTGGGCCCGCATCCGGGGTAGCACGGCCCCCTGAGCCGGTCGTCGGCGCGGACCCGGGTAGGTGGAGACCACCGCGGCCCGGCTGTGCCGAGTGGACGAGCCAGGTGCTCAGGGTCAGGTCTTGAATTACGACATTTGCTGCCAAATTTTGGCGACGCCGTGCGGTCGGATTCGCGAGGTCAGGGGCACGGGACCGAGCTTACGGGATCGGAATTTGTCGCTGCTGATCGTCGCCTGGCAGCACCGACGGCCCGGCGACCGGCTCGAGTCGGCGGGTCCCCCAGTCATCGGACCGCCTGAGCGCCATAGCCAGCAGACCGACGCCGAACAGCGCGAGCGTGGCGGGCACGGGAATAGCAACGGGTCCCTCCCGAAACCACCAGTCGCCCGGCGTCTCATGTCCCGAGACGATCGCGCTGCCGTTCGCGTAGACCCCGAGGATGTCGACGAGACCCCAGCTGTCGCCGGCCACGACCACCGGCTCGATCACGTACAGGTTACCGGGCACGAGCGCGACGGTGGCGGCAAAGTCGAAGTGGGTCACCCCGCCGCCGTTGGGAAAGGTGACCGTGGGGCCGCCGAAGTCGTCCGGCAGCGCCACCGGGTTGCTCGTCGCGATGATGTTGCCCGCGATCGAGTCCGCGCGGAGGTTGACCTGCAGCGTCGCGCCGATCCCGTTCGGAAAGTCGCCGAAGTCGATCGTCAGCAGCTCGACCACGTCGAGCGCTGGCAGGAGCGGCGTGAAGCTCTGACCGATCGGGGCGCCGAGCTGGATGCTGTGGATCAGCACGCCGCCTCCGGGGTTGCCGATGTTTTCCTGATCGACCAGGAACGGATGGGCGGCCGCGCCAGGCGCCCCGGCGAGGCTCATCACGGCTATGCCCAGCGCGAGCACGGCGGCCAGACGAAATCGCCGCAACCGACCGCCGCCTCTCGGACCAGGAGCCTTCATTTCTCTCCCGTACGTCCTTCGGACCTGACGGGCCGCTCGCCGGGCCAAGCTCGGCGCCGTCACTTCTTCGCGGCCTGGGCTTTCTTCTCCGGCTTCTCGACCAACGCCGCCGGGCGCTTGGGCGCCTTCGCGGGCGGCTTCTTGGCCATCTGCGGCTGGGCCGCGGCAGCCGCCTCAGCCGCCGGCTTGGCGGCCGCGGCCCGCTTGGCCAGGCTCTGCTTGAGCGCATCCATGAGGTCGATCACCTGGGCGCGCTGCACCTGCGGCCCCACCGCCGTGACCTCCTTGCCCTCGACCTTGAGATTCACCATGTCCAGCACGCGCTCGCGGTACTCGTCCACGTACTGCTCCGGCTTGAAGTCGTCGTGGGAGAGCTCCTCGACCAGCCGCAGCGCCAGGTCCAGCTCCCCTTCCCGGAGCTTGGCCGACTGGCCCTTGTCGACCTCACCGAAGTCGCGCACCTCGTCGGCGAAGTACATGGTGTGGAGCATCAGGCCGTCCTGCGCCGGCCGAATCAGGACGAGGCTCTCCTTGCCGCGCATGACGAACTTCGCGAGGGCGACCCGGTCGGTCTTGGTCATGGCGTCGGCCAGGAGCCGGTACGCCTTCTCGCCGCCCTTGTCCGGCCCCAGGTAATACGTCTTCTCGAAGTAGATCGGGTCCACGCGCGGGAGCGGCACGAATTCAGCGATCTCGATGACCTTGGAGGCCTCGCCCTCGAGCGATTTGAGCTCCTCGTCGGTGAAGCGCACGTACTGCTCCTTGGAGAACTCATAGCCCTTGACCAGCCCGCTCCGGTCCACCACTTCGTTGCACACGGGGCAGAACGTCTGCTGCCGGATGCGGTTCCCGCACTTGGCGTGGAGCAGGTTGAAGGACACGCCGCCGGACGAGGCCGCGGTGTAGAGCTTGACCGGAATGGACACGAGACCGAACGAGATGGTTCCCGAACCGAGCGAATGAGGAGGCATGGCGTCAATCCTCCAAATTGTTGAAAGTCCGTGAGACTTTGCACGATACCACGCTTGCGGCTATGCTCCAAGCCGACGCTGAGCCAGCACCGGTGGTGGTGATCGGCCGGAACAGGGGCGAGCGATTGTGATCGAAGAGCGTGCGCCGCAGCTCGACGCGTATCGGAAGAAGCGCGATCCCGAACGGACACCGGAGCCGTTCGGTGGTCGCCGGCCCGCCGGCGGCCGGCTGTTCGTGGTCCAGCAGCACGCCGCGCGACGCGCCCACTACGACCTGCGCCTCGAGATGGACGGCGTGCTCAAGAGCTGGGCGGTGCCGAAGGGGCCCTCAGTGCGGCCGGAGGAGAAGCGCCTGGCCGTGCACGTCGAGGACCACCCCGTCGAGTACGCGGACTTCGAGGGCGTGATTCCGGCGGGCAACTACGGCGCGGGCTCGGTCATCGTCTGGGACCGCGGCTGGTACCGGCCGGTCAAGCCCGACGATCCGCTCGAGCAGCTCGCCCGCGGAAAGCTCGAGGTGGAGTTCTTCGGCTTCAAGATGCGCGGCCGCTGGACCCTGGCGCGGATGTCGGGCAAGGAGAAGGAATGGCTGCTGCTCAAGAAGGCCGATGGCGGGGCCGCGGCCCAGGAGCTCACCGAGCGTTACCCGCAGTCGGTCCTCTCGGGCTTAACCCTGGAAGAGATCGCCAACGTGCCGGCAAAGCTCGCGGCGATCCAGGCGAAGCTCGCCGCCCTCCGGGCTCCCCGACGTGAAGTGGCCGTCGGGAAGGAGCCGTTCATGTTGGCCACGCTCGCCGAGCGTCCCTTCTCCGGCAAGGACTGGCTCTTCGAGATCAAGTACGACGGCGTTCGCGTGCTGGCCGCGCGCCGCGGGGAGCAGGTGGATCTCTACGGTCGCTCCGGTCAGCGCATCACGGGACGCTATCCGGAGGTGGCGTCGGCGCTGGGCGCATTACCCGTCGAGCACTTCGTCATCGACGGCGAGATCGTCGCCTTGGACGACGAAGGCCGGCCGAGCTTCCAGCGGCTCCAGCCGCGGATGGCCCTGACCGATCCCCGTGACATCGAGCAAGTGGCGGCCCGGATTCCGACGATCGGCATTTTCTTCGACTGCCTCATGCTCGACGGCTACGACCTGCGGCGCCTGCCGCTGCTCGAGCGCAAGGACTGCCTCCGGATGTTCCTGCCCGCCCTCGGGCCCGTCCGCTTCAGCGACCATGTCCTGGCTCAAGGCGATGCCTTCTTCGAGGCGGCCTCCGAGCAGCGGCTCGAGGGGATCGTGGCGAAGAAGGCGACGAGCCATTACACAGCCGGTCGGTCCCGCGACTGGATCAAGGTCAAGTGCCAGCGCCGGCAGGAGTTCGTCATCGGCGGCTACACCGATCCGCAGGGCTCGCGCGGGTACTTCGGCGCCCTGCACATCGGCCTCTACGAAGGACCACACGACCGCCCGCGCCTCGTCTACGTCTCCAAGGTGGGCAGCGGCTTCGACCAGTCCGGGCTCAAGACCTTGTGGGACACACTCCGGCCACTCGCCCGGACGACGTGTCCGTTCGAGTCAGGCGCGGTTCCCACCGGGCGTGGGCACTACTGGGTGGAGCCCAAGCTCGTCTGCGAGGTGCGCTTCAGCGAGTGGACCGAGGACGGCGGCATCCGCCATCCGGTGTTCATCGGGCTCAGGAGCGACAAGCGGCCCGAGGACTGCCGCCGGGAGACCCCGGTGGATCTCAGCGACCTGTCGCCCCTCACCCTTCCCTCTCCCCCAGAGGGGGAGAGGGGAGAAACCACCTCGGAGGGGGAGAGAGGAGCGGCGGAGCCGAAGGTCAAGCTTACCAACCTGAAGAAGATCTTCTGGCCGGCCGAGTCCTACACCAAGGGAGACCTGATCGCGTACTACGAGACCGTCGCCCCGCTGCTGCTGCCATACCTGCGGGACCGTCCCCTGGTCCTCACCCGCTATCCCGACGGAATCACCGGCAAGTCCTTCTTCCAGAAGGACGCGCCCGAGTTCGTCCCCAAGTGGGTGCGCACCGAGCGGATCTACTCCAAGGACGCCGACCGCGAGATCGACTACTTCATCGTCAATGACGTCGAGACGCTGCGCTACGTGGCCAACCTGGGCACCATCCCGCTCCACCTCTGGGGGTCACGCCTCGGCTCGCTCGAGCGGCCGGACTGGCTGGTGCTCGATCTCGATCCCAAGGGCGCGCCCTTCGCGGACGTCGTGAAGGTCGCCCGCGAGCTCCATCGCATCCTGGAGGACCTCGAGCTGCCCAGCTACGTCAAAACCTCCGGGGCGACCGGGCTCCACATTCTGGTGCCCCTCGGCGCGCGCTACACCTACGAGGAGGCACGGACGTTCGCGCGGCTGCTGGCCCTGCTGGGCGTGGAAGCCCTGCCGGAGATCTCCACCATCGCCCGGCCGATCCGGGCCCGCGGCGGCAAGGTCTACATCGACTTCGGCCAGAACGGCCACGGCCGGACGATCGTCGCGCCGTACTCGCTCCGTCCGTTGCCGGGCGCTCCCGCCTCGTGCCCGCTCGGCTGGAACGAGCTGACTCCGCGCCTCGACCCCAAGCGCTTCACGCTCAGGACCCTGCCGAAGCGCTTCGAGACGATGGCCGATCCCCTGGCGCCGGTGCTCACGGGCGAGGTCGACATGGCGGCGGCCGTCGAACGCATCGAACGGCGCCTGGCCGCTACCGATTCAGCAGCGCGTGGAGCTGCTGGGCGAACGCCGGGCCGATCCCGGCCTCCTCGTGCTTGAAGTAGACGAAGGCGTCGCACCAGGCCTTTCCGAGCGTCGTGATGGTTCGGCCCCATTCCTCGAGGTCCTTCGTCGTATAACCTTCGTCGCGCAGCCGGAAATAGCCAAAGTCGGCCGTGGCGATCAGCGG
>DASSSH010000068.1:0-2061 GCA_035708525.1 Candidatus Methylomirabilota bacterium
CGGGCGTCGTCCTGGCCGTGGCGCTGTTCGTCGCCTACACGCGCCCGCCGCTCCTGCTCTACGGCTCGCTCTGGATCCTCTTCCTCGCCTACCTCACCAAGGAGATGCCGGTCGGCTACTCGCAGTCCGACGCCACCTTCCGCGCCATCCACACCGAGCTGGAGGAAGCCGGCCGCATCCTGGGCGCCGGGCGGCTGCGTGTGCTGCGGGAGATCACCGCGCCGCTGGCGCGGAGCGGCATCATCGCCACCTGGTGCTTCGTGTTCATCGGCGTGATCCGCGAGCTCTCGGCCTCGATCATCCTCTTCACGCCCAACACCAAGGTGATCTCCGTGGTGATCTTCGACCTGAAGGAGGAGGGCCAGTTCGGCGCCATCGCGGTCCTCGGCCTCTTCATGCTGGCGATGACCTTCGCTACCATCGTCCTGATGCAGACCCTGCTCGGGCGCGACGTGCTCGGGGGACGATCCGAGACCGCCACGGGCTAGCCACCATGCCGGGCGTGACGATCAAAGGGCTGACCAAGCGCTACGGCGATGTCGCCGTGGTTCAGGGGCTCGATCTGCGGATCGAGCCCGGCGAGCTCGTGGCGCTGCTCGGCCCCTCGGGCTGCGGCAAGACGACGACGCTGCGGCTCGTGGCGGGCTTCCTCACACCGGAAGCGGGGGAAATCTGGGTCGGCGATCGCTGCCTCTCCTCACCGACGGCCGTCGTGCCGCCCGAGCGGCGCCGGATGGCCATGATCTTCCAGAGCTACGCGCTCTGGCCCCACATGACAGTCGCTCAGAACGTGGTCTACGGCCTGCGGTTCAACGGATCGGCGAAGGCCGACCGCAGCCGCCGGGTGAAAGAGATGCTGAAGGCCGTTCAGCTCGAGGGCTATGAGTCGCGCTACCCCGGCGAGCTGTCCGGGGGCCAGCAGCAGCGGGTCGCCGTCGCGCGGGCCCTGGTGGTGGAGCCCGAGATCCTGCTGCTCGACGAGCCGCTCAGCAACCTCGACGCGAACCTCCGCGAGGAGATGCGCTTCGAGATCCGGCGGCTGCACGAGACGTTCGGGATCACCACGCTGTACGTGACCCACGATCAGGCCGAGGCCATGGTGATCTCGGACCGGGTCGCGGTGCTCCAGCATGGTCGCGTCGCCCAGATCGGCAGTGCCGAGGAGCTCTTCGAGCAGCCGCGGACGCGGTTCGTCGCCGAGTTCGTCGGCAAGACGAACCTGATCGACGCCGTCGCGGATGCGCCGGGCACCGTCGCGTGCGGCCCCCTCCGCCTCCGCGTCGCCGCCGATGACTTGATTCCCGGCGCGGCCGTGGTCGTCTCCATCCGGCCTCATCAGATCGAGCTGGCACCGGGCCCGACGGCGCCGAGCGGCGCGCCGGGAGCGAATCTCCTCCGGGGCACCGTGGTGCGCGCCCACTATCTCGGCGACGTGGTCGACTACCAGGTTCGGCTGGAGGGCAGCGACGTGGTCCTCCGGGTGACCGGGCCGACCCCGCCGCGAGTCCGCGTTGGCGAAATCGTCACCATGAGCGTGGCCTCCGGCGCCTGCATCCCGCTCTCGGCCGGCGACGGCCGCTAGCGCAGGCCGGCGTAAGCGCGACGGCAGCAGCCGCCGTCAACTAGTGGACGAGCCAGCGGCCTTGATGGCACCCTGGAGCTAGATCCAGAACCAAACAAGGAGGGCCGCGATGAAACGATTGCGACTACGTCGCACGCTCCTGGGAGCTGGCGCCGGTCTTCTCCTGGCGGGCTGTGTCGTCGCCGAGCCGGTGCCCGTGGTCGTCAGGACGCCGCCGCCGGCTCCCCCGCCCCGTGTCGAAGTCGTTCCGGTGCAGCCGGTTCCGGGGCATGTCTGGGTGCAGGGCCACTGGGCTTGGCGTAACGGCGCTTATGCCTGGGTGCCTGGGCACTGGGAGGCCACCAGGCCGGATTTCGTCTGGGTACCTGGACATTG
The DNA here is from genome assembly GCA_035708525.1 of Candidatus Methylomirabilota bacterium. Lineage (GTDB taxonomy): Bacteria > Methylomirabilota > Methylomirabilia > Rokubacteriales > CSP1-6 > DASSSH01. The sequence goes on from DASSSH010000068.1 coordinate 1,958, forward strand.
GGCACCACGAGCCGGTGGATATGTGTGGATCGAGGGACACTGGCGGGGCCGGTAGTCTGCGCTGAGTAAGACGCTCGCTCCCGACATGTCCAGATCCGCGGGCG
>DASSSH010000069.1:0-22703 GCA_035708525.1 Candidatus Methylomirabilota bacterium
CTACGACGAGATCCGGAAAGAGATCAAGCTCGCGCTGCAGGAATGCGGGCGGCGGCTCGGCGTCTTCCTGCGGCGGCGCGAGCGGGCCAAGAGCGAGTTCCGCCGGCGCAACATCTTCGAGCTGTACATCGAAGAGGTCGTAGAGGCCTGCGCCCGTCTCAAGGGCGGCAGGCTGGCCAAGGAGAAGCTCAAGGCCCAGCTGCAGAAGATTGCCATGAAGCGGACCGGCGGGGCCAGGACCGACGCGATCCTGGGTCAGGACGGCGGCCCGGAAGGACTCCCCCATTCGATCATCGTCACCCCCGAAGGGCCCGAGGGGGAGGCCCCGGTCTTGCCCGGCGCCCCGCAGGCCGAGACCGGGCTGCCCGAAGAGCCCCGACGGGAGACGGACAAGCCCGCGCCGGCACGGCTCAAGAGCAAGGCAAAAGGCAGGGCGAAGATAGCCACGCGCAAGATCAAGGCGCCCAAGCGCAAGAAGAGATAGAGAGACCGATGGCACGCGCAAAGGCGAGACAGTCTGGAGCCGTCGAGAAGAAGCTCATCAGCGTGGCGGATGCGGTGATCACCGCCGCCGAGCGGAGCAAGGATCCCACGCTGTCGATTCCCGTGCGCAGCTTGGCCAACGTCAACTTCAACGAGAAACGCGGCATCATCGAGCTGGGCAAGCGGAAACAGGCGCGAACGTTCTTCAACGTGGGTATGGCGAAGAAGTTCATGCAGACGGTGCTGGTGGCCGATGCCCTGTCCGAGCTGCAGCGGGCGAACCTCACGACCTCGCTCAGGGAGATCTACTACCGCACCAAGCACACGATGAAGGGCTCGCACGAGAACACGTTCGACGGCCAGAACGAATCCGACCCGCTGATCGAGGACCTCGAGGTCACGCTGGCGGCGCTTCGCGAAGAGCTCCACGTGCGCGCCGAGAACGCCGGCAGCATCGTGGGGCCGGTCGTCTTCGGCGACGACGGCGACCGGGTGGACTGCGCGCGCCTGGGCAAAGGCGGCTACTCCGTGCCCTCCATCGTCGAGCCCGACTTCATCGAGATCCGCCGCTGCACGGCCGACTTCGTCCTGCTCGTCGAGAAGGGCACCCAGTGGAACCGCCTCTCAGAGGACAAGTTCTGGCGCCGGTACAACTGCGTCCTCCTCACCGGCAACGGCCAGCCGCCCCGCGGCGTCCGGCGTCTGGCCCGCCGCCTGCACGAGGAATACAAGCTTCCCGTATATGTCCTCGTCGACAACGACCCGTGGGGCTACTACATCTACTCGGTCGTCAAGCAGGGCTCGATCAACCTCGCGTTCGAGAGCGAGCGGATGGCCATTCCCAAGGCCAAGTTCATCGGGCTGTCCAGCGCCGATCCCGACCGCTACGGCCTGCCGCGCAACGTCGGCATCAAGCTCAACGACAAGGACATCAGCCGGGCCAAGGAGCTGCTCAAGTACCGCTGGTTCGAGAAGAAGCCCTGGCAGCAGGAGATCAAGCGGATGCTCGCGACTGGTCTCAAGTACGAGCTCGACGCCCTGGCTAACAAAGACTTCCGCTACCTGACCAAGACCTACCTGCCCAGAAAGCTCAAAGAGGAAGACTGGCTGGACTAGCGCGTTGAGTCACAGTCACAAACGGGCGCCTCCGGAGTTCCGGGAGGGCCCGATGCGCGTTGTGCCACGAACTTACTGCCACTGTGATGTCGGGCCTTCGCCATCAAGGCTTCAGCGACCAAGGGCCAACAACCTACCTACCGCACAAGGCTTGGCGGCGATGAGCACCTGAAATAAGATGGCGCGCGCTGGGCGCGGGAGACGTGCCGCTCGAACTGGCTCGGGAGAGCCTTGATGTGATCGCAGCGACAGTACTTGGTGTGGTCGTTGGAGGCGTCACGTTCGGCTTCACAGGGTTCGCCTTCGCGCTGTTCGCCATCTCGGCGCTCGTTCTCGAGTTTCCGCCGGCTGTCGTGGTCCCGGCGGTGATGCTCGTCGGCGACACGCTGATCCTGATGCTCGCCTGGGAGCAGCGCGCGAGCCTGCTGCCGCGGAAGCTACGCTACGTTCCGCCCTTCTCGCCGTGGTCCGCTCCGTTCGTCCTCGCGGGACTCGCAATAGGCACGCTGCTTCTCTCCCGCGCCCCGGCCTGGACGGGGCGCTTGGCGCTCGGGACGCTGCTACTCGCCTTCACCCTGTTCCAGGCGCGGCGTATCGTCTCCGAGGTCGGACGAGACCTAGCGAGAGATCTCGCCGTCTCTCCCGAGCTGACAACTCCCTCCGACGCTTCCGATAGAGCGGCGGTCGCACCTGCTGCATTCGCTGGGCTCGCAGCGGGCCTCCTCGATGGCTGGATCGGCACGGGCGGTGTCGCCATCGCTGTCTACCTCGCGTGGCGCCGGTTTCCGCCGGGATTGTTCGTCGCCGGACTGCGGGGATACTTCCTGGCCAGCGACGTTCTACGGATGGTCGTGTACGCCATGGCCGGATACTGGAATCGTCCGACACTCGACCTCTATCTCCGCGTGCTGCCTTGGGCGGTGGTGGCGACGCTGTTCGGCGTGGCGCTGCGCCGACGGTGGGGCGCGCCGACGGTCTTTCGCATCGTGGTCCTCGTGGTCCTCTTCGGCTATGCCGTGGCCCTTATCACGCGCGTGGTGCTCGAGGGCTAGCGCACCGCGTTGAACGAGAGACTTGACAGCGATGGGCTGTCGACCCTTAATAGGCCGCACCCGGTCGAGAAACGGAATGAATCGTTCCATCCAGCGAAACGCGAGCCAGGCATCGCCGGTACTCAAAGCCGTTGCTCTCTTGGAGGCCGTGGTCCGAGCGGGCGGCCCCGTGAGCCTGGCGGACCTGAGTTCAAAACTCGCCCTGCCAAAGCCAACGGCCCATCGGCTGGCGCGTCTTCTCGAGAAAGCGGGGCTCCTGCAAAAGAACCCGCTCACGCGGCGGTACTTGGTGGGGTCGGCGTTCCTCGACCTGGGCCTGCACGCGCTCATGAGTGCCCCCGCCAACCTGCACCGACGGCGCCTCCTCGAGCGCCTCTCCGAGAAGCTCGGTGAGACCGTGAACCTGGGCATCCTTTCGGGAGATGTCGTCATCTACCTGGACCGCGTCGAGGCCTCATGGCCGCTTCGCATGGACTTCAAGCCGGGGAGCCGCGTGCCCTTCCACTGCACGGCCAACGGCAAGCTGCTCGCGGCATGGGCGCGGCCCGCGTTGCGCGAGCGGCTGTTGAGATCGCAAACGTTTCCGGCCTACACCCCTCATACCCTTGTCACCCGTGCGGCCCTGCTCGGCGAGCTGTCGGAGATTCGCCGTCGAGGGTACTCGGAAGACAACGAGGAGTTTTTGGCCGGCGTGTGCTGCCTGGCCGTGCCGGTGCGTGATCGACGTGGGGCGGTGGTTGCTGGACTCGCGGTGTCCGCGCCATCGGCCCGGTTCAACCTGGAGCGCGCGCGCGCCCACCTCGGCGACCTCTTGGCCGTGGCCGAGGAGCTGGGCACCGAGTTCGAGGCACACCATGAGGGAGATGGCGGATGACCTCGCCGTCTTCTGCCTTCGCGCTCGACGGCCGGGTGTGCCTCGTCACGGGGGGCGGGCGCGGTATCGGCCGGGAGACCGCACTCGCGTTCGCCGGTGCCGGCGCCGCCGTGGTGGTGGCGGACGTGGACCGGGCGGCCGCCAAGGCCACGGTGGAGGCCGTCGAGGCAGCGGGGCGCCGCGCTCTGGCCATTACGGTCAACGTCGCCGAGGCCGAAAGCGTTGCTGCGGGGGTGGACGAGGCTGCGCGCTTTGGTGGGGGCCGGCTGGACATTCTGATCAACAACGCGGGAATCAACATCGTCAAGCCCACCGATGAGCTCACCCTGGAGGAATGGCAGCGTGTGCTGGCGGTCAACCTCACCGGGGTGTTCCTGTGTTCGCAGGCGGCCGCGCGAGTCATGCGGCGCGTAGGCGGCGGCCGCATTGTGAACGTGGCGTCCATCTATGGGCTGGTCGGGCCTCCCCTTCACGCGGCGGCCGCCTACGCGGCCTCGAAAGGGGGCGTTGTCAATCTGACGCGTGCTCTGGCCGTCGAGTGGGCCCGCGACGGCATCCGCGTCAACGCCGTCGCGCCCACACATGTGCTCACGGAGATGACGCGCGCGCGGATCGACGAGCCGGCGTGGCGGGCGCGGATGCTCGACCGGACCCCCATCGGGCGAGTCCTGGAGCCGGCCGACGTGGTCGGCGCCATTGTCTTCCTCGCTTCTCCGGCGGCCGAGTGTGTGACCGGACAGGTGCTTGCGGTGGACGGCGGCTGGCTCGCGGAGTAAGGCGGCCGCGTCGGAGTCAACGGAGCCTCCATGGAAAGGAGAGCGGGCATGCAGAAGCGGCTCTGGCTGGTAGCGGTGCTCGTGCTCATGATGCTCCTCGCGTCGAGGCCGGAGGTTTCGGCACAGCAGTTCACCCAGGGGGGCTGGCCGCTCCCGTACGAGCAGGTCAGCCAGAAGTCGGTCGACTGGCTGAAGCAGCAGGGCTGGTGGCCGCTTCAGTACGGGTATCAGTCGCCGTGGCTCGGCCAGGCCACCATCCCCCTCCTCATCAAGGAGAACGGCCTGGACAAGAAGCGGGGCCTGGACATCCAGCTCCAGTCGTTCCTGGCCGGGCCGCCGCTCAACGAGGCCCTGGTTGCGGGGAAGATCCAGATCGGGGTCGGCGGCAACTTCCCGCTCACCACGCTCATCGTTCGCAAAGCGCCCGTCCACAGTCCTGGCATCGTCTGGACACCGGTACTCGAGCACTCAGTGCTCGTGCCTCTCGACTCGTCGCTTAAGACCGCTGCCGACCTCAAGGGGAAGATCGTCGGCCTCGTGGCGGGCAGCTCGGCCGAGTTCGCCTTCAACGCCTACCTCCGGGGCAACGGCGTCGATCCCAAGGAGGTGTCCGTCAAGTCGCTCCCGATCCCGGATCAGGCCACCATGCCCAAGGGCATCGACGCCGTCGTGCCCTGGTCGCCCACGCCCAACCTCATCGTCAACTACCGGAAGAACGCGCGTGTTCTTGCCGACACGGCGCCCTACCAGCTCTACTGGGGCACGCTCCACATGCGGGACGAGATCTTCCAGAACGCCCCGGACGTCGTCCAGGCCGTGGTGGACATGGCGGTCGAGGCGATGTTGATCGCCCGGCTCAACCCCAAGGCCGCGGCGGAGGTGACGCGCAAGGACCCGGCGCTCGCGTCGTATCCGCCCGAGCTCATGCTGGACGAAACCGTGGCCACGGTCTCGGCGTTCAAGCCTTCGTGGATCTACCCGTTCGTGGATGTCTACGGACCGGCGGGCGCCCAGGTTGCCAAGTTCCTCTACGACAGTGGGCGAATCAAGGAATCGCTGGGCGAGGACGCCTACCGGTCGTGGTTCCAGGGTGGGACCAGGTGGATGGATGCCACATTCAAGAAGCTCGGCTGGAAGATTCCCAAGGAGCCGCCCTACTTCCCGTCGGGGGTGACAACGGCGAGCTTCCGGCAGGCCGTGGCCGCGGGGCAGCGGCTGAACCTGATCCTGCCGTACCGGCTCGAGCGGCCGCAGCTGTTCCCGGAGCCCGATGACCTGGAGCGGCGCTGGCAGTACGACGGTAAATGGTACGAGCCGAAGAAGTAGAGGCGGGGTGGACTCCTATCGCGCGCTGTTCGACCTCACGGGGCGCGCGGCGCTGGTGACCGGCGGGGGCGGCGCGCTCGGCGCCGAGATCGGGCGCGGGCTCGCCGCATTCGGCGCACGCGTCGTGCTGGCCGATCTCGCCCCGGGCCGGGCCCGAGACGCGGCCGGGAGCATCGAAGGCGCGGTGGCCGAAGCCGTCGATGTTACGGACCGGGGCTCGGTGGAGGCGCTGGTGGGGCGGATGACCGCGGCGCTCGGCCGCATCGACGTGCTGGTCAATGCCGCGGGCGTCTTTCGCATCGCGCCTGCGGTGGACCTGAACCTGGAGGACTGGGAGACGGTGCTCCGCGTGAACCTCACCGGCACCTTCCTCATGACCCAGGCGGCCGGGCGGGTGATGCTGGGTCAGCGACGGGGCAACGTGGTGAACATCGTCTCCGTGTCGAGCACCGCTGGTAATCCCGAGTACGCGGCCTATGCGGCTTCCAAGGGCGGGGTCGCTCAGCTCACCAAGGTGCTGGGCGCCGAGTGGTGCCAACACGGGGTCAATGTGAACGCCATCGGCCCGGCGTTCACTGAGACCGACCTCACCCGTCCCTGGATGGACCGGCTTGGGGGGCGGGACCGCATCGCGGATCGGATCCCGATGGGCCGGCTAGGCGAGCCGCGCGACATCGTGGGCGCGGCCATCTTCCTCGCTTCGGACGCGGCGCGCTTCCTGGTCGGGCAGACGCTCTACGTGGACGGTGGCCGCACGCTGTGACTGCGATCGAGAAGGAGGGGCGTATGAGAAGGCTGATGCCGACGCTCGTGGTGGCGCTCGTGCTAATCTCGGTCGTGCCGTCCGGCGCGCCGGCACAGGGGCGCTCGTACACCGACTGGGGGTGGCCGCTGCCGTACGAGCAGGTGAGCCCCAAGTCCATCGAGTGGCTCAAGGCCCGAGGCTGGTGGCCGCTCACCTACGCATACCAGCCGCTGTGGCTCGGGCAGAGCGTGATCAAGGTCGCGGGCGACATGAAGTTCGCCCAGAAGCGGGGCCTCGAGGTGAACTTCGCCTCGTTCCTCGCCGGGCCGGCCGTCAACGAGGCAATCATCGCCGGCAAGGCCCAGGTGGGCAGCGGCGGACCGTTCCCGACCACGACCATGCTCGCGCGCAGCGCCCCGATCAAGGGGCTGGCGGTCATCTCCTACGGCTACCGCCATGCCGTGATGGTGCCCGTCGGCTCTCCCCTCAAGCGGCCGGCGGACCTGCGCGGCAAGGCCGTGGGACTGGTGGTGGGGTCCGGGGCGGAGTACGGCTACGTGGCCTGGGCCAAGGCGAGCGGGCTCGATCCATTCCGCGACATGCAGGTCAAGAACATGCCGATCCCTGAGCAGGCCACGATGCCGAAAGGACTCGACGCCGTGGTGCCCTGGGATCCCGCCGTGGAGCTGATGGAGCGCGACCGGAAGAACGCCACGGTCTTCGCCGACACCACGGAGTTCATGTACTACTTCGGCACCATGTACGTGCGCGAAGAGATCGTTCGCGAGGTGCCGGACGTGGCTCAGGCGCTCGTCGACATGTTCGTCGAGACGGTCCTCTACTCGCGCTCCCAGCCGCGGCAGACCGCCGAGTTCCTCAAGCGTGACCCGGTGCTCGACACGTATCCGCTGGAGCTGATCGAGGCCCAGAACCAGGTGTACGTGAACCAGCTCAAGCCTACCTGGACCTACCCCTTCGTGAGCTGGATCGCGGTGGAAGGGGACCGGGTCGCGCGCTGGCTCCACCAGGGCGGCCGCATCAAGACCGAGGTCACTGCCGAGGACTTCCGCAAGTACCTCGTGCCCACGTTCATGGACGCTACCTTCAAGAAGCTCGGCTGGAAGGTGCCGGGCCAGCCGCCCTATTTCCCGGCGGGCACGACGCTCGAGACGGTTCAGGGCTGGTCGCGGAGCGAGACCCAGTACAAACAGCTCCTGCCCTACCATCTCAAGGGGCCGCAGCCGTTCCCCGAGTCGGGTGACCTCGTGGCGCCCTGGATGTTCCGCGGCAAGGTGTACGAGCCCAGATGAGGCTGGGGCGCGCGGGGCTGCGACGGGCCCGGCGGCTGGTCGCCGCCCTGGTCTTGCTGACGGTATGGCAGGCCTTCTCCGTCGTCGTGCTGCCGCGAGTGGCGCCCTACCTGGTGACGCTCCTGCCACCTCCGCTCGCGGTCGCCTCGGCCTTCCTCGACCTGGCGCGGACCGGTGACATCGTGGTCCACGTGCTGGCGAGCCTCAAGCGGGTGGTGGGCGCGTTCCTCATCGCCGCCGTCTCGGGTGTGGGGCTCGGGATCGCCATCGGGTGGTGGCGGACGTTCGGCGACCTGGTCGATCCGCTGGTCGAGTTTTTCCGGCCGATACCGCCGCTCGCCTGGATTCCCCTCGCCATCCTCTGGTTCGGGATCGGCGACACGCAGAACATGTACATCATCTTCCTCGGGGCGTTCTTTCCCATCGTGGTCAACAGCATCGCCGCCGTGGGCGGCGTGGATCGAACCCTCGTGTGGGGGGCGCTCACGCTCGGGGGATCGCGGTGGCAGATCCTGCGTGAGATCGTGCTCCCGGGCGCGCTGCCGACGATCCTCACGGGTCTCAGGATCGGCCTCGGGGTGGGATGGATGGCGCTGGTCGCGGCCGAGCTGGTGGCGGCCAGTTCCGGCCTCGGGTTCCTGATCGAGGACTCCCGGAACCTCCTGTTCACCGAGCGCGTCCTGGTCGGCATGATCCTGATCGGCCTCCTCGGCCTCGTCATGGATCGCGGCATGCGTCTGCTCCAGGCGCGGCTCGTACCGTGGGCGGTGAGCTGGCGATGAGTCTCGGCGCTCGCGGGCGCGCCCTGGCGCTGCCGCTCGCCTTCGTCGCGACCTGGCAGCTCGCGACCGGCGTCTTGATGCCAGGCCTCGCCTCGGCGCTGCCGCCGCCCTCGAAGGTCCTGGCCGACGCGTGGGGCGTGCTCGCATCCGGCGATCTGCTCGCCAGCGCCGGGCACAGCCTCTGGCGGGTGCTGGGCGGAGTCGGGGTTGCCGTGTCCGTCGGCATTCCCGTAGGCGTGGGCATCGGGCTCTCGCCGCTCTTCGAGGACATCGTCGACCCGCTGGTGGAGTTCCTGCGGCCGATCCCGCCGATCGCGTGGATCCCGCTCGGCATTCTCTGGTTCGGGATCGGCGACACCCAGAACATGTTCATCATCTTCCTCGGCGCCTTCTTTCCCGTAGTCTTGAATACCATCTCGGGTGTGCGGGCGGTGGACCGCTCGCTGGTGTGGGCGGCCCTCACTCTCGGCGGCAGCCGCGGGCAGATCATCAAGGAGATCGTGCTGCCCGGGGCGCTGCCGGTCATCCTCACCGGGTGCCGGATCGGGCTCGGCGTGGGATGGATGGCCCTGGTGGCGGCCGAGCTGGTAGCGGCCCGTTCCGGGCTCGGCTTCATGATCCAGAGCGCCCGATATGCCCTGGCCACCCAGCGCGTAATCCTCGGAATGGCCGTGATCGGGGTCCTCGGGCTCCTGATGGATCGCGGGATGCTCTGGTTAGAGCGCCGCGCTGTGCCCTGGGCAACGAGCGGGCGCTGACATGCCTCGGCTCGTCATCGCGGACGTTACGAAGGTGTACACGCTGCCGCGAAACGGCACGGCGCTGCCGGCCCTGGGCCCCGTCGACTTCACGGTGGACGAGGGCGAGTTCGTGAGCCTGCTCGGCCCGTCAGGCTGCGGCAAGTCGTCTCTCCTCCGCATTATTGCCGGGCTCGAGGCGGCCTCCTCGGGCGTGGCCACCTTCGACGGAGAGCCCATCCAGGGCCCGTCGAGTCGCCGCGGGATGGTGTTCCAGGAGTACGCGCTCCCACCGTGGAAGACGGTGCAGGACAACGTGGAGCTCGGGCTCAAGTTCCGCGGCGTGTCGAAAGCCCGGCGCCGGCAGATCGCGGCCCGGTACATCACGCTCGTCGGCCTGGTGGGGTTCGAGGATCGCTACCCGCACGAGCTGTCGGGCGGGATGCGGCAGCGCTGTGCGCTCGCGCGCACGCTGGCCAATGACGCCGAGTTGCTGTTGATGGACGAGCCGTTTGCCGCGGTGGACGCCACCACGCGGGAGATCATCCAGGGCGAGCTCCTGCGAATCTGGGGGGAGCATCTCTCGCCGCGCGAGCGCAAGACCGTGCTTTTCGTCACTCACTCGATCGACGAGGCACTCTACCTCTCCGACCGCGTGATCGTGATGAGCCGGCGACCCGGCGTGATCAAGGAGGTGTACGCGGACCCGCTGCCTCGGCCGCGCACTGACGAGGTACGGTCGTCCCCCGAATTCCTCAAGGCCCGGGATCACCTCTGGAGCCTCGTGCGCGACGAGGCGCTCCGGGCCATGACGGAGCGGGTCGACTGAGAGCGCCCGTGGATCTCAACTGGGACGACGTGCGCCAGGTCCTCGCGGCCATCGACGCGGCGCCGCTCGCGGAGCTCGAGCTGGAGATCGGCGATCTGCGTCTCGTGGTCCGCAAGCGGGCGCCGGGCCCGGTCGGCATCCCCGAGTCCCGGAGCCGGGCGCCGGTGGGGCGAGAGTTCGAGTTGAAGTCGCCCGCCGTCGGCGTGTTCCGTCGTGGCGCGCTTCAAGACGCCATCCTGTTCGTGGAGCCCGGCGCCGTGGTTCAGGCGGGCGAGACGCTCGCCCTCATCGAGGTGATCCGCGAGGCTCACCCGGTGCGGGCGCCGGAGACCGTGGAAGTCGTGGCCGTACTCGTGGCGGACGGAGACTTCGTCGAGTACGGCCAGCCGCTCATGATCCTGCGGCCGCTCGGGTCGAGCCGGCCATGAAACGCGTGCTCGTCGCCAACCGTGGCGAGATCGCGGTGCGGGTGATCCGCGCCTGCCGCCACCTCGGACTCGAGGCCGTGTGCGTCTACTCGGAGCCCGACCGGGACTCGCTGCCGGTCAAGCAGGCCGACCGGGGAGTGTGCATCGGGCCGGCCCCGGCGCGCGAGAGCTATCTGAACGGGCCCGCTTTGATCGCCGCCGCCCTGGGGGTGGGCGCCGACGCCGTCCATCCGGGGTACGGGTTCCTCGCCGAGAACGCGGAGTTCGCGCAGGCCTGCGTCGAGGCGGGCCTCACCTTCGTGGGCCCACGGGCGGAGACCATCGCCCTCATGGGCGACAAGTTGCGCGCGCGTGAGCTGGCGGCCTCCCTCGGGGTGCTGGTGGTGCCGGGTTCCCGTGGCGCCCTCCGCTCCCTCGGGGAGGCTGACGAGGCGGCGCGGCGCTTCGGCTATCCGCTCCTCTTAAAGGCGGCGGCGGGAGGAGGCGGGCGGGGGATGCGCGTGGTGCGCTCCGACGGAGAGCTGGCTGACGGCTTCCTCGGGGCGCGTGCCGAGGCGGAGGCCGCCTTCGGCGACGGCACGCTCTACGCCGAGCGCTTCCTCGAACGGGTGCGGCATGTGGAGGTCCAAGTCCTCGCCGACTCGCTGGGCCAGGCTGTGGGGCTCGGCGAGCGCGACTGCTCGGTCCAGCGACGGCACCAGAAGATCTTGGAGGAAGCCCCGTCTCCCGTCGTAACGCCCGAGCTGCGCCGCAGCCTGAGCGAGGCGGCGCTGGCCCTGGTCCGGGCCATCGGCTACGAGAACGCAGGCACCGTGGAGTTCGTGCTGGAGCCTGAGAGCGGCCGCTTCTACTTCATCGAGATGAACACGCGGATCCAGGTCGAGCACCCGGTGACGGAGATGGTGACCGGAGTCGACCTGCTCGTGGAGCAGCTCCGGATTGCCGCCGGGGCTCCCCTCGGCATCGGCACGGACGAGGTGCGGATCGTGGGCCACGCGCTCGAGTGCCGGATCAATGCGGAGGCCCCGGAGGAGGGCTTCAGGCCCTCGCCCGGAACCGTCACCGAGTGGGTGGCACCCTCCGGCGAGGGCGTGCGGGTGGACACACACATCGTCCCGGGCGCGGTGGTCCAGCCCTTCTACGATTCCCTCCTGGCGAAGGTCGTCGTGGCGGGGCCGGACCGCACGGCAGCGATAGCCCGCATGCGCCGCGCGCTGGACGGGATGCGCGTGGCCGGCGTACCGACCACGGTGGCGTTCCATCGGGCCATCCTCGATCATCCGGACTTCCAGCAGGGCCGTATCCACACGCGGTGGGTGGAGGAGGAGATGGTGCGCCCGTGAGCCGGGTCAACCTGATCGACGTCACGCTGCGCGACGCGCACCAGTCCCTCTGGTCGACGCGCATGACAACCGCCATGATGCTGCCCGCCGCCCCGGCCCTGGACCGCGCCGGCTTCGAGGCCATCGACCTGGTGGGCGGGGCCGTCTTCGACGTATGTGTGCGGTACCTGTGCGAGGATCCGTGGGAGCGCATGCGCATCATGAGTCGCGCCATCACGCGGACGCCGCTCATCGTGATGACGCGGGCCCAGAGCCTCTTCACCTTCGAGTTCTTCCCCGACGACGTGGTCGAGCTGACCGCCCGGCGCATCGCCGCCAACGGGATCCGCTACGTGACGCCGTATGATGCCCTCAACGACGTGCGCAACATGATCGTCCCCGTGCGCGCGTCCAGGGCCGCGGGGCTCTACGTGGCGGGCGGCTTGGTGTACACGCTGAGCCCGGTGCACACCGACGAATATTACGCGAAGAAGGCCCGGGAGCTGTTGGGGCTCGGGGTTGACGCCGTGTTCCTCAAGGACCCGAGCGGCCTCCTCACGCCCGACCGGACGCGCACGCTGGTGCCGGTGCTCAAGACCGCGCTGGGAGCGGTCCCGCTGCAGCTCCACAGCCACTGCCTCACCGGGCTCGCGCCGCTCTGCGCGCTGGAAGCGATCCGGCTCGGCGTGGACGTGGTCCACACCGCGATCTCGCCGCTGGCCCATGGGGCCTCCCACCCGCCGACCGAGTGGCTGGTGCGGAACGCTCGGCGCATGGGCTTCGAGGTTCCGGTGGACGCGGAGAGCCTCCGGCCCGTGGCGGACTATCTCCGCTACGTCGCTGCGCGCGAGGGGAAGCCGCTCGGCCGAATCGCCGAGTACGACCCCTTCCACTACGAGCACCAGGTCCCGGGCGGCATGATCAGCAACCTGAGAACCCAGCTCGCCGAGCTGGGCATCGCCCACCGGCTGGAGGAGATCCTGGAGGAGGCGGCGCGCGTCCGGTGCGAGCTGGGCTATCCCATCGTCGTGAGCCCCTTCGCGCAGTTCGTGGTCACTCAGGCAGTCCTCAACGTCGTCCAGGGAGAGCGCTATACCACCGTTCCGGACGAGGTTCGGAAATACGCGCTGGGCTATTACGGCGAGCTGGCTGCCCCCATCGATCCCCGGGTGCTCGACCGCATCACCCGTGGCGAGCAACCGGTGACGGCCCGGCCGGGCGAGCTCCTGGCGCCCGCCGTGCGTCGGGTCCGGAGCGAGCGGGGTCCCTTCGCGTCCGACGACGACCTCCTGCTCGCGACGTTCTACAACCACGAGCAGTACACGCGCCTCGTCGAGGCGCGCCCGATCGTGACGGACTACGCTGTGGCGCTCACGCCGCTCGCGACGCTGGTGCGGGAGTTGGCGGCCCGGCGGGACATTGTGTCCGTGAGGGTAAGCAAGCCGACAAGGAGAGCCATGGCATGAGTCGAGACGTTGTCATCCTCGGTGGTGCGCGGTCTCCCATCGGAAAGTTCGGTGGGGCCTTGAGGCCCCTCACCGCTGTGGAGCTGGGGGCCCACGCCGTCCGCTCGGCCCTCGGTCGCACGGGGGTGCCCGCCGAAAGCGTGGACCTGTGCGTGGTCGGCCACGCGCGCCAGGCCGGCAATGGTCCCAACCCCGGGCGTCTGATGGCGGTGGGAGGCGGCCTGCCCGAGACCACGCCGGCCTATACCGTCCAGCAGGCGTGCCTGTCGGGTCTCCTGGCGGCGATTCACGCGGCGGCGGCCATCCGTGACGGAGAGGCGCGCGTGGCAGTCGCGCTCGGCGCCGAGCACATGTCGAGCATCCCCTACCTCTCCTTCGAGACCCGCTGGGGCGCGCGGCTCGGGCACGGGGGCCTCGTGGACGCCATGTTCAAGGATGGGTTCATCGACCCCCTCACCGGCAAGCACATGGGCGAGCTCTGCGATGGGCTGGCGAAGCGTTACGGCATCGCGCGCGAGGCGCAGGATGCCTTCGCGCTCGAGAGCCAGGAGCGCGCGGCCCGCGCCCGGAAGGACGGCCACGCGGATCGGACGCTGGCGCCCGTGTCCATCCCGAGGGGCCGCGGCGAGTCCGTCGGGTTCGCCGAGGATGAGCACGCGCGCCCAGACACCACGCTCGACAGCCTGGCCAAGCTGCCGCCGGCCTTTGGCAAGGACGGGACCATTACCGCGGGTAATGCGTGCGGGATCACGGACGGCGCCGCCGCGGTGGTGCTCGCCTCCGAGGAGGCCGCGCGGGAGCTCGGCCTGAGGCCGCTCGCGCGCGTCCTCGGCGCGACCATGGTTGCCGTGAGCCCGGCGGATTACGCCATCGCGCCCGTGGCCAGCACGAGGAAGCTCCTCGCGCGGCTCGGCTTCCGCGCGCAGCAGCTCGACTGGATCGAAGTGAACGAGGCCTTTGCCGCCCAGATGCTGGCGTGTATCCGCGATCTCGAGCTGGAGCCGGCCCGCGTGAACGTCTGGGGCGGGGCCGTCGCCCTCGGCCATCCGATCGGCATGTCGGGCGCGCGCATTCTCCTCAACCTGGTCCATCAGCTCGACGCGCTGGGCGGCAGCCGAGGCCTCGCCGCCATCTGCGGCAACGGCGGTCACGGCGCGAGCCTGGCCGTCGAGCGCATGGGGTGAGAGAGAGACGCGTACGATGAACGTGGAGGTGGACTTCGGCTCGAGCAGGCTCCCGGTTCGCGTGCCGGACGCCGCGACGGTGGTGGAGTTTCGCGACGCTCCGGCCTCCCGCGACCGGATCCCGGTGCCGGAGCTCGTGCGGCGGGCACTCGCGCAGCCCCTGGAGATGCCGCCCCTGAGCTCGCTCGTCCGCCCGGGCGCGACGGTGACCATCGCCTTCGATGACCCGCTGCGCGCCCCGGCGACCGTGCGTGCCGTGCTCCCGGCGCTGCTCGAGACGCTCGCCGGATGCGGCGTGGGGGCGGACCGCCTGACCCTTATCAGCGCCAACGGCATGCACCGGCAGTTCGACCCCGCTGAGCTCCGCGCATATCTGTCTCCGGAGGTCGCCGACGCCGTCGGACTTGACCGGATCCTCAACCACGACTCGAGCGACGAGGCCGCTCTGCTCGACTTCGGGCGCACGCCGCTCGGCGGACGGGTTCAGCACCATCGGGCGTTGGCGGAGAGCGACCTCACGATCTACGTCGGCAATATCGGGCCCAACGTCTGGGGCGGTCACGGCGGCACCGGCGTGGTGGTGGGGCTGGCGGGGGCCGAGAGCATCGCTCACCACCACGGGCGCGACGTCATCGGCGCTGAGGAGTCGTGCCACGGCGACCAGCGCCGGATGCTCTATCAGCGCCACAAGGAGGCGGTGGCCTGGCAGCTCGAGAAGGCGACGGGCCGGCAGGTCTTCTACGTCGAATGCATCACCGATGGCCACGGGGTCCGCGAGGTCTTCGCCGGTCACTTCGCCGCCATCCGCCGCGTTGCGTGGCCCGTGGCGGACCGCACCTTCGACGTGGCGGCGCCCGCGGCGGACGTGATGGTGGTGGGACTGCCCGAGCGCCTGCTCTACGGCGAGACCGACAACCCCCTCATCGCGCTGACCGGGATGAGCTTCGTGACCCGGATGTGGAAGCGCGCCCCCGTTCTCCGCGACGCTGGGGTCGTGGTCGGCGTGAGCCCCAGCCGGGGCGTCGTGGACGCCGAGCGCTACCCGTCCTTCGAGGAGGTCATCCGGCTCTACGGAGAGGTCGGCTCGGTGGAGGCGCTGGCCTCGCACGAGGGCAGGTACCTCTCGCGGCGCCACGGCCGCGGCTACCACCCGGCCCACCCGTTCTGGCTGTTCTACGAGGACGAGTACCTGCTGCGGCGGGCGGGGCGCATCATCCTGGCGGGGGCCGCGCCGTCGCCGCTCACCCGTGCCCTCGGCATCGACGTGGCCGGCGACTGGGAGACGGCCTGGGCTATGGCCCGCGAGGCCGCGCCACCCGCGCCGCGGACTCTCGTCGCCCCGACCTACTGGACGCAGCCCCGCATCAAGTTCGAGGTGGACGCGTGATCCCCGCGCTCGCCGTCCTCGGGCCCCCAACTCACGCACAGGAGGAAC
Source organism: Candidatus Methylomirabilota bacterium (assembly GCA_035708525.1). GTDB lineage: Bacteria > Methylomirabilota > Methylomirabilia > Rokubacteriales > CSP1-6 > DASSSH01. Next base: position 15,866 of record DASSSH010000069.1, read on the forward strand.
GCCCATGATCGTTCGCGTGCTCGCTGCTCTCCTGGCCCTGGCAGTGCTCGGCTTGGCCGACGCCGGCCACGCCCAGCCCAAGACCCTCACGCTCCGCGTCGGCGATCAGGTCGGCTCCGAGCTGGACTACGGGCCGTTCTGGATCGCGGTGGAGAAGGGGTACCTCAAGGAGGAAGGGATCACCCATACCCGCAAGACCTACATCAACGGGCCCAACACGCTGCTGGACTTCAACAAGGGCGAGCTCGACATGGTGATGGCCGGGCTCGGACCCTTCATGCAGGCGGCCGCCCAGGGCGCGGACTTCGTCATGATCACGTCCATCACCAAGGGGAACGCGCCGCTCATCGCCCGGCCCGAGATCAAGTCCCCCAGGGATCTTAACGGCCAGAAAGTGGGATCGCCCGGGCTCGGGACCATCCAGGACACCATGCTGTCGCTCTACGAGAAGGAGCACGGCATCAAGGTCGAGCACGTGCCGACCAAGATCACCGACCTCATCGCCATGCTCGAGAAGCGCGACGTGGTGGCGTTCACGGGCTGGGAGACGGTGGCCGCGACCACGGTCCTCAAGGTCAAGGGTGCCCATTACCTGGCGCCTCTGCCCGTGCTGCCCAACGCCGAGAGCCTGGAGGTCATCGTGAGCCGCAAGCTCGCGCAGTCCGACCCGAACGCCGTGCTCGGCCTGACCCGGGCTCTCCTCAAGGGCATGCGGTACTACGAGAGGTTCGAGGAAGATGCCCTCCGCATCATCGCCAAGGCGATGAATGTGCCAGACGCGCTGGAGATCGCCAAGCTCGCCAAGGGGCAGATCAAGATCACCGACCCGTACATCGATCAGAAGAGTTCCCAGATCATCTTCCAGGCCCTCCTGGATACCCGAAAGATCCTGCCGGACAAGCTGCCGAGCTTCGACGACTTCACCAAGAGGTTCGTCGACTACTCCTTCCTCAGGAAGGCCGAAGAGTCGCTGAAGGGCTGGGAGCCCAAGCGCTAGGAGGCGACCATGAAGATCGAGTCCGAGGTTCTCAGAATTCCCGCTGAGCCGGCGGCGCTGGCAGCTCCCCGCGGGCGGCGAGTCCGGGTCGTCCTCTACAACGTGATCGCCGCGCTGGCCGTGATCGCGGCCTGGCAGGTGGCCACCTTCGTGGTGCGATCGGTGTTCTTCCCGAGCCCCTGGCAGGTGATGCGGGCCATGGTGGACCTGGCGCTGCACGGGGACGTGCTGGGGAACTCGCTCCTGACCCACATCGACGAGAGCCTGATGCGCCTGGGCTCGGGATTCGCGCTGGGCGTGGCGCTGGGGGTGCCGTTCGGCCTCCTCATGGGCCTCAACAAGCCGCTCTACGTGGGGACGCGCGCCGCCATCGAGCCCTTTCGCTTCATCCCGCCCATCGCGTGGATCCCGCTGACCATCGTCCTCCTGTCGGGCTTCTCCCGCTATGTGTTCCTGATCTGGCTCGGCGCCTTCTTCCCGATCTTCGTGGCGACCCTGGTCGGGGTGCCGCGCGTCGAGCTGATCCACAAGAACGTGGCCAAGGTGCACGGCGCGAGCCGCTGGTACATCCTTACGCGGGTCGTGATCCCGTCGGTGATGCCGGACATCCTCGGCGGGATGCGCGTCGGGCTCGGGACGGCCTGGATGACCATCGTCGCGGCCGAGATGACGGGAGGCGAGACCACCGGCCTCGGCCGGATGATGGTGAACTACGCCGAGCTGATCCGCATTCCCGAGATCGTGGTGGGCATGATCCTCATCGGGGCGCTCGGCTTCGTGATGAACGAGGTGCTGTTGCGCGCCGAGAAGCGATTGTTCCGCTGGCGGTGGGAGGTGACCCTGTGATCGAGGTCAACGTGACACAGCGGTTCGGCGGCCTCCTGGTGCTGGACCGGCTGCGCTTCTCGATCAAGGACAAGGAATTCCTGTGCCTGCTCGGCAAGAGCGGGTGCGGCAAGACCACGGTGGCCAACCTCCTGGCCGGGCTGATCCCGTGCACCGAGGGTCGGGTCACCATCAACGGCGTGCCCGTGGATCCCCGGCGGCACGAGCTGGCCTTCGTGTTCCAGGAGCCTTCGCTCTGGCCCTGGCGGACGGTGCGCGACAATATCAAGATCGGCCTCGAGATCAAGGGCGTGCCGCGAGCGGAGATCGACCGCCGCATTAGGGAGATGGTCGATCTCGTGGGGCTCAAGGGCTTCGAGGACTACTACCCCTACCAGATCTCGGGGGGCATGAAGCAGCGGGTGGCCATCGCGCGCGCCTTCGCGGTGGACGCCGACCTCATCCTGATGGACGAGCCGTTCGCCGCGCTCGACGCCCAGACGCGCGCCACCATGCAGGCGGAGGTGCTCCGGATCTGGGAGAAGCGCACCACGACGGTGGTCTTCGTGACTCACAGTCTGGAAGAGGCTGTATATCTCGCCGAGCGGATCATCGTCCTTTCGGAGAAGCCGGCCAGCATCAAGGCGAGCTTCACGGTGGACCTGCCCCGCCCGCGGGACTTCGCTCACCCGGGCTTCGTGGCGCTTCGCAAGCAGCTGGGCGAATTGGTGGGCACCTGGTGAGGGCAGAGGAGGAGTCATGACCGAGGACGACCGCTGATGCAGCTCTCGGTGGAGCAGATCCTCGAGATCTTGAGGCTCGTCGACGCCTCGCAGTGCGAGGAGTTCCGGCTGGAGACGGCGGACCTCAAGCTGATCGTGCGCAAGGGCAGCGCGGGGCCGGGGGTGGAGGCAAGCCCAGAGAGCGATCCGGCGCACACTGCGTCGATGACGGAGGCCGCCGACTCGGGTGTCGGAGGGTCGGCGGCGGGCGTGGTCCCCGGCGCGAGCGCGTCTCGATCGGCTCCGGCCGAGGTCGTGCCGGAAGGGCTCGTCGCGATCCGGTCACCAATGGTCGGCACGTTCTACCGCGCGCCAGCCCCGGGCGCGTCGCCCTTCGTCGAGGTGGGAAGCCACGTCAAGGAGAATGACACCGTCTGCATCCTCGAGGTCATGAAGCTCATGAACTCGCTCCAGGCGGGCGTGCGCGGCCGGGTGGCGCAGGTCTGCGCGGAGAACGCCACCCTGGTGAGCCAGGGGCAGGTGCTCCTGCTCATCGAGCCGGAAGAGGCGGAGCGTGTTCCCACACGCTCCTAGGCTGGACTTCGTCGACGTCACGCTACGTGACGCGCACCAGTGCCTGTGGGCGACCCGCATGCCCACGGCGATGATGCTGCCCATCGCCGGCCGGATGGACGGGATCGGGTTCAAGGTGATCGACCTGATGGCGGCGGTCACCTTCGATGTTTGCGTGCGCTACCTCCGAGAGGACCCGTGGGAGCGGATCCGACTGGTCCGTCGCGCCGTCGAGCGCACGCCGCTCAACGGCTGGGTGCGGTCCAAGAGCCTCGTCAGCTTCAACCTGGTCTCGGACGATGTCGTGGACCTCTGGGTGCGCACGCTGGCCCGGAACGGCATCCGGCGGCTCACGTTCTTCGACGCCTTGTTCGACATCGACAACCTGGCGCCGTCGATCCGCACCGCGCAGGCGGTGGGCGTGGAGACGGTCGGGGCCCTGGTGTACTCGCTGAGCCCCGTGCACACGGACGCGTTGTTTGCCGCGAAGACCGCCGAGTTGGTGGCGCTGGGGGTGAGCGCCGTGCTCCTCAAGGACTCGGCCGGGCTCTTGACTCCCGAGCGCGTGCGCACGCTGCTCCCGGCCATGCAGCGGCAGCTTGGCGGCACGCCGCTCGAGATCCACTCGCACTGCACGACGGGCCTTGCCCCCATGGTGTACGCCGAGGCCATCAGGCTTGGGGTCGATGCCGTGCAGACGGCGATCTCACCGCTCGCCCACGGCCCGTCGCTGCCGCCGACCGAGCGCGTCGCGGATTACGGACGCCGGGCGGGCCGGACTGTCGACCTCGACGCTGAAGGGCTGGAAGTGATGGCCGCTCATTTCCGCGCGGCCGCGGAGGCCGAGGGTCTGCCGCTCGGCGAGCCGGTAGAGTACGAGCCGTTCCACTACGAGCATCAGGTGCCGGGCGGCATGATGACGAACCTCGAGGCGCAGCTCGCTCAGATGGGCCTCGGGCAGCGCCTCGAGGAGATCCTGGTGGAGATCGCCAGGGTGAGGGAGGAGCTGGGCTATCTCAACATGGTCACGCCGACCTCGCAGCTGGTCGGGACCCAGGCGGTGATCAACGTGGTCCAGGGGCAGCGCTACGCGACGGTGCCCGAGGAGGTCGTCAAGTACGCGCTCGGCTGGTACGGCAAGCCCGTGGCGCCAATCGAGCCAAACGTGATGGACCGCATCCTGGCGACGCCCGCGGCCAAACGGTTCGCGAGGCGGGAGCCCCTCGCACCTATGGTGCCCCAGGTGCGCAAGCGCTTCGGTGGGCGGCTCTCCGACGAGGAGGTGCTGCTCCGGATCATGTTCCCCGAGGAGCATGTGGAGGCCGTGCTGGCCGCGCCGCCCCTCGAAGCCTCGCCGCTCCGTGCGGGGACGCCGCTGCTCGACCTCGTCCGCGAGGTGCTCGGCCGGCGCCGCTCGGGTGCCGTCAGCATCCGGGCCGACGGAATGGCCGTGTCCGTCCGATTCCCGATGAGCGCCGAAGGCGCGAAGAGGCCAAACCGCCGAACTGAAGTGAATCGCGGACAGTGACCTAGAATGAGCCTCGACAGTCTCCTCCGCCCGCGCTCCATTGCGATCCTCGGCGCGTCCGAGGACTTCGTGAAGATCAGCGGGCGGCCGCTCAAGTTCCTCCTGGACAAGGGCTACTCGGGCCGCATCCTGCCTGTCAACCCCAAGTACGAGCGCATCGCCGGGCTGCCGTGCTACCCGTCCATCGCGGCCGTCCCCGAGACCGTGGACATGGCCATCGTCGCGGTGCCGGCCGGGGCCGTGCTCGAGGCCCTTGAGCAGTGCGTGGCCAAGGGCGTGCGCGCGGCCGTGGTGTTCAGCTCGGGCTTCGGAGAGATGGGAGGGGCCGGCCGCGACCACGAGCGGCGGCTCGCCGCCCTCGCGCGCCGCTCCGGTCTCAGGCTCTGCGGGCCAAACACGCTCGGCTTCATGAACAACTTCGAGCGTGTCATGGCCACCTTCAGCCAGGCCGGCGAGGGAGAGACGCCGCCCGGGCCGGTCGGTTTCGTCACCCAGAGCGGGGCCTTCGGCACCGCCATCTTTGCTCTCGCGCGCCAGCGCGGGCTGCCGCTCGGCTACTTCATCAACAGCGGCAACGAGGCGGACGTCGACTTCGGCGACCTCCTAGCGTACGTGCTCGAGGACGAGCGCATCCGGGTCGTGGCGGGCTATATCGAAGGCCTACGAGATGGCCGCAAGGTGCTGCGGGCGGCCGCGCGGGCGCTCGAGCTGGGCAAGCCGATCGTCATGGTCAAAGTGGCTCGCTCCGGCGCAGGCGCCCGCGCGGCTGCGTCGCACACGGGGTCGCTGGCCGGCGCCGACCGCGTGTACGGAGATGTCTTCCGCCAGGCGGGCATCATCCGTGCGCAGAACGACGAGCAGCTCCTGGACTTGGTCTCGGCCTTCGTCCACTGTCCACTGCCGCACGGGCCGGGGGTTGGCATCGTCACGCAGTCGGGTGGCGCCGGCGTGCTCATGGCCGACCGCTGCGAGGAGCTGGGACTGCAGGTGCCGGAGCTAACCGAGGAGACCTGCGCCGCGCTGCGGAAGGTGGTGCCCGCCTTCGGGGCCGTGAAGAATCCGGTCGACATCACGGCCCAGTTCATTGCGGACCCCGAGCTGCTCGTCCGCGCTCTCGACCTGGTTCTGGCCGATCCACGAGTGGATGCGACCGTGTTCTACCTCGGGCTCATGGAGCGGGCGGCGGCCAAGATCGCCGCGGATTTGGCGGCCATCGCCAAGCGATCTCCCAAGCCGTTGCTGGTGGCGTGGGCGGGGGCGCCCGAGGCCGGGCTCCGGGCGCTCCGGGAGGCGGGCGTGTGCGTCCTTCCCAGTGCGACGCGAGCCGTTGATGCCATCCACGGGCTTGTGCTCTTCGCCGAGGCCAAGCGACGGTTTGTGGCCCAGCGGGAAGGGCGGCTCACGGCCATGCACCCCGCCAGTGTGGTTCCGGCGTCCATCGAGGGACCGGCTGCCGGTGAGGGTCGGGCGCTCGGCTCCGACGAGGCCTTCAGGCTCCTCGAGGCCTACGGGCTGCGGTGCGCCCGCTGGCGGTTGGTGACCACCCCGGAGGAGGCGGCCCAGGCGGCCGAAGAGCTCGGCGGATCGCTTGCACTCAAGATCGAGTCGCCGGACCTCCCCCACAAGACCGACGCGGGCGGCGTCCGCCTCGACGTGTCTGGCCGTGCCTCCGTCCTCCGCGCTTTCGACGAAATCCTTGCCGTCGTGCGCACCCGGCGGCCCGACGCCAGGATCCTGGGCGTGCTCGCTCAGGAGATGGTGCCCGGCGGCACCGAGATGGTAGTAGGCATTCACCGTGACCCGCACTTCGGCCCCCTGGTGATGGTGGGGCTCGGAGGCGTCTTCGTGGAGGTCCTGGAGGATGTGGCGTTCCGCGCGGCGCCGCTCACGCGCGGCGATGCCCTCGACATGGTGCGTTCGCTCCGTGGGGCGCGTATCCTCCGTGGGATCCGCGGGCGCCCCCCGGCGGACCTGGACGCGCTGGTCGATGCGCTCTTGGCCCTATCGCGGCTGGCCACTGACTCCGGCCAGGCCATCGCGGAGCTTGATGTCAACCCGTTGATCGTGCACGCCGAGGGCCAAGGGGTGACGGCCGTCGACGCGCTCGTGGTGAGACAAGGTCAATAGCCCTGGTTCGCCGTAGTTTGGTAGCAGCGTGGTAGTAAGATCCTGCTACTGCGCCAGCTACTAGGT